>NZ_SZWP01000066.1:0-254320 GCF_005280825.1 Citrobacter sp. wls829
TGACCTGCTTATTCGCACCTTCCCTAGGCTTATGGCCCATAATCTGCGCAACAATACCTGTTGGTACTTCGACCCATTCAGCGAGGGTCCCAAAACTACGGCGCAATCCGTGCAAGCTGATATGTGGTAACTCCGCGCGAGTTAATGCTCTATTATGTGCTGAACGCGGTTCAATAATTTTGCCACTTTTGCTGTTACTTCTGAAAACCCAATTCTCCTCGTTTGTACCACGATTGGGGATCTCCATCAGTGAGCGTAACAAGTCAGAAACATAGGGAGTGAGGGGGATAATTCGCTCGCCTTCGATCTTGTCTTTAATTCGCATGCTTGACCATTTGAAATCTATGTCAGACCAGCGAAGTGAGGAAATTTCTTCACGCCGTGCACCGGTGAGCAAAAGCACTTGGAGATAGGCTGATGCAATGGGATTATTGAGGCTACGCACGGCACTGAACCAGCTTTTGAGCTGTTCTTTTTGTAAGCAATCTCCCGCTTTGCTCGCTGATATTGGAACCATTTTTCTCACGTTATGATCTTGTGCAAGATCGCCATGGATTATTCCCTGATATTTTTTCTGGTAATTAGCCCATTTGATGAATGCACGCAACAGACGGTAGGCATGAGCAGTGACGGTAGGCCGATTTTGTCTCTCTGTACTTAGCCATTCGGCAATGTTCTCTGGTGTTAGTTCTGATAATGGTCGGTCGAGCAGGCTAGCCAGTGGCCCAGGTGAGGTTGGGCCCCGGCCTCTTTTTTTACTTTCGCCTCCACGACTGGACAAGTTAACGTGATCGGCAATGTAGCGTGCAGAGTAGGGGCGTTTAGTTTTTGCGCTGATTCCGGTTCTCAATTCATCAAGATAATCTTCCCAAGCGCTTGAAAAGGTTGCCTTCGTTTTACGAGATTCAGCCTGCTGTGATTCCGCTTCAGCAATTTTTTCCGCCTTAGCTATACGCGGATCTATCCCAGTATCGATTAATGTTTGCAGTCGCCTGGCTTCGGCCCTCGCATCATCAATCCTCCAATCGTTAATGTTGCCAATGGTCATGCGAAGGGTTTTTCCCGCATACAGGCTTTGGAATACAAAGGCTTTTGCTCCACGAGTTGCTCGACATGCCAAGCTTGTTACGTCCGTATCCCAAAGGAAAACTTGGTTTTTCCCTTCAGGTAAAGTAAATCTTCGAATTCGTTCGAAGGTTAGTTTTTGTCTTGAAAGCGCCATTTTTAGGGTTCCTGTTGGGGATTACGGTTTACAGTAATGTAACGGCTGGTGTAAGTAAATTGAAAGGATAAACATCAACACTCATCAATTTACATCAACAGGTTTTTTGTTTTAATATTATGATTTAAAATGATAAATTTGTGATTTCTGATGGTTGTTCAAGCAGTTAAAATATAAAAACTTCGCATTCGTAATGCGAAGGTCGTAGGTTCGACTCCTATTATCGGCACCATTTCAAACTCTTCCCAGGTCTACCGAAATCAACTTAAAGCCCGTATTTTTTAGCTTCTGACATGTTTCTAAATCTCCAGCGTTAATCGACCTCAACAGACATCACGTTCCTGTTGGTGGCATTAATGGGGGCATTCTGTGTTCGGTTCAGAAAGATGCCCCCAATGAAGATAAACGCACGCCATTGCCGCTATTTCTCGTTCCTCTCTGGCCTATGACTCAGGGTGCCCGTCGATCGCGGCTTTAAGGTCGCGATATTCTTCGCATTGAGTGCCGCAGAGGGTTTTAATGGTGGCCAGTTCCGCTTTTGCCAGATCGGGGCGACCCTTAACCATCCATGCCTCACCGAGGTATTCGCGTACTTTGGCATAATGCGGATCAAGGGCAATCGAGCGTTGATAATAGCCAATCCCTTCATCCGTACGACCCAGTTTGCGGGTGGCATAACCCCGATAGTTCCAGGCCTCACGCGTATTGGGTTGCTGTAAGGTATCGAGTAAATTGATAGCGTCCTGATAGTGACCGGTTTTCGCCAGGTGATACGCATACTGTGTTTTATCCTGATCGTCGATCATACTGCTTTTTTCTGGTAAACAGTTTTTGGTTTTGTTGTCGTAAACCTGGCCCTTCGGGCAGGTTGGCGTCGTGGTATCGTCATTTCCCATGGCGTTTACCGAAGCTGAATAGAGCAGCCCGCTTGAGACCAGACAAATCAGCGGCAGATATTTTGTAGTGAATTGCATTTTCATGATCCCGTCCTGTGCGTGTGTGAAGGGAGATTCCGGCATGCCGGAACAGTACAGGGCATGCTTTTATTGATTATTGATGTCAAAAAATGACCTGCCGTTTATTTTTGTAGTACTTCACGAACGTTGCCCATCACCGTGTTCCAGAAATAAAAAAACGCACAGGGGGATCGCCCTGTGCGTCGGGTTTACAGCACAAGAACTTAAACCCCAAGGCGATCGCGTAAGCTGTAATACGCTGCGCTTTAATGAGGTTGCTGCTGCGTGGCGCAGTGAATACCACCGCCGCCTGCTGCGATACCGTCGATATTCAGTTGAATAATTTCACGATCAGCAAACAGCTCCTGCAAAATAGCGCGGGTATTGCGGTCGGTTCGTTTATCACCAAACTCTGGCGCAATAACGGCGCCATTGCAGACGTAAAAATTGATATAGCCGGCGGCAAAGTCGTCGTTTGCATAGGTTTGGCGGATTGTGGTGGGGCCTTCCAGCTCTACGACGTTCAGGCGACGTCCTTTGGCGTCCGTCGCGGCACGTAATATCGCCAGATGACGGCGGGTTACGGCGTAATCGAACGATGACGCATCCAGCTCGAGACCCGCGACGACCGTACCCGGATGCGTAAACCGGGCATAAAAGTCTGTATGCCCATCGGTAATATCTTTCCCGGCGATACCCGGTAACCAGATGATTTTTTCCAGCCCCAGCAGGCGCTTTAGTTCGGCCTCACACTCTGTTTTGCTTACGCCGGGGTTGCGGTTTGGGTTAATAACGCAGCTTTCGGTAATAATCGCCGTGCCTTCGCCGTCCACTTCGATACCGCCACCTTCAAGCGTTAGTGACGAAAGAATAAATTCAGCCTTAGCGTCATTGGTGACGAACTCAGCGATTTTTGCGTCGCGCTCATGTTCCTGTTTATCGCCCCAACCGTTGAAATTAAACCCGACTCCGCCGAGTGTGCCGGCAGTGTTTTTCACAAACACCGGTCCCGTATCGCGGATCCACAGATCGTCAATTGACTGCACCAACACATGGACCGATGGCCCACACAGCTTTGCCGCGAGGTCGCTGTCTTCTTCGCGAACCAGCATATTTACCGGTTCAAATGCGGCGATGGTTTTGGCGATCAGGGCCAGGTTTCCCTGGACTACCGGCAGCAGGTGAGGCTCCCAGATCTCTGCACTGGCGCCAAATGCCATCCAGGTTGCCGCATGGGGCGCACCTTCATCTGGCATTAGCCAGCGGTGGGTTTCTGCTGCGCTGGCCAATTTACTGAAGCCGATACCCGTTATACTGGCGAGTAACATACTCGTTGACGTCACCAGACTCTGTCTGACGAACGAACGTCTTGTGATCATGGGAAAACCTTTTTTGTCTATTCGCCGATTTACGCTGAACAGAATAATAATAGATGATAAATAATAGACAGCATTTATTTATTAAATAATAAATAATTATATGTCGTGAAAGTTCAGTCGAAATATAACACAGGGATTCTTACATGCAATTCATTCACTCTTAATTAATGGGCGTAACAGGCTGGTATTAAAATTTCTCAATTATATATTTATAGATAATTTATATTTATTAGTAGCGCTTTCCCTTGTGCTTAAGATGAATGCGACCTTCTGACGTACCCCTGTGCAGACTGTGATCCGGCCGATTATTCTACGGTATTTATTAATGACGTATAGCGCGTGAACTATAGTAAAAAGGGCCGTTATTTCTGCACTTAATCGCTATGGGCGGGGACATTGATGAAAAAAATACTGATGCTGGTCGGAGATTATGTCGAAGATTATGAAACGATGGTGCCTTTTCAGGCGCTGAAAATGTTAGGTCACCGCGTGGACGCCGTCTGCCCGGATAAACGTGAAGGGGACTATGTTCAGACTGCCATTCATGATTTTGACGGGGCGCAGACCTACAGCGAAAAACCCGGACATCGTTTTACCCTGAATGCGAATTTTGCTGACGCGCGGGCGGCTGATTATGACGCGCTGCTGATCCCCGGTGGACGCGCTCCGGAGTATCTCCGGCTGAACCCGGATGTTATTCAACTGGTTCAGGACTTCAACTCGGCGGGCAAACCGATCGCCGCCGTCTGTCATGGCCCACAGCTGTTAGCCGCAGCCGGCGTGTTAGAAAACCGCACCTGTAGCGCCTATCCAGCCTGCGCGCCTGAAATTCGCCTGAGTGGCGGGCATTACGCGGATATCGGCATTGACCAGGCTCACGTTGACGGCAATCTGGTCACCGCACCGGCATGGCCAGCACATCCTGAATGGCTGGCCAAATTTGTTGATGTATTAATGAAGTAACAGACCGGTAAATCTGTACGTCGGTATAACCCATCTGGCTATACCGACGGTATTGTTTTACCGCTGCATAAGTGCAAACACGCCCCAGCCGAAGTATTCCCGCGTGTACATGGCGTGGCGTTTGGGGGCTATCGTCAGCTCCGTCCGCACCACCTGCGCAAAATCATCATCAGGGTTTTCCTCCAACCAGCGACGCATCGTCATCCACTTCGCGGCTTCGTATCGGTCCCAGCCTTCCTTATCTGCCAGCACCATTTCCACCATGTCATAGCCCCGTTTGCCGAAAGAGTCGATAAGGTCTGGCAAGGTAAGAAAGTCGGCCACGGATGAGGTGCCGCAGGCCAGGGCTATCTCTGCCGTCGCGGGGACCTGACGCCAGTACGGTTCACCGATGAGAATTATTCCTCCGGGCTTAAGGCTCTTTGCTAGCAGATCGACCATTCCGACGACGCCACCCGCAATCCAGGTTGCACCAATGCAGGCGGCGATATCGACTTTTTCGTCGGCAATATAACCGGCCGCGTCGTCATGGATAAAACTGACCTGCTCGCCGACGCCCAACTGTGCAGCGTGCTGTGTTGCCTGCTCGCTGAACAGCTGGCTCATATCGATCCCCACACCGCAAATGCCGTGAACGCGCGCCCAGGTACATAGCATTTCACCCGATCCGCTACCGAGATCCAGAATGTTGGTTCTCGGAGTCATGCGCAGTGCCTGACCTAATGTGGCATATTTCTGCGCGGTGAACGGGTTATGGATGCGATGTGCACTTTCGCTGATCGTAAAAATACGTGGAATATCCATCACACTCTCCTTAGCGATTATCTAACTGGGCGCGAACGTTGTTCAGCCCGGTGGTGTTGATACGGTAGGGCTGACCGTTGGTGGACTTGATCAGCTTTTTAGTTTTGAGTTTTTTGAAGACGGCGAGCGTGCAGTCGCTGAGCAAAAGCCCTTCGCGGCTGTAGCATTCAACGGCAGTGATGCGGCCTGAGGCATCGCGGACGTGCGCAATACGGCCACCTTTAGCGAGAACGTGTAAGGTACGTTGTTCCTGACGGGATAAATTCATACTGGAAAACCTGTTTAATCATCATGTGCAAAACGTGCAAACACACCGCGGTGTCCGCATTCGATTTCGGCGCATTGATAACCAGTCCGGCCTGAAAAGGTCGGTAAGCTGATTATCGGATGATTACATTCTCCAGCATCAAAGCCTCGGGTTGAGTTGAAAAATATTTACGGGTCAAATGATAACAACCGGACGCTGGAAGGGAATCATCCAGTAGAGAAAGTGTGATCTGTCGCTGGAAAATGATGGTGTCGCATTTATTTCATCGTTCTACTTTAAACTATTTTGATGTTATCAGAGTGTTGAAGTATTAAATAAATTTTATCTTTCATGAAGGATTATAGCATTGCCATTAGCAATGTAGATGCGCAATCCTTGGATGTGCCACATAATAGATAAGTATTCTTTAATATTACTGCGGATAACACCTGGTTTTTGATAAGTTTCTGTTTATAATAATAATGTCTTACTCTGCTGAATGTAGTATGGCGGTTTTTTAAAGAATTTTCTATCTGTTAATAATTGTGTATACTCGATCCTGCAAGAAGCTCTTTTGTTATTACTAAAACTATAAAATCATCCTTAACACCCGTGTTACCTCTGCCCTGTGTCTCTTCCGTGGGCAGAGGTTTTTTTATACATGGTACTTTATCCAGTTCTACTGGAAATAGTAGATATGAGCAAATTTTATCATGCCTAAGCATTATTAATGAGATAGGGAGAAGGTGGATGATGTTACGTATTATATTTAATTGAAATTACGATTGCTTCATAATAGTACCGTCACGGTGTTATTTTGAAGTGAATGATTCAGTAACTTTTATATTTGCTGGCTTACAGTAAAGATATCTTTATAATTATCTTTTTTTTTAGTGTGTTAGGTTTTTTGTTGTATTGAATTAATTGTGATTCTGCTCACGGATTTTAGCGCGCTAAGTGGCTATTTGTAGAGTGGTGCAAACGGTTGCTCGTTGCTGTTACGGTATTTGTTCATTAAAAAAATATAGCGATGGTGTGTCTTAGAACTGTACAGGGTTCAAGAATCTAAATGATTTCTATTACCTCTCAGACTACGGACGTCGTTCATACCTTCTGTTAGCTTAACACCATGGAAAATAGCGGTAGAAACGGACCGGGAACATGATTTTATCAATCCAAAGGATGATTATTAATCACGGGTGAAATTATTATTTTCCCTCTATATAAATCGTTGTTGTAATGCTCATAGAATCGACGTTCTGGGATGAACGTCGGTTTTATTTAATTCTATGATTTATTCAACTCGCGCTACACGCAAGTATCCTCCCGCAGTACCTCGTAAATAAAATATTAAAGGATCTCCTACAATGGATATTGTTGAACGCTTTATTAATTACACCAAAATCAATACCACGACTTCAAGGGAAAATGGCGCTAATGGCATAATGCCTTCTTCCCCAGGCCAGATGGTGCTGGCAAAACGGTTGGCAACAGAACTTGAAGCATTAGGAATGGAAAACATTGAGGTCCGGGATACCGCCATCGTGACGGCAACATTACCTGGAAATACAGACGATAATATTCCTGTTGTTTCCTTCTTTGGTCATCTGGATACCAGCGCGGAACAGACCGCGGACACGCATGCGCAACGTCTTCATTATCGCGGTGGGGATTTGTGCCTGAATAAAGAGCTGAATATTTATCTGCGTGAAAGTGAATTCCCGGAACTGAAAAATTATATCGGTGATGACCTGCTCGTGACTGACGGAACCAGCCTGTTAGGAGCTGATGATAAAGCTGCCATCGCTGCGATTATGAATGCCTTACAGTATCTCGTGGCGCATCCAGAGATTAAACACGGGCCTGTGAAGGTTGGTTTTGTTCCTGATGAGGAGCAAGGATTACGTGGTGCCAAAGCCTTTGACGTTGCCAGCTTTGGTGCTGACTTTGGCTATACCCTGGATTGCTGCGGTATCGGTGAGTTTGTCTATGAGAACTGGAATGCAGGTGATGCCGAAATTATCTTTACCGGGCAGTCTGCACACCCTATGTCAGCCAAAGGTAAGCTTAAGAACTCTTTGCTGATGGCCCATAAGTTCATTGCTATGCTGCCTGGCGGGGAAGCACCTGAATATACGGAAGGCCGTGAAGGCTATTACTGGGTAAAACAGTTGCAGGGTAACAGCGCCCGTACAGTGCTTAAGCTGGATATTCGAGATTTCACTGAAGAAGGCTATAAGGCACGTATGGCATTCATTCAGCAGCTTGCGCAAAGTACCAATGCTCTGTGGGGCGAAAATAGTGTGGTCTGCCACTTAGTCGATCGTTATGCAAATGTGTTCAACAGTCTGCAGGGCAATGCTCACTATCCTATCGATATTGCATTACGCGCCTATCAGAAATGTGGAATTACCCCGCAACCTGTCGCTATGCGTGGTGGGTATGATGGTGCGGTGCTGTCGCAAAAAGGATTGCCTTGCCCGAATATATTTACCGGAGCCCATAATTTTCATTCAATTTATGAATACCTGCCGGTGAGTTCATTACGGGCAGCCAGCGATGTCGTGGTGGCCGTGATTGAGGAGACTTTTACTGAGTTTGCCAAAGGGAGATCTCAGTCATGATCCAGGTCTTTATTGCCCTCCTGGTTATCGTGGTGGTCGCCCGACTGATCCTCAAAGGTTATCGTGCTGAACCGGTGTTATTCATTGCCGGTTTGGTATTGATGATTTGTACCGGCTTAACAGGCTGGGGTTCCGTATTGCCGAAAGGGGTTGCCGGTACGGGAATTTCATTTCTCGATCCATTCGAAGTTATGCGCGATCTCTTTAGTACGCGTGCCGCCGATCTCGGTTTGATGATTATGGCGTTAATGGGATTCGCGCATTATATGGATCATATCGGAGCAAATGAGGCCGTAGTGCGCGTTGTGACGAAACCATTACGGGCTCTGCGATCGCCCTATATTTTGCTTTTTTTCTCCTACCTGCTCGCTAGCCTCCTGCAGTTGGCCATTCCTTCCGCGACCGGGCTCGCCGTGTTACTGATGGGGACAATGTTCCCGATTATGCTGGGGTTAGGGCTCTCTGCAGCCTCTGCCGCTGGCGTTATCGCCACTTCGCTTGGGGTGGCGTACACCCCGACGGCAATTGATGCTATCCGGGGATCTAAAGCGGTTAATATGGATGTGGTGGAATATGTTGTTTACCATCAGGGACCTGCGGCTCTGGTAACCGTACTTGTTGTGGGAATCAGCCATTTTTTCTGGCAGCGGCATTGCGATCGCAAAGCGGGGACTCTCCCTCGGGAAATCGGTGTCACGGAGGTCACTGATTCAGGAAAAGCACCTGCTTTCTATGCGTTACTCCCCATGCTTCCAATACTGATGGCGGTAGGGTCATCCGCAATGTTTGTCAGCGGCATTAACCTGAATATTATCACCATTGTCCTCATTTCAATGGCCATATGTATGCTGATTGAGTGGTTACGGGCGCGTGATTTAAAGTCAGTGTGTGAAGGATTCAGCCATTTTCTTAAAGGAATGGGCACCGCGTTTACCGGTGTGGTTGGATTGCTGGTTGCCGCCGGGGTTTTTGCGCATGGTATTAAAGTTATAGGTGCAATCGATCAATTAATTCTGATGGCAGAACACGTGGGATTACCGCCATTTGCCATGGCGGTGGTGTTTGCATTGGTGACGCTTGCCGCTGCTATTATCATGGGATCGGGCAATGCACCATTCCTGGCATTTGTTGAGCTTATCCCGCAAATTGCCGCAAGTATGGGCGCTAACGCCGTTGCGATGATCCTGCCTATGCAACAAGCATCCCATATGGGGCGGGCTATTTCACCAGTCTCTGGTGTTGTGATTGCCGTTTCAAGTGGTGCGAAGATTACGCCTTTTGATGTGGTAAAACGTACTGCCGTACCGTTAATAGTTGGTTTTATTACCCATACTCTTATCATCGGTATTTTCTATTAGCAATGCCAGCCTCCAGCAAACCTCCGGTCGCTATACTAGGAGGTTTGCTGATTTGATAGTCGCCATTTCCTGAATGGCGCTATACAAAATCTAAATGCAATTACGATATATCTGGGTAGGTTTTAAGTGGTAAGGAATTTAGCGACAGTTAGCAAGTTGAGGCACAATTATCAGGATGAACTTGAAACGTTTACCTGGAGCGCATTAGTTGCCGTTGGTATCGCCATACATGATCATAAAATTTACTCTAAAATGTCAGAGCATCTTTTTATTATGAACTGGTTAGCGACAGCAAAAAAGAGGAAGATATTTTCTAAAATCGTTGCGAACGAAATTCAGTGGTTAATTGATGAGGGAAAAAAGAAAAGTATCAACGCACAACTTAAATTTAAAATAGAATATTTATATGCCACCTCTAGTGGTGATGTGACAATGCAGAGTTACTATTTTAAGTTTACTCATGTTATTGAAGTGTTGAGGAATAATGGCTGGGAGCATTTCTTGCTCACACCAGGGAAGTGGCGCGATCTGAGTGAGAATATTAAGATCAGGAAAGGTAATTTTATCTTTATGGATGATGCCAGATTGCAGGAGTGTTTTGGTATTCAGGGCCAGATTTTAAAACCTTTCTGTTTGCGAGTTTATGGTGATGTTGAATTCGCAAAATCACTTTTTATCAAAAATAACCTTCCGGTTGAGTTTGTGAAGCATCCTTCAAATGAATTTTATTACTTCTATTTTCTTTCAGATGAATAATGAATATGAGTAGGCTAGATCATGATGTTTTATCTGAACTGAAAGAAAAGATGTTGGAGAGACATAATGGAGAAGGACAGAGGATGTTTATGCGTAAGTTAGCGGTAACGACTGAATGGATAAGATTGTCTGATGCTCCTGACTACGTGTCCATCGTTTTTCGGGGCATGATAGAGATAGGTGAAAGCGTTTCGGTTCCGGACAGTCTTACCCCTGTGCTGAGGCTGGAGAATGAAATGGTGGCTATTAGCGTGGATTCACTGTCGTGGGTAAGAGTCCCGGTAGATAGTCGGGAAACGGTTACTGTTTATATTCTCTGCTCCTGATGCAAACATTAAAAATCATTGTGCTTAGTCACAATGAGTATTCGTAAAGCAGCACCGTCTTGCGTGGCAAAGTAGCTCATAGCTCGGTGATGTTGATAATAGTTCTCATTATTATTGTTGCGTTCTGCAGGTAATGATAATGTTACACACAGAGTGAAACCCATTTCCTGTGCAGAAGAGAGCATGAACAACACCACCGGCCAAAATACAGCCGCACGGCTGGCACGAACCTTCTCCGTCAGTGAGTTTATGGATTTTGGTGAGCGTTACGGCATTGATTACCGCTTTCCGCAGCTTTCGCAACAGCTGGATTTCCCCCATGCCAGCCACGTGCTACGGGGCAAAGTCGAAGAGATGACGCTGCCCTGCGGGATGTGTGTTACCCACTCCGATGTGCAGGTGCTGCAACCCTACGAAACTACCTCCCGCCACAGCACTCCCCTGTATATGCTGGTGGTGCTGGAAGGTTGTGTGACATTGACTCTCAACGGGCAGCAGCATGTGGTGCGTTCCGGCATGGCGTTTAGTTCTCGCCTCAGCGAACATCAGACCATGAGCGCCCGTCACCCTGCGGACTGCAAGCTGCGAACGTTATCGTTGGGACTGTATCCGGACGGTGCGTGGCGCACGGGCTTGCTGGAGTCGTTAATGGTTGAATGGGAAAGATGCCAGACGCCAACACTTATCTGGCAAGTGCCGGGCTTTTTGCTCAGTGGATTACAGTACGCCCAGCAGACCACGCTCAGTAATGTATCCCGCCAGTTGATGCTGGAAGGGCTTATTTTGCAACTGTTCGGCCACGGTCTCAGCGTCTGTCAGGTGGAGAGCAGCAGACGCCAGGCTGCCAGCGGCGAACAGCAACGCCTCGAGATTGTGCGTCGTTTGCTGGAACAGACGCCGGAAAATGACTACACCCTCAGCGAACTGGCCCAGCGTGCGGCGATGAGCCCCAGCAGCCTGCGCAGCAAGTTTCGTGCGGCGTATGGTTGCTCCGTATTTGACTACCTGCGCGACTGCCGTCTGGAACGGGCGCGGGGGTATTTATTAGAAGGGTACAGCGTACAGCAGGCGGCATGGATGTCGGGCTACCAGCACGCCACCAACTTTTCGACCGCCTTTCGTCGCCGCTACGGTTTCTCGCCTGGCGATATCCTCAAACCTTGCTAATCCATTTCTCCGTTTTATGCGCGCGTCTGAATCGCATTTTGGCGCTGCGCATACGTAACCTGGCATCCGGCATAGCTATCTCTGGCATAAAAAGCGCAATAATTCTCATTTACAATTAGAAATGCCTTGGGAGATGTTCATGTTCGCGAAGACTCGGTTGGCGCTGCTGGTGGGATGGGTGACCGGCAGCGTGGCTTTTCCTCTGCTGGCGCAGGAAACAACAAAAAACGATACGGTGGTGGTCACCTCGCAAATGCAGAGCGGCGCCACCAAGCTTGCCACGCCGGATATTGAAACCCCGCAGTCGGTGTCGATCATTACTCGTGAACAGTTTGAAGAGCAGGGAGCCACCAGCGTGCGCCAGGCCGTCAGCTACACGCCAGGGGTGTACAGCAATCAGATTGGTGCCTCTAACCGCTTTGACTATATTGTGCTGCGAGGTTTCTCCGACGGCAGCCTCGATAACGTCTATCTCGATGGCCTGAAGATGATGGGTGATACCAACTCGCACAGCTCACTGGTGGTCGATCCGTGGTTCCTCGACAATATTGAAGTGGTGCGCGGTCCGGCTTCGGTGCTGTATGGCCGTTCTTCACCGGGGGGCATTGTGGCGCTGACCTCACGTAAACCGTCGTTTGATGCGGGTGGTGAAGTGAAGCTGTTTGCCGGCAATAACAACCAGCGTGGCGCCGCCTTTGACGTCACCGGCGCACTGGATGATAACGATCGCGTGGCGGCGCGTCTGAGTGGGATGACACGCTATGCGGACTCGCAGTTTGGTCCGTTGAAGGAAGAACGCTACGCGCTGATGCCCAGCCTGACCTGGCGTATCACCGACCAGACGCGTCTCGACCTGATGGCCTACCTGCACCGCGATCCGGAAGGTGGCAGCCACTCGGGTCTGCCATATGATGGCACCGTGGTGCCGCACGACGGGCAAAAGATTTCCAATACCTTCTTTGAAGGTGAGGATGACTACGACAAATACGATCGTCGCGAGAACATGGTGGGCTACAACATCGAGCACATGTTCGACAACGGTTGGTCGGTACGACAAAAGCTGCGCTATCTGCATACCGATGTTGAACTTAATCAGGTGTATGCGGCGGGCTGGCTGAATGACACTGAACTCAACCGCGGCTATTCCGGCTCCGATGAGAATATGTCGGCCATTACGCTGGATAACCAACTCGACGGCAGCGTGGATACCTGGCAGGTGAACCACCGCCTGCTGGTGGGCATTGACTATCAGAGTCGCAGCAACAACACCACCGGCTATTACGGTGCTTTCCCGCCGATTGACGCCTTTAACCCGGTGTACGGCGCGAAGCCGGATTACATCAACATGTACGCGCGTGAAAAACACAAGCTGCGCCAGACGGGCTACTATTTGCAGGATCAGATGTCATGGGATCGCTGGCGCATTACGCTCGGTGGCCGTTACGATCAGGTCAGCGTGTCGAACATTGATAAGATAAACGATACCCGCAGCGATCTGGATAAAAACAACTTCAGCACTCGTGCCGCGCTGCTCTATCTGTTCGATAACGGTTTCGCGCCGTACATCAGTTACTCCACCGCGTTCACACCGACCAGCTTTGCCGACGAAAACGGCAACCTGTTGGAGCCAATGAAAGGCAAGCAGTGGGAAGCCGGGTTGAAGTATGAACCGGAGGGGCTGAACAGCCAGTTTAGCGCATCGGTATTCCGTATCAATCAGACCAATATCGCCACCAAAGAAGAACCGACCGACCCGTACCGCTCAATTGGCGAAATTGAATCGGAAGGGGTCGAGCTGGAGGCGATTAGCCAACTGACGGAGAGCTTCCGCCTGCAGGCGGCATACACCTATACCGACATTCGCTACAAGAAGAGCAGTCCGGAGGAGCAGGGTAAGCGTGCGGTGTACGCCCCGCGTAATCAGGCCAGCACCTGGTTGAGCTACGATGTGAAAAGTGGTCCGCTGGACGGCCTGACGCTGGGATCTGGCGTGCGCTACGTCAACGGGATCACCAGCGATCGCCTGAATACCCATACTCTGCCGTCGTACACGTTGGTGGATATGGCGGTAGGCTACGACTTAACGAATATTGGGATTAAGGGTTTGAGTGCGCAACTGAACGTCAACAACCTGACCGATAAACGCTACGTGGCGGCTTGTAACTCGCTCTCGTATTGCTACTTCGGTGCGGAGCGCAGTATCGTTGGCAGTGTGTCGTGGAAATTCTGATGTTAACCATCGGTTTTTAGCCGGATGGCGGCGCTGGCGCCTTATCCGGCCTACGGGGCGCACACTCATGTAGGCCTGATAAGCGAAGCGCCATCAGGCATTGATGGCCCGTTGATGACCAGACCGGTTATTGCGTAAAGCCGTTCTGGATACAAATCTGGGCGCTGGTTCTCAGGGTAAAGGCGAGCTTGTCCGGGTACTGGCTGTAGTAGTTATGCTCCTCTTCCAGCCCTTTCGCCTGTGCCAGACGCACTGTTTCCAGCGAGCAGGTACGATAAATCAAATCCCTGTTCATATTAGTCTGCTTCTCGCGCTGCTTATCGGCGGGTAACGCCTGCCAGCTTTCTGACAACGAGTAATCGTAGACCACCCGATTTCCCTTCGCCTGCACGTTCTCAATGGTAATGAAGTTGTCTATTTTCAGCCGCGGCTGTCCGCGCATTTTCTTCTTGTCTTCTGTGGCGGCATATTGCGCCAGTGCATTAATGTCCATGCTGGCTATTTTTTGCTTATAGACCTCAACATAAGCCGTCGGCTGCTGATAATGCTGAGCGTAGGCGTTTCTTAACTCCCCGTCGCTCATTGAACAGCCAGCCAGAAAAAGAGGTAATAACAGTGCCAGTTTCATTTTAGTCATGGTTTTATTCCCGCGCATTATTGAGGTCCCTTATTGCCGAACATGAAATAAAAATAGAATTATTCCAGAGGCTATTTAAGGTTGTATAAACGGGACGCCGATGGCACAAGTTCATTAATCTTAAAATGGTCGAAAAAGGCGGAAACCCTGCCAGAATTGGCAGGGTGTTTGATGGTCTGCAAGGCGGTAAACGTTAATGCCCGATCATTCTGGCTTTCGGTATCAACTGAAAATACATATGCTCCGGTACCGGCGTCTGCCAGACGTTGGCATACATCGCATAGCCAATGACGGCAAATAGAATACCGAGCAGCAGTAGCGTCATTCCCCATCCAGGTAAAGCGACGCGTTGCCACCACGGTTTAGGTGCGGCGTTGCCGGTCGGTCTCTGCAGTGAAAACGTCAGCGTTGAGGCGACCGGGCATGATTCAACGCAGGTCATGCAGCCGGTACATTCAACGGTGCGAACCTGAATAAGCTTGTCCACCGGAATGTTTGACGGGCAGTTCTTCGCGCATTTTCCGCAGTCGATGCAGCTGTCTGCATTACGCCGGATTTTAAATGGAGAGAGCAGGGAGAAGAGGCCGAGCAGGGCACCATACGGGCATAAATAGCGACACCAGGCGTTACGAATAAACAGGCTCATGATGCTGATAATCGCCACGAAAACCAGCGTCGCCGTGCCAATGTGGCGGAAGAAATCGAGCATCTTGACGTCGATAATCATGCCGTAGGCAGACATCAAAAAGTACTGGATCCCCTGCGCGGGCATCGACAGGGCAATATACAGAAAGAAGCTCAGCAGCAGATATTTCAGGCTCAGCAGCGGCAAATCCAGCCAGCGTGGCAGTGTGAAATGGCGGCCAACGAGTTTTTTACCCAGATTGCCAATCAACTCTGACAGCGTCCCCACCGGACAGAGCCACGAGCAGAATGATTTTTTTAACAGCAGACTTATCAGTATAAACGCGACGAGCAGCAGCATGGAGGCGGCGTGGATCGGCGGAAGGTATCCGGTTTCCAGCGTATACCTGATGTTCATCAGCCCGGCGATAGGCAGCCACCCTTCAATCCCTCCCGGTCTGGGAATATACACGCTGGTGCCGCCGGTCTCAAAATAGCGGACCCAGTAATAAAAGGTCACGCCAATATAGATATTAATCGCCAGCAGAAGAAACTGGGTGGCTCTTCGCCAGGTGCTGGCATTCCGCCAGTCATTCCATGGCAGTTTTCCTCCGGTGGTGCCTGGACGGCGCTGCCAGCGTGTTCTCTTATTCCCGTTCATGATTTTATTATCCCTCATCGTTTCCTTCCTGCATTCAGGAGGACGCATCACCGGGATATGCTAACGCGATAAAGATATCATGTATTTGATTTACATCTTATTCAGCGGCTGTTATTTTTGTGCCAGGCAAAAGCCCTATTAAAAATAACAGCACGAGTATTAACACGGGTCAGATAAATACCCTGAAGGGGGTATTTATTTTCTGCGGAAAGGGAAAAGTTATTCCTGATAGGTTTCGACGCGGTTACGGCCACGGCTTTTTGCCAGATACAGTGCGCGGTCGGCTTTATCCACCAACTGTTTGTAGTCCGGATGGTAGTCATATTCGGCGATACCGATACTGACGGTAATCGAGAAGGATTCCGTCGCCGAGGCCGCCATGCGCAGGTCGGCAATCTTTTTACGCAGGGTTTCCAGAATAATACTGGCCTGTGAAACCTCTGACTCGACCAGCAGGATCATAAACTCTTCACCGCCGTAGCGGAAAACGTAGTCGCTGCTGCGGATATGCTCATAAATCACCGCCGCCACGCTTTTCAGCGCCATGTCGCCGGTGTTATGTCCATAGCTGTCGTTGATTTGTTTGAAGTAATCAATATCTAACATGGCCAGGGTGAACGGCTTGCGCGCATGTAATGCCAGCGAAATTTCGCGCCGCATAATGGTTGGAATAAAGCGGCGGTTAAGCAGTTGGGTCAGCGAGTCTTTACCGTTTTCCTGTTTGACCAGCGCTTCAAACATCGAGGCCAGAAGGTAATGGATTTTTGCCGACAGCTGGCGGACATCCTGTAATAAACTCATCCGTACGGCTTCTGCAGGTTGCTGTAGATTCAACAGTGTCTGGGTCAGACGGTTATCAATTTCTGCAATCACAGATTCCATTTCGGCAAGCAGATTGCTGTTACCGAATATATGTTTTCCCTTATGGGAGAACCACATACCAAAATCGGAGTTCGCCAGAAAGACCAGTTCCCCAACGGGTAATCCGGTGGCAATGTTGTAGATAAACTGATTTTCCCAGTCGGTAAACGAGCGGATTTGCCGCTCGCGCTCGACGTTGACGTCGTCATAAATAGTTTGCAGGCGATACTGTTCTTGCGTGTTCAGGGAGTTTTGATAGCTTGGCGAATAGGAGACGGTCATCGCCTCCAGTGCGGTATCCATTGCCAGGCTGCTAAAGCAGATAGCGTCACTCAACAGGTGAGGCGGGTAGTCTGCTTTCTTTTTCAGCACCCGATACAACTCATCTTTAAGCTTGCGCGCGCCGCGATTGACCAGATCGATGGGCAGGCCGATACGCGCATGCACCACGCCAATCTTGCGCTGTTTGGCCAGCAATAGTGCGAGATCTTCATGGGCGCTGCCGAGTACGCTGCGCAACCAGTCAAACATGCTGCCGCTAAGCCGCGTACTGACTTGTTCGGTATTCAGGAACAATGCGCTCTCGGCATGGGAGAGCATGTAGTCATAAAACACGGTCACTAAATGGCGGATCTCCTCATCGCTTAACGAAGTCAGGATCGTATGGACGTCAGGAGACGTCTGGCGCAGCAGCGCCTGCCATTCAGTCAGTAGTAATGTGTCGTTTGCGGGGGCAACCTGTTCCATCTCACAGCCACTCAAAAATACGTTTAAAAATCCAGGCGGTATTACGGACAATTACGTCACGATGGTCAAGCGAAACTGTGTTTCAGGTGCGTTAACGATGGGTGATGCCTTCGTAAATCAGCCTCAGGGCGAAGGCTCCGATAATGGCACCAATCACCCGACTGGCAATCCGGTGGATCCGCCCATATGCGCGGCGAACTGCAGGTAAAGAAAACGCCTGACTGAGAAAAATACGCCAGATAACGGAAGACAATACAATCCCCGCCCACGCCATCATCCTTGCCCATGTCGGCGTGTCTGCACTCAGCGTGACCGAGAAAATACTAATAAAAAACAGCACGGTTTGTGGATTGGATAAATCCGTTAACAGCCCGCGCCGGAAGAAGACGTACCAGGGCGCGGAAATCGGCTGCTGTAACGTTGGCATTTGTGGTGTCGCCTGATGTCGAATGCTGTTCCACGCGAACCACAGTAAATACGCGCCGCCGACAATTTTAATCAGTGAGAATACGCCTTCACACAGGGTGATAAGTGTCGCCATGCCAAACAACCCGAGGCCAGAATAGAACGCATCGCCTAGCGCCACCCCCAGACCGGTCATCACGCCCGCCCGGCGTCCCGATGCCAGACTGGTTTGCACCACCACGAACAAATTTGCACCGGGATTAAAAAAGGTTAACACGAACAAACTGACGGTCAGTACGACGGCGTGTAGAGGTTCCATAAACAACGATTCCATCAGTGAGAATAGAGGGGTATGTGATGCGCAGTCTGGATTAAGACTATTCTGCGTCGTCAGCTACTCTACGTTTTCAGCGTACATTTTTCTGAGGATTTACTCACACTGTATTATGAAACAATAGCGCTGCTGCAAGCGGGTATGTCAGGCGATTATTCGCGGCCAGGTGCGGCGGGGAACGCAACGGCGTAGGATCGTCGGTTATCTCCGTTTCGCAAAATCTCTTTATATTTCCGTTAGCTCTGGATTTTTTGAACAAGCTGAACTACTTATTAATCATCCTTGACTCGCACTATCGATGTTCAGGGGTCGATGATGGCGTAAAAACATAAAAATTGGAGCTTTTATATGAAAACTGGATATAAGGTATTAATTGGTGCGTTAGCTTTTGTCGTTTCCAACGCCTATGCCGCGGAACTGATGATGAAGGTCGATTTTGATAAGGTTGAGTCTCAGTACACCAAGATTGGCACGATTTCTACCAGCAATGAAATGTCTGCCGCAGATGCTAAAGCAGACCTGATTAAGAAAGCCGATGAGAAAGGCGCAGACGTCCTGGTATTAACCTCCGGTCAAACGGACAATAAAATCCATGGCACGGCTAATATTTACAAGAAAAAATAACGCGCTGAACTGAAAGACAAACAACCCGCTGGTCATCGTACCGGCGGGTTATTGTTTTAATCGCCGCCAGAATGTGGTTCTACTGATACCTAAATACCGCGCGGCTGCGGTTTTATCGCCATTACATTGCGCCAGCACCTGCTGCGGTGTCAGTGATGATGCCACCTGAGGAGCTTCGGAGGTAACGGCTAACTCCGGTAACAACTGCTGCAAAAAATGGATGTTCAGTTCAGGTTGCGGTTCCACGCTCAAAAACAGCGCCAGACGCTCCATCATATTACGCAGCTCGCGAATATTCCCCGGCCAGCCATAATTGAGCAGCGTCTGCTGGCTCAGCCCGAGTCCCTTACGCACCGTATCAGAAAACGGCGCGTCGAGTTCCGCCAGCGACTGTTTTAAAAATCCCTCTGCCAGCGGCAGGATATCGGGCAGGCGCTCGCGCAGTGGCGGCAGTGTGAGGCGCAGAATGCTCAGGCGATAAAACAGATCGGTTCGAAACTGGCCCTGTTTCATCTCCTGCTCGAGATGACAGTGGGTGGCGCTGATCACCCGCACATCGACCGGGATCGGCTGATGCCCGCCCACCCGAGTGACCTCTTTTTCTTCCAGCACGCGCAGCAGTCGGGTTTGTAACGGCAGCGGCATTTCACCGATCTCGTCGAGAAACAGCGTCCCGCCGTGGGCAATTTCAAACAGGCCCGCGCGACCGCCCCGACGAGAGCCGGTAAACGCGCCATCTTCATAGCCAAACAGCTCCGCTTCCAACAATGATTCGGTAATAGCCCCGCAGTTAACGGCGACAAACGGCGCTGAGGGCTTGCCACGTCGAGAGTCCTGACGGGTGAAATATTCTCGATGAATCGCCTGCGCCGCCAGCTCTTTCCCCGTCCCGGTTTCACCCTGAATCAGCACCGGTGCGCGCGAGCGGGCGTACAGCATGATGGTGTGGCGAACCTGCTCCATCTGCGGCGAATGACCGCGCATATCACCCAGCGTATAGCGGGTGCGTAGCGTATCGCCGCTGGCGTATTGCCCGTTGCGTCGGAGCGTCAGGCGGGTCATATCCAGCGCATCGCTAAAGGCCTGACGTACGGTGGCCGCCGAATAGATAAAGATCCCGGTCATCCCCGCTTCTTCCGCCAGATCGGTAATCAAGCCCGCGCCAACCACCGCTTGCGTTCCGCCGGCTTTCAGCTCGTTGATCTGCCCGCGCGCATCCTCTTCGGTGATATAGCTGCGCTGCTCTAGGCGCAAATTGAACGTCTTTTGAAAGGCGGTTAATGCGGGCAGTGTTTCCTGATAGGTGACGACGCCAATCGACGAGGTTAGCTTACCGGCTTTCGCCAGCGCCTGTAGCACGTCGAATCCGCTGGGTTTTATCAGGATCACCGGAATCGACAGGCGGCTTTTCAGATACGCGCCGTTGGAACCCGCGGCGATGATGGCATCGCAACGTTCGCTGGCGAGCTTCTTGCGGATATAGGCCACCGCTTTTTCAAAACCCAACTGAATTGGGGTAATGGTTGCGAGGTGATCAAACTCCAGGCTGATGTCGCGAAACAGGTCGAACAGGCGCGTGACGGAGACCGTCCAGATAACCGGTTTGTCGTCATTCATGCGTGGTGGAAGATGTGTCTCAGCCATCGCTAACCCCAAAATTAAAGAACCGAATATTGGGTTTAGTTGTGTTTCATAAATGTTGCAATGAAACGTTCAGGCCGGTTTCATGAAACGCGTGCTGACACGCTTTTGTGCGACAAAAATGCAGAGTTAAATTTTAATTAATTGTTTTAAAAGAAGTAAGTAAAAATAACGCACTCAATAAAGGCGTTGGCATACCCCTTGCTTTAGGTTAATCAACGAACGATAACAACTTGATAACAAGAGGATGGGATATGTCTCTGCACTCTCCGGGGCTGGCGTTTCGCGCCGCGCTCACTAAAGAAAATCCATTACAAATTGTTGGCA
Source organism: Citrobacter sp. wls829 (assembly GCF_005280825.1). Taxonomy (NCBI): domain Bacteria; kingdom Pseudomonadati; phylum Pseudomonadota; class Gammaproteobacteria; order Enterobacterales; family Enterobacteriaceae; genus Citrobacter; species Citrobacter sp. wls829. Next base: position 20,894 of record NZ_SZWP01000066.1, read on the forward strand.
CCATCAATGCGAACCACGCTCTGCTGGCCCAGCGCGCTGGGTATCAGGCGATTTATCTCTCTGGCGGCGGCGTGGCTGCCGGGTCGTTAGGGTTACCGGATCTCGGTATCTCTACCCTCGATGATGTACTGACCGATATCCGCCGTATCACCGATGTCTGCCCGCTGCCGCTGCTGGTGGATGCCGATATTGGGTTCGGATCATCCGCGTTTAACGTGGCACGCACTGTGAAATCGATGATCAAAGCCGGGGCCGCTGCGCTGCACATTGAAGATCAGATCGGCGCCAAGCGCTGTGGGCATCGTCCGAACAAGGCGATCGTATCGAAAGAAGAGATGGTCGACAGGATCCGTGCGGCGGTGGATGCGCGTACCGATCCGAACTTTGTTGTCATGGCGCGTACCGATGCGCTGGCGGTGGAAGGGTTAGACGCCGCTATCGATCGTGCGCAGGCGTATGTCGAAGCGGGCGCTGACATGCTGTTCCCGGAAGCCATTACGGAGCTGGCAATGTACCGCCAATTTGCCGATGCCGTGCAGGTACCGATCCTTGCCAACATTACTGAATTTGGCGCAACGCCGCTGTTCACCACCGATGAGTTGCGCAGTGCGAACGTGGCAATGGCGCTGTATCCGCTGTCGGCATTTCGCGCCATGAACCGCGCCGCCGAGCAGGTGTACAACGTGCTGCGCCAGGAAGGCACGCAGAAGAACGTTATCGACATCATGCAGACGCGCAACGAGCTGTACGAAAGCATCAACTACTACCAGTTCGAAGAGAAACTCGACGCGTTGTACGCCACTAAGCCGTAGGCCTGATAAGGCGCAGCCGCCATCAGGCAATGCCGGATGGCACTACGTTTATCCGGCCTACAACGTATGACGCGATGCATACCCTCAATACCCTATATATAAAAATAACGAGGACAACATGAGCGACACAACGATCCTGCAAAATAGTACGAATGTTATTAAGCCAAAAAAATCGGTCGCGCTGTCCGGCGTGACCGCCGGCAATACCGCCCTGTGCACCGTTGGTAAAAGCGGTAACGATTTACACTATCGTGGCTACGATATTCTCGACCTCGCGCAACAGTGCGAATTTGAAGAAGTGGCGCACCTGCTGATCCACGGAAAATTACCCACCCGCGATGAACTCAACGCCTACAAGGTTAAATTAAAAGCGCTGCGTGGCCTCCCGGCAAACGTGCGTACCGTTCTGGAAGCGTTGCCTGCCGCTTCGCATCCGATGGACGTGATGCGTACCGGCGTTTCTGCGCTGGGCTGCACGCTGCCGGAAAAAGAGGGGCATACCGTCTCCGGCGCGCGCGACATTGCCGATAAGCTGTTGGCCTCGCTCAGCTCGATCCTGCTGTACTGGTATCACTACAGCCACAACGGTGAGCGTATCCAACCGGAAACCGATGACGATTCCATTGGCGGTCATTTCCTGCACCTGCTGCACGGCGAAAAACCGTCGGCCAGTTGGGAAAAAGCGATGCACATCTCGCTGGTGCTGTATGCCGAACACGAATTCAATGCCTCGACCTTTACCGGACGGGTGATTGCGGGAACCGGATCGGATATGTATTCCGCGATTATCGGCGCCATTGGCGCGCTGCGAGGTCCGAAACACGGCGGGGCCAACGAAGTGTCGCTGGAAATTCAGCAGCGCTACGAAACCCCGGATGAAGCCGAAGCTGATATCCGTAAACGTGTAGAAAACAAAGAGGTGGTGATTGGCTTTGGTCACCCGGTCTACACCCTTGCTGACCCGCGGCATCAGGTGATCAAGCGCGTGGCGAAGCAGCTTTCCCAGGAAGGCGGCTCGCTGAAAATGTACAACATCGCCGACCGTCTGGAAGAGGTAATGTGGGATACCAAAAAGATGTTCCCGAACCTCGACTGGTTCTCGGCGGTTTCCTACAACATGATGGGCGTCCCGACCGAAATGTTCACCCCGCTGTTTGTCATCGCCCGCGTCACCGGCTGGGCGGCGCACATCATTGAACAGCGCCAGGATAATAAAATCATCCGGCCTTCCGCCAACTACACCGGCCCGGAAGATCGCGTATTTGTCGCTATTGAAAAGCGTTGCTAATGCAAAACCTCTAAAGATAAAAAACAGGAAACGTACCCTATGTCCGCTCATATTTCGAATGTTCGCCCTGAATTTGACCGTGAAATCGTTGATATCGTTGATTACGTGATGAATTACGCCATCACCTCGACGGTGGCGTATGACACCGCGCATTATTGTCTGCTCGACACCCTCGGCTGCGGGCTGGAAGCGCTGGAATATCCGGCCTGTAAAAAACTGCTGGGGCCGATTGTCCCGGGGACGGTGGTGCCGAACGGTGTTCGCGTGCCGGGCACCCAGTTTCAGCTCGATCCGGTGCAGGCAGCGTTTAACATTGGCGCGATGATCCGTTGGCTGGACTTCAACGACACCTGGCTTGCCGCGGAATGGGGCCATCCTTCCGATAACCTTGGCGGGATTCTGGCCACCGCTGACTGGCTGTCGCGCAATGCGGTAGCAGCGGGTAAAGCGCCGCTGACTATGAAAACCGTGCTGACCGGTATGATCAAGGCCCATGAAATTCAGGGCTGTATCGCGCTGGAAAACTCCTTTAACCGCGTCGGCCTGGACCACGTTCTGCTGGTGAAAGTGGCCTCGACCGCCGTAGTCGCCGAGATGCTGGGACTGACCCGCGATGAGATCCTCAACGCGGTTTCGCTGGCGTGGGTCGACGGACAGTCGCTACGAACCTATCGTCATGCGCCGAATACCGGTACGCGTAAATCCTGGGCGGCGGGGGATGCCACATCCCGGGCGGTGCGTCTGGCGCTGATGGCCAAGACCGGCGAGATGGGGTATCCGTCTGCGCTGACGGCGAAAACCTGGGGCTTCTATGATGTCTCCTTCAAAGGAGAAGCGTTCCGCTTCCAGCGTCCGTACGGCTCTTACGTGATGGAAAACGTGCTGTTTAAAATCTCCTTCCCGGCTGAGTTCCACTCCCAGACCGCGGTAGAAGCCGCCATGACGCTGCATGAAAAACTGCTGGCTGCTGGTAAGACGGCCGCCGATATCGAAAAAGTGACGATTCGTACACACGAAGCCTGCATTCGCATCATCGACAAAAAAGGCCCGCTGGATAACCCGGCGGATCGCGACCACTGCATCCAGTACATGGTGGCGGTCCCGCTGCTGTTCGGACGCCTGACGGCGGCTGATTATGAAGACGGTGTGGCGCAGGATAAACGCATCGACGCGCTGCGAGAGAAGATTAACTGCTTCGAAGATCCGGCCTTTACCGCCGATTATCACAACCCGGAAAAACGCGCCATCGCCAACGCTATCACCCTGGAGTTTACCGACGGCTCCCGTTTTGACGAAGAGGTGGTGGAATATCCGATCGGCCACGCGCGTCGTCGGACTGACGGCATGCCGAAGCTGGTCGAGAAATTCAAAATCAACTTGGCGCGCCAGTTCCCGACCCGCCAACAACAGCGCATTCTGGATGTTTCCCTGGACAGAACTCGCCTGGAACAGATGCCGGTTAATGAGTACATGGATTTGTTCATTATCTAAAACCTGACTCATTAGGCGTAAGTTCAACAGGAGAGCATTATGTCTTTTAGCGAGTTTTATCAACGATCTATCACTCAACCTGAGTCATTCTGGGCCGAGCAGGCCCAGCGTATTGACTGGCAGCAGCCGTTTACTCAGGTGCTGGACCATAGCCATCCGCCGTTTGCGCGCTGGTTTTGCGGTGGGACGACCAATCTGTGCCATAACGCCATTGACCGTTGGCTGGAGAAGCAGCCCGATGCGCTGGCGCTGATTGCTGTTTCCTCGGAAACCGAAGAAGAGCGCACGTTTACCTTTCGTCAGCTGTATGACGAAGTCAACGTGACGGCCGCTATTCTGCTGTCGCTAGGCGTGCAGCGCGGCGATCGGGTATTGGTGTACATGCCGATGATCGCCGAGGCACACATTACGCTGCTGGCCTGTGCACGCATTGGCGCGATCCACTCGGTGGTGTTCGGCGGCTTCGCCTCGCACAGCGTGGCGGCGCGAATCGACGATGCCCGACCGAAGGTCATCGTGTCGGCGGATGCCGGGGCGCGCGGGGGCAAGATCCTGCCGTATAAAAAGCTGCTCGATGAGGCTATTGACCAGGCGCAGCATCAGCCGCACCACGTGGTACTGGTCGATCGTGGGCTGGCGAAAATGGCGCGGGTCGAGGGGCGCGATCTCGATTTTGCCGCGCTGCGTCAGCAGCATCTCGGGGCGCGCGTGCCGGTGGTGTGGCTGGAGTCGAACGAAACCTCCTGCATACTTTACACTTCCGGCACGACCGGCAAGCCGAAGGGCGTGCAGCGTGACGTTGGCGGCTATGCGGTGGCGCTGGCGACGTCGATGGAGACCATCTTTGGCGGCAAAGCGGGCGGCGTGTTCTTCTGTGCCTCGGATATTGGCTGGGTGGTCGGACACTCCTACATCGTTTATGCCCCGCTGCTGGCGGGGATGGCGACGGTGGTGTACGAAGGGCTGCCGACGTACCCGGACTGCGGCGTGTGGTGGAAGATTGTCGAAAAATATCAGGTCAGCAGAATGTTCTCTGCGCCGACCGCCATTCGCGTGCTGAAGAAGTTCCCGACCGCGCAGATCCGCAATCACGATCTCTCCTCGCTGGAGGTGCTGTATCTGGCGGGCGAGCCGCTGGATGAACCCACTGCGAGTTGGGTAACCCAAACGCTGGGCGTGCCGGTGATCGACAACTACTGGCAGACCGAATCTGGTTGGCCGATTATGGCAATTGCCCGTGGCGTGGACGACAGGCCGTCGCGTCTGGGCAGCCCCGGTGTGCCGATGTATGGCTACAACGTGCAGTTGCTCAACGAAGTGACCGGTGAACCCTGCGAAGCGAACGAAAAGGGTATGCTGGTGATTGAAGGGCCGCTGCCACCGGGCTGTATTCAGACCATCTGGGGCGATGACGAACGGTTTGTGAACACCTACTGGTCGCTGTTCTCCCGCCAGGTTTACGCCACCTTCGACTGGGGGATCCGCGACGCAGACGGCTATTACTTCATCTTAGGCCGCACCGATGATGTGATAAACGTGGCCGGACACCGGCTGGGCACCCGTGAGATAGAGGAGAGTATTTCCAGCTATCCGAACGTCGCGGAAGTGGCGGTGGTCGGCGTGAAAGATGCGCTGAAAGGGCAGGTGGCGGTGGCGTTTGTTATCCCTAAACAGAGTGACAGTCTGGAAGACCGCGACATTGCGCATTCAGAAGAGAAGGCGATTATGGCGCTGGTGGACAGCCAGATTGGTAACTTTGGCCGTCCGGCACATGTCTGGTTTGTGTCACAGCTGCCGAAGACGCGATCGGGCAAGATGCTAAGGCGTACGATCCAGGCGATCTGTGAAGGCCGAGATCCCGGCGATCTGACCACCATCGACGATCCCGCGTCGTTGCAGCAAATTCGCCAGGCAATCGAAGAATAATCCCCGTTAAACGGCCCGGTAGCGCGATGCTTACCGGGCCTACGATTTAATGCGTTTTCTTATACGGTCCGTGATAATAATCAAACGGCGTATATAGCGTATCGGCAACAAAAGATAACGGCACATCGACAAATAACAGCGCTAAATCGAAATAGTTAAAATCATAACCGCCCGGATTTTTTATTTTCGCAATGTCGCTCTGAGTACCGACGTAATAGGTATTAGAATCCCCATCTTCCGAGCGTGCATTAATGCTGCCACATCCTGAAAGTAATACGCTGATAAATAGCGCCATTACCATCTTTGTCTTTCTGCTCATATTACGACCTGGCTTACCATCCTGTTTTACCATAGCAGTATAAAAGCGGTTTTTTCCCGCATAACTTAAACCAGTAGTACCCGTCCAAAGGCTGGAAATATATGCTCTGTAGGCCGGATACGTGTCGCGCCATCCGGCAATATGTTTAGCCCCAGATAACCTGGTAGTGATAACGCCCTGCGCTCAGCAGAAACTCCGGGGAAACGGAAGGGCTCCACGAATCATCCCCGCCGACGCCCATATGGAAACCGTCAATATTGAGCCAGGTTCCCGCCTCCGGCGACAGCAGATGGCGATGGCTGGTTTCCATTAACTGTTTTTGGCTGTAGCGGCTGATGTTGAACTGGAAGTCACCACACCACTGATGCGCCCCGTAGCGCAGCTCGCGCGTACCGCAGCGCAGGCCGTTTTCGCTCGGGAAGACGTAAGGGGTGTACATCTCATCCAGCGACAGATCCCAACGGTCAAAACAGGCCGCGCTCAGGCGATCCGGGTAGTTCTCATGCGGGCCGAGACCTAACCAGTTTACGCGTTCGGCAACCTGCGCCAGTTGGCAGCTGAGGCCGATACGTGCCGGGTGCGGCGTTCCGTTGGCGACATCGACATCCACCGTGATATGCATCTTGCCATGGCCGTCGATACGGTAGGACTTGCGGCTGATAAACAGCGTTTCGCCCTGATACAGCCAGGCGTGCGCGGTGGTAATCAGCACGCTTTCCGACAGGGATTCGGCTTCGCACAACACCCGCTGAGGTTCTGCGCGATAATGGCCGGCGGCTTTCCAGCGTTCGACCCAGGCGTTAGGGTCGATGCGCGTCACTTCGCTGACGCCAATGTCGTTATCCAGCGGCGCGCGGGTGAACTGGTCAATGAGCGGGCTTAACAGTTGCGCGTCGCCGCCCAGCCAGTATTGCGTCAGCAATCCTGATTGACGGCAGAATTCCCAACGTTTATCGCTGACGGTCACCGCGAATGTATCGTCACTGACGGTGAGCTGTGGCACGGCGCTGGCGCGTGGGGGGAGCGTTAGGCTGAGTTTCTCTTCCAGCTTCCATTGCTGCCAGGCGCTGATATGCCCGGCGTTTGACCACGCGGTGGCCTGAGGTTGTTCCACGCGCACGGTCAGCCACAGCTGACCGGCGGTGTCCGGCATGGGGAGGTCCGGCAGGGTAACCCGCTGACAACCCTGCGGGGCGATATCCAGCGTGACCTCGCCGGTGGCCAGCAGATTGCCGTCCTGGGCGAGAGACCAGTGCAGGATTTCGTTATCGCTGCGGCGGAACAGGTATTCGCTACGCACTTCAATCTGGCGTTCGTCGCCCGGCAACAGCGTAAACTGGAAAAACTGCTGCGCGTGTTTGGCTTCATACAGCGACGGATGCGGCGTGCGATCGGCAAATACCAGCCCGTCCATGCAGAACTGGCGGTCATTCGGCGTGTCGCCAAAATCGCCGCCGTAGGCTGACCACGGGTTGCCGTTGTCGTCATATTTTGTCAGCGACTGATCGACCCAATCCCAGACAAATCCACCCTGCAGACGCGGATACTGGCGGAATGCCTGCCAGTATTTGGCGTAACCCCCGAGACTGTTCCCCATCGCGTGGGCGTATTCGCAGAGGATCAGCGGGCGCTGCTCGCCGGGCATCGACAGCCATTTTTTGATAGACCATTTCGGTACCGCCGGGAAGGGTTGGTCCTGGTCAACGCGGGCATACATTGGGCAAATAATGTCGGTCGCAGCGGTATCCGCCCCGCCGCCTTCATACTGCACCGGGCGGGACGGGTCTTCGGATTTCAGCCAACGGTAGAGAGCGTCGTGATTTGCGCCGTGCCCGGATTCGTTGCCCAGTGACCAGATAATAATGCTCGGATGGTTGCGGTCGCGCTGCACCATGCGCGTCACGCGCTGGCTCATCGCCGGAAGCCAGGTGGGGTCATCGCTCAGGCGGTTCATCGGCACCATGCCGTGGGTTTCGATATTGGCTTCATCCACCACGTACAGGCCGTAGCGGTCGCACAGGGTGTACCACAACGGATGATTTGGATAATGCGAGCAGCGCACGGCGTTAAAGTTGTTTTGCTTCATCAGGACGATGTCCTGCACCATCGTTTCTTCATCCATCACCTGACCGTTTTGTGGGTGATGTTCATGACGGTTGGCGCCGCGGATCAGCAGCGGCTGCCCATTGAGCAACAGCAGACCGTTTTCAATGCTGACCTGGCGGAAGCCAACGTCGCAGGCTTCGGCTTCAATCAACGTGCCGTCGGCGGTATGTAGCAGCACTACCGCGCGGTACAGATTCGGGGTTTCAGCGCTCCACAGCGCCGGACGTTCAACGTTCAGGCGCAGAGTGGTGCGATCGGCATACGCGCCGCGCTCATCAATAATCTCCCTACCAAAAGGCGAAGTGGCTTCACCGGTCAGCGTATCGCCTTGCCACAGTTGCAGCGTCACACGTAAATCATCGCGCGGCTCGCCCGCCATTCTGACGTCGGCTTCCAGCACCGCGCGGCTGAAATCATCGTTAAAACGGGTGTGGATACGCAGGTCGCGGATCTGCGTGTCCGGCTTATGCAGCAGCGAGACGTCGCGGAAGATACCGCTCATGCGCCACATGTCCTGATCTTCCAGATAGCTGCCGTCGCTCCAGCGCAGCACCATCACCGTCAGACGGTTTTCGCCGTCGCTCAGGAAATCACTGAGATCAAACTCGGACGGCAGGCGGCTGTCCTGCCCGTAGCCGACCCAGCGGCCATTGCACCACAGATGAAACGCTGAGTTCACGCCGTCAAAAATAATGCGCGTCTGTCCCGTCTGTCGCCACGCGGCATCCACTTTGAATGTGAGCGAGTAACATCCTGTCGGATTCTCCGTTGGAACGTGCGGCGGATTGACCGGGAACGGGTAGGTAATGTTGGAGTAGATCGGCGCGTCGTAACCGTCCATTTGCCAGTTAGACGGTACGGTTACGCTATCGGCCTGCGGCAAATCGCCCGCAAGCCAGCTTTCCGGCACCGCTTCAGGTGAGGCAAACCAGGCAAACTTCCACTCACCGTTCAGCGACTGTAACTGTGCCGAATGGTGGTTGTTACGGGCGTCCTGCGCAGAGCGCCAGCTGCAAAACGGCGGGTGCGCGTCAAGACGATTAAGCTGAGTGACGCCGGGGTTTTCCCAGTCGCGACGTGCCAGTACGGCGGCGAGTGAATCCGTGTTCAGGGTCATGGCAGTATCCTGTGTAAATTTGTTATCCGCTCACAATTTAACTGAACATACGAGGATTGAGATTATCCTGTAAAGGATGGGGTGGGTAATCAGTGAGCTGACTCACAGTAATTCAGCTCAGTAACAGCAGATGTGAGCGCTCGCTGTGGAGACGTTACAGCCGAGAAACCTGACGTGCCAGCTGCATCAGCGACTCCGCCAGTGCCTGCGGCGTTGCCTGTTGTCTGTTCGGGGGCAGCACCGTTTTACGCTCGACCAGCGTCACCGGCAGGAGTTGATTGCCGAGGCTCTCACCCTCCTGTGAAAGCTGCAGCAGTTTATCGACGCTGGTTTGCCCGAGCGTCGGAAAATCCTGCTTGATGGTCGTGAGTGGCGGGATATAACAGGAGCTGTCTTCGGTATCGTCGTAGCCAATCACCGAGATATCGGTCGCCACCCGCAGGCCGGACTCGCTGATGGCCCGCATCGCGCCCAGCGCCATTTGATCGTTGGCAACCAGCATGGCGGTCGGGATGACGCCGTCGTTCAGCATCTGCATGGTTTGTGTAAAGCCGGACATTGCGCTCCAGTCGCCTTCCAGTTCCGCGACGGGTTGCTGCTGATAGTGCGCCAGATACTTATGCCAGCCCGCATGCCGTAACCGCGCCGAGACTGAGCTGTGCGGTCCGGCCAGCAGGGCGATACGCTGATGCCCGTGCTGGACCAGGTGCTCAACGCCGAGGCGTGCGCCGTCATCATGGGAGAAAATCACGCTGTTAACCGGCGACTGGTCAGAGACGTCCAGAAATAGCACCGGCACCGTACCGCAGGCGGCGGCGACGGCAATTGCGTCGTCTTCATCCAGCGGATAGTTGATGATAAGCCCGGTCACCCGCTGGGAGAGCAGGTTATGCACCGCTGCTTTGCAGGCGTCTACGCCGCTTCGCTCGACCATGGCGATCACCACGCTGGCCCCGGACTGGTCGGCGCGGGATTTTATAGCCGCAACGATTTGCGAGGGCGCGTGCAGGGCAAGGTTCGCCGTCGCCACACCAATCAATGGCGTTTGTTTACCGGCCAACTGCTGGGCAACGCGGTTGGGGATGTAATTGAGCTCCGCCATCGCGGCCTCAACTTTCTGACGGGTTTTGGCGGAAACGTGGCTGGCCTGATTCACGACGCGCGAGACGGTCTGGTAAGAGACACCTGCATGGTCTGCCACATCGTATAGCGTTACCGGTTTCACATTCTTCACCCTTCATTACGTTATCTACGCGCTATCATGCCACAGCACGTAGGGTTTTGGCGTATTTGTGGTTGGGTTCTGCGAGGCGCATTCCAGGGCCAGTGACGCGTGATAGCGGGCATGGCGTCTTTATGCTTAACATGATGGCAGAACGAGTAAAACAGTGAGGAAATCGTGAGCGACTCTGCGGCCCAGAACATTCTGTCTATCTACCGACGCCATGCTGATGCCTTTGCCAGCCAGCGTTCACGCACGCTGTTTGAGAAACCGTGGCTGGATAAGTTCATCGCGGTACTGGGCGGGAAGGGCAGTATTGTGGATATCGGCTGTGGGAATGGTCAGCCGATTGCCGGGTATTTTATCCGGCAAGGTTTTCACCTAACAGGAGTGGATGGTTCCGCGGCGATGCTGGCGCGCGCCCGGCAATCTTTTCCCGACCAGTGCTGGCTGGAGCAGGATATGCGTGAGCTCGCGCTTGATGGCACCTTTGATGGCCTGATTGCGTGGGACAGCTTTTTCCATTTACCCCAGCAGGACCAACACAGGATGTTTCCGATCTTTGACCAGCTCAGTCATCCCGGCAGCGCGCTGATGTTCACCAGCGGTACCGGAAACGGCATCGCAATGGGGCAATTTGAAGGTGAGCCGCTGTTTCATGCAAGCCTGGCGCCCGATGAGTACCGTGCATTGTTGTCCGCGCACGGCTTTGAGGTCATTGACGTGATCATGGAAGACCCACAGTGCACCGGGCATACGGTGTGGCTGGCGCAAAAAAGAGGCTGAGCCTGTTTACGCTGCGCCGCGGAAGGTCTTGCGCCATTCAGCCGGGCTGACGCCGAAGTGGGCTTTAAAATGCTGGCGCCAGGTGACCGGAGAGAGAAAACCGACCTGTTCAGCAATACGTTCGACGGGTAACGAACTGGACTCCAGCAGCTCCTGGCTGCGTCGCAGGCGCTCGGTAATAAGCCATTCGGCCACGCTTGACCCGGTGGCCTTCATAAAATGGCGGGTTAGGGTGCGACGGCTCATCATCACCCGCTGCGCCAGCGTGTCGAGGTTATGCTGCTCGTGGAGGTGCTGGCGTAAATAATCGAGCAGGGTGTTAATGCGCTGATCCTGGGTATTTTTCGCCACCGGCTGATCAATAAACTGCGCCTGTCCCCCTTCGCGGTGCGGTGGCACAATCATCCGTCGGGCAATCTGGTTCGCTACCGTGCTGCCAAAGTGCTGGCGGATGACGTACAAGCAGCAATCCAGTGCGGCGGCGGTACCTGCCGAGGTAATAATACCGTCGTCATCAACGTACAGGGCGTTGATATCCAGACGCGCCGCCGGGAAGCGCGTCTGAAAATCTTGCTCAAATTCCCAGTGCGTCGCGGCCCGCTTTCCGTCTAACAGGCCCGCGTAGCCGAGGACAAACGCGCCCAGACACAGCCCGACAATCTGTGCGCCGTTTTGCCGCGCGCAATTGAGGGCATTGAGCAGACCCTGCGGCGGGCGATGCCCGGTAGTGCCCCAGTAGGGGACCACTACAATATCGGCTGCCGTCACCGCCTCATAACCGTGAGAGGCGGTGACGGAGAAGCCATCCTGCGAAGATACGATACCGGGCTTTTCGGCGCATATCTGCACCTCAAAGCGCTTTTTCGCCGCCATTTTGTCACTGAAAATTATGCACGGCACCGAAAAATGAAACGGGCTGAAATCTTCCACGGCGACAATGGCGACGGTAAGCGAGCGCATACGATTCCTCTGTTGGCATTAAAAGGTCAGGGTTTCCCCATCTTCCGGCACGTTGACGAATTGCGCAATCTGGTTGTCGAACGCATATTCTTTCAGCGCCGCGCGCGTCAGCAGGCAGTGGTTAATGGCTTCCATATGGGTCGCCACAATCTGCGCTTCAGGCAGCACAAAGTGGGTTTTTAGCACATCTTCCGCGCCCATAATGATCGGCCCAAAGCCGATGACGTGGGCAAAACCGGCGTTCAGTACCACGACATCAGGCTGGAAGGTCTGCATATTGGCCTCTACCTCATCGCGCCAGATAGTATCGCCAACCAGATACAGCGTTTTTTCTGCTGTATGCTGGAAGATAACTCCGCAGGCGTCACCCAGGCGTTCTGCCATTTGCGGCACGGCGTAGGCGCGATCCGACCCGTGCTGGCCGCCGGTTTTACGCAGGGTGATGTCCCCCAGCGCGGTATTTTCTGTCAATACGCTCAGTTGGGTGAACCCCTGTCCTCGCAGCACCTGCGCATCCTGATCATTTTGTACGTAGATCGGCTTGTCTTTCGGCACAACGCGCGCGGCAACCTCGTCCCAGTGATCTTCATGCAGATGGGTGACGATCAGCGCATCGACGTTAAGCAGGGTGTCGATGTCAACGGGCAGCTCCACGGTCGGATTGCGGATCTCTGCGCGCGCCGTTCCGGCAAAACCCGGATACGCACCTTTCGGGGCCAGCATTGGATCAACGAGGAAGGTCTTGCCGCCAAAGGTGATGTGCAGTGTGGCATTACGGATTTGCGTGATGTTCATGGTGTTTGCTCCACGTGTTGGGTCAGTGGTGTCATCCTGGAGTGTTGTCCAGAAGATGAATGTGGGCAAATGGGCGACTAGCGATGGGATTGGGCCAATCGCTGGGAAAATAAAGCCCTCCAGGTGAAAACTTGATATTTAAGCCGGGCACTTTTCCTAAAAAGCAATAGGAAAACGGTTACAAACTGAATATCACTGTGTCATTTATTTACATTTTGTGCCTTTTAACCTAGTTTGCTCATTTTTTAACAGCCATGATGGGTTATGGAAAGTGGGGCTGCGGGTGAAGATCAGGGACGTCGGGATTACTTTTTTACTGTCAGGGTGGGCTCTGTCATTGACCATGACGGGGCACGCTGCGCCTTTATCACCTGCCGATCGCAGTTCAGTTCAGCAACAGCAGCAGCAATTACTTGATGAGAACCAGCGTCAGCGCGAAGAGTTAGGCCGTAGCGTTGTCCTCCCTCAATCGGAAAAAGCAACGCTTCCTGCCACGCCCTCTGGGGCCTGTTTTACGACCTCTCGTATCGATATTGAGGGCGCAAGCCAGTTATCACCCAAAGCCGCCAGAAAACTAACCGCACCGTGGGTAAATCAGTGTCTGGACATCGCTCGCCTGACGGCGCTGACGAACGCGATTTCTGACTGGTACATCAGCCGCGGTTTTATCACCAGCCGTGCTTTTTTAACCGAGCAGGATCTCTCCTCCGGTGTGCTGCGCATTACGGTACTTGAGGGAAAATTGCAGGAGATTCGTCTCGAAGGTGTCCCGTCACGCACGCTGAAAATGACCTTTCCTGGGCTGGAAGGAAAGATTCTCAATCTGCGCGATATTGAACAGGGTATGGAGCAATTGAACCGGGTTCGCCAGACGCCGGTTGAAATAGAAATTTTACCTGGCAGCCAACAAGGCTTCTCGATAGTAAACCTGACGGCTGCGCCTGAATCGCCGCTTACTGGCTCAGTCAGTTTTGATAACAGCGGGCAAAAGAGTACCGGAACGGGGCAACTGAGCGGGGCGTTATTTGCCAATAACCCGTTCGGCCTGGCGGATAAATGGTTTATCAGCGGTGGGCGCAGCAGCGATTTTTCCAGCAGTAAAGATGCGCAGAACGTTGCTGCGGGCGTGAGCATTCCTTACGGCTACGGGCTATTTGATTACAACTACAGCTGGAGTAATTACCTCAGCACCATTGATAACAATGGCTATGCCTGGCGTTCAACTGGCGACAGCGAAACCCATCGTCTGACCGGCACCTGGGGGCTGTTTCGCAATGGTGATATCAAAACCGCGGCAGCGCTGGGCCTGACGCATCGAATTAACCGTAACAAATTGAATGATGTCCTACTGGAAACCAGTAGCCGCAAGCTTTCCAGTATTTCGCTGGGTATCAACCATACGCAAAAAATCGCCTCCGGCGTTGCCACGCTTAACCCCACGTTTACCCAGGGTGTGCCGTGGTTTGGCGCAGAGAATGACAATAATAAACAGGGTGATGTCCCGAAGGCAGAATTTCGCAAATGGAGCGCTAGCGGCAGCTTTCAACGCCCATTGACAGAGAATCTGTGGTGGCTGAGCAGCGTCTATTTTCAGTGGTCACCGGACCGCCTTTACGGCAGCGAACGCCTGACGCTGGGCGGTGAAACGTCAGTTCGTGGCTTTAAAGAACAATACATTTCCGGGGATAACGGCGGCTACTGGCGCAACGAAGTGAATTATTCGCTCTTTACGTTGCCGGTATTTGGGCAGATTGGCGCGATGGCGGCATTCGACGGAGGCTGGCTGAAACAGGATGGCTTTGATAGTTCAGCCTCCGGCACGTTGTGGGGCGCTGCGCTGGGATTAACCAGTTCAGGGCGCTGGTTCTCCAGTCAGTTTACCGTTGGAACGCCGGTGAAGTACCCGGACTGGCTGGCACCGGATCATCTCAATATTTATTACCGCGTGGCCGTGGCATTTTAAGGAAGCAGGATAATGACAAAGGATCAGATTCGTTTCTCTCAGCGTGTACTTAGTGGGGTATTGAGCGCCCTGTTGGCCACGCAGCCGCTGTTTCCGGCCATTGCCGCCACCATCACTCCTGTCGGCAATACGCAAATGGATAAGGCGGCCAACGGTGTTCCGGTAGTGAACATCGCTACGCCGAACGCGTCCGGGATTTCACACAACAAATATAACGACTACAACGTGGGAAAAGAGGGGCTGATTCTTAACAACGCCACCGGGCAATTAAATCAGACCCTGCTTGGCGGCATTATCCAGAACAACCCGAACCTGCGTTCAGGAAAAGAAGCGACAGGGATCATCAACGAAGTTACCGGGAATAGCCGTTCACAGCTCCAGGGCTATACCGAAGTCGCGGGGAAAGCTGCCAACGTCATGGTCGCCAACCCCTATGGCATTACCTGTAACGGGTGCGGATTTATCAACACGCCTAACGCCACCCTGACTACCGGTAAACCGGTGTTAGATGCTAACGGTAATCTGCAGTCGCTGGATGTAAGCAAAGGCAGCATTACCATCGAAGGCAAAGGGCTGGATGGTAGCCAGAGCGATGCGGTGTCGATTATTGCCCGCGCCACGGAAATCAACGCGGCACTGCATGCAAAAAATCTCAGTGTGATAGCCGGAGCTAACCGCATAACGGCGAAGGGGCAGGTGAGTCAACTGCAAGGCGAAGGGGATGTACCGAAAATCGCGGTAGATACCGGTGCGCTAGGCGGAATGTATGCCAACCGGATCCGTCTGGTTTCCAGCGAGAAAGGTTTGGGGGTCAACCTCGGGAATCTGAACGCCCGTCAGGGTGATATCACGCTTGATGCAAATGGAAAATTAACCGTTAAGTCCAGCCTGGCCAGTGGGGCTGTTTCCATGAAAGGGCAAGAGGTTGCGCTTTCTGGCGATCATAAAGCGGGGGATAATTTATCCATCACCAGTCAGGGTGCTATCGCCCTGACTGATAGCGCCCTGGTCAGTGATAAAAACCTGCAGCTTACTGCGCAAGGAACGCTGGTGCAGAATGGCGGTGCGCTTACTGCGGGTCAGGATATTGTGCTGACGGCCGGCGATATAGCCCAGCAGCGCGCGGCGCAAATGGATGCCGGCGGAAATGTTTCGCTGACCGGGCGCAATCATGTTGCCACGCAGGGAACGGTCACTGCCGGAAAACAGCTGAGTGTGAAGGCGGATTCGCTGAGTAACAGCGGCCAATGGAGTGCGGGGGATGCCTCCCGTATTCAGGGTGGCAGCGTGACCAACAGCGGTGTGATGCAGGGGAAATCGCTGGATATTGCCGCCACGCGTGATGTTAATCTTAGTGGTCAGCTCAATGCGGCAGATACGCTGACGATTAAAGGCCAGCGTATCTCTACAGCCACGGATGCTCAGGTGCAAAGTGGGAAGAATATCGCCCTGCAAGCCGAGATGGTACATCTGAACGGCACCCACGCGGCGAAAAATGACCTGACCGTGACGGCAAACACCCTCACCCATGACGGAAAATCGAGTGCCACGCAGATGAACCTGAACGTGGCGCAAACAATCACTCAAAACGGCACGCTGTTGGCAGACAACCTCAGTCTCGACAGCCAGCATATTGCTAACAGCGGCCTGCTGCAGGGTAACGCGGCGTTGAATCTGCGTACCGATAATCTGCAAAACCTGAGTGGCGGTACGATCTACAGCCTTACTGCTCTGGCGCTGGACATTCCGTACCTGACTAACGACGGGATTATTGCTACCGATGGCGATCTGCGCCTTGGTGGTCTTCAGTTGATTAACGCTGGCGACATTCAGGCCGACACGCTTGAGCTGCAACTGCGCGATGCGATAAATAATTCTGGGCGTCTGCTCGCGCACCAGAGTGCGCAACTCACGGCGCAAACGCTGGAAAATAGCGGCATGCTGGTGGCGAATACTATCACTCTCGACGGAAACACTGTTCAGAACGGTGGTCTGGTTCAGGGGAATGATAGCGCATTGATTTCTGCGGGTGCTCTGACGACGGAGACGACGGGGCAATGGCTAACCGGTAATGCGCTGACGGTGAACGCGGGTACGGTAGAGCACGCCGGGGTGATGCAGGGGAATACCCTTACATTGGCAGCCGATGCGCTGAATAACAGCGGTGTGCTCAACGGGTTAGGTGGCCTGGAAGGGACACTGACCGGGCAACTGACCAACGTCGGACAAATTCAAAGCGGCGGCGGACTCTCGCTCACCGCAAACGACCTGATCAGCGCCGGGCGTATCGTGGGGGATTCGCTCATGCTTGCGGCAACGACGCTGCGCAACAATGGCTTGTGGCAGGGGGCGAACGGACTGGCTTTACGCGGCGATACGCTTAGCACAGGCACGACGTCTCTGACGCTGAGCGGCGGCGCGCTGACCGTTGATGTCGGTACGATGATTACGCAAGGTACGTTACAGGGACAACAGGTCGCGGTGACGTCTGATGACTGGCAGCACGCGGGTTCGTTGGTCAGCCTTGGTGCGCTGACGGCTGACATCAGTAACAGATTTGCCCTGCCGGGCGAATTGATGAGTCAGGGAGCCATGTCGTTAGCTGCACAGCAGTTGAATAATGCCGGAAACATCCTCAGTGAAAGTGACATTACGCTTGATGGTCAGCAGCTTACAAACACTGGGGTGGTACAGGGAAATACCCTGACGCTAAGCCAGGATCGTATTCATAACCAGGGCGTATTGATTGGTCTGCAAAGCCTGACGGTGGCAGCCCCGCAGCAGGAACTGATGAATGCGGCGGGCGGGTCGCTGCTAACCCAGGGAATGCTGAAAGTGACGTCCGGTGATGTGACCAACGCAGGAACGTGGCAGGGGCAGTCGATTCTGCTCAATGCGCAGTCGCTGATTAATAGCGGAGCAATCCAAAGCGCAGACGCGCTACAGCTTATGCTCGTCAAAAATCTCACTTCTGCCGAGGGCAGCAAAGTCACCGCCCTCGGCAATGCCACGCTACAGGCGCTATCCCTGACGAATAACGGGCAATGGGCGGCGAGTTATTTGACGTTAAACGGAACAACGCTGGATAACGCCGGGGCAATCAGCGGGGTCAATGGCCTGACGTTAGCCATGAATGGCGCGGTCAGCCAACAGGCGTCGGGCAGCATGCTCACCGGCGGTGCATTGGATCTCAATGCGGCATCGGTGGCTAACGCGGGCAGCATTCAGGGGACGACGCTAAATATAACGTCCGGCGCGTTAACCAATGGCGGACGCCTGCAGGGGGATAATGACGCCACGCTGGCGCTGAGCGGTGACCTGACGAACCTGGCGGGTGGTGAAATTGTCAGCCGTCAGGGACTGACGATTGCCACGCCCATACTGTTTAACTACGGCGTGATTCAGGGCGGCGGCAACACGCGTCTTAACGCCACAACCCGAGCGCTGAATGAGGGGCAGCTGCTTTCCGGCGCCGAGTTGAGACTCACCACGCCGCAGTATTCCGGCGCGGGCTGGCTACAGGCGACAAATCTCATTCTGAATGCGGCAACGGCCACCAACAACGGGAACTGGCTTGCCGACAGCGCAACGCTGACGGGCAGTCAGTTCACTAACCAGGGGACGACGCAGGCGGGACAACTGACGCTCAATTACCAGCAGTTGACCAATAACGGTACGGTGTTAGGAACGTCCCAACTGACCGTTAATGCCGATCGGGTGAGCCAGAATACGGCTGGCAAACTGTTCAGCGGTGGCGATTTGACTCTCAATAGCCAATCTCTGGACGCCTTCGGGCAGGTGGTTGCGCTGGGTAATCTGACGCTGAAACTGGTGAATGCGTTCACCGCCAACAGTACGCTTGCTGCGGGCAACACGCTCACTGTTAACAGCGAGGGTGCCATCGACAACCGCAATGTCATGCAGGGGCAGGTGGTAAACCTGACCGCGGGCGGGCAGTTGAGCAACAATGGGCAAATTACCACCGGCAGCGGTACGAGCAGCCTCAGCGGCAGCAACGTGGCGCTTAATGCCGCCGGAACGGTACAGGGTGGGGGTGACATCATGGTCACCAGTCGCGACACTATTACCGTAGACGGTTTTACCGGCACGCGCGGAACGCTCACGCTCAATACACCGGGGGCGATCATCAACACGGCGCTGCTGTATGCGGCAAATAACATGGCGCTGTATGCCGACTCTATCACCAATCAGCGCGGCGATATTCTTGCGGGCAACAGCCTGTGGATGCAGAAAGATGCGGCGGGAAATGCCAACCGCGAGGTCATCAACACCTCCGGCACCATCGAGACGCAGAGCGGCGATATCACGATTAAAACCGGACATCTTCTGAACCAGAGGGACGGGCTGGTGGTAAGTAATGGTAACACTGAAGATCTGACACAACAGTATGCATGGCTGAATGAGGGATATGCCGACATTCCTCTGTCAGAACTTATTCTGGGAACTGACTACGGCTATGTTGTTAGTCGATCCTGCAGCGGAGGCGGTAGCCCAGGGCACGGCGCAGGCCCAAACTGTAGCGATGTCGCAATACCCCTGGCGATGAAAAACAGCCCTGCGAAAGAGATCGCTATTTCACGTTCTACCCTTTCAGTCTCCGCAAACGGCGGTGCCGGGCGCATCAGCGCCGCGCGCGGGATGGTAATCCAGGCAGATCATCTGGAAAATAATGCCAGCACGCTGCTTGCGGGTGGGGATATGTCCCTTTCCGGTTCAATCCTGCAAAATCAGTCCTGGACTGACGGTACAATCACCCGTTATCGGACGTATGTTGCTGAGCAATCAGGTTTTACCTGGGAGACCCCTGCCGCTTCGGTAGACGCGGATAGATATAATAGCGGCCCGATTCACTATATCGCTCAGGGTAATGACCGGGAGGAAACCTCTGGAGGAACGGCATACCGCGCTGTTATTCAGTCTGGCGGAACAATTCTGGCTAATTTTTCGCAGGATATCAGCAATACCACAACCACCCCGAGTGCGGGTGGGGCGATAAATACCCTCGTTACCCCAGCCCTGAATACTCTCAGTAACCAGACCATCGACGCCGGGGTGCAAAAGCAGACACTGGCAGATAGTGAAGCGGTTAGCGTTAATTCGCCGCAGTGGAACGATCAACTGCAAGATGCCCTGCAGCAGATTAACGGTGGCACGCTGGATGCCGGGAATGTCGCGGATGCAACGCTGGACACCGTCTCTACCGATAAGAACAGCCAGATTAATCAGGGGGAAGCGGTGGATACCAGCGCGTATCCATTGCCTTTTGGTCAAAACGGCTACTTTGTTGTCTCTGACGATCCTCAAAGCCCGTACCTGATCAACATTAATCCTAAGCTTAACGGCCTGGGTCAGTTGGATCCGGCTCTGTTTGCCGAGTTGAACGTACTGCTGGGGATTACGCCTGGCGATGCCCCACGTGAAACCAACCGCGCCTATACCGATCAAAATCAGTTCCTCGGATCGGCGTATATGCTGGACCGTCTCAACCTGAATCCGGAATACGATTACCGTTTTCTCGGTGACGCGGCGTTCGATACCCGTTACGTCAGTAATGCGATGCTGAATCAGACAGGAAGCCGTTATATCAACGGTATAGGTTCCGATCTCGATCAGATGCGTTATCTGATGGATAGCGCCGCCAGCGCACAGCAGTCGCTGGGGCTGAAATTTGGCGTGGCCCTGACGGCGGAGCAAATTGCCTCTCTTGAGCAGAGCATGCTGTGGTGGGAAGCGGCGACCGTCAACGGTGAAACGGTGATGATACCGAAGCTCTATCTGTCGCCGAAGGATATCACCGTCAATAACGGGAGCGTCATCTCTGGAAATAACGTCCAACTGGCAGGCGGCACTATCACTAACACCGGCAGTACGCTGCTGGCGAATAACACCCTGACCCTCGATAGCCAGAATAGCATTAACAATCTCAACAATGGCCTGATGCAGGCCGGGGGCAACCTCGACCTGAGCGCTATTGGTGATATCAATAACATCAGCGCCGCTATTAGCGGAAAAACGGTTCAGCTGGCAAGTCTCGACGGCAGCATTAATAACCTGACGCAGGTGGAGCAGATAGACATCAATGCGTGGGATAAATACGGCAATGTGAGTTTTAAAGACACGCTGCTGGGCACGACGGCGTCGATTACCGCACAGGATGGGCTGTCGCTCTCGGCAGGCAAGAATATCACCGTCACGGGCGCAACGCTTTCGGCGGGCGATTCACTGCAGATGAATGCCGCGGGAGATATTGCGGTGAATGCGAATCACATTAACGATGCGCAGAGCCATGCCGGACGCTGGACTGACGAGACCAGCCGTTCATCACAGGGCTGGCAGGGAAGTAGCATCAGCGCAGGAGGGGACCTTGGCATCAATGCCGGGAATAATCTCAACCTGACGGCAAGCGACGTGAACGCTGGCGGTAGTGCGGTGCTGACTGCGGGTAACGATCTCAACCTGAATGCGGCCACCACGCTTGAGAACAGCCGCGACGGGGGCAGTGAATCGCACCGTTCCGGGCTGGATCGCACCACTATTTCTGCGGGCGATAACCTGGTCCTGATCGCGGGTCAGGATATTAACGCCCACGCGGCGGGCCTGGCGGCGGAAAATGATGTGGGTCTGCAGGCCGGACGCGATGTCAATTTGCTGGCCGAGGCCACGGCCGAAGGCGACAGTTACCGCGCGAAGAAAAAAACCATCATCAATGAGTCCGTGCGCCAGCAGGGAACGGAAGTTGCCAGCGGTGGCGACACGGTCATTATCGCCGGGCGCGATGTGAATGCGCAGGCAACCGATGTGATTGCTCAGGGGGATATCGGCGTAGCGGCGGGCCGGGATGTGAATCTCATTACGGCGACGGAAAGTGACTACCACTACGAAGAAACCACCAAAACCAAAAAAGGATTCCTCAATAAAAAGACCACCCACACGATTGAGGAGGACAGCGCCACGCGTGAAAAAGGCACGTTGCTGAGCGGTGACAATGTGACTGTAGCTGCCGGGAACAACATTCTGGTACAGGGCTCAGCCGTCGTCGGTGATGGCGATGTGGCGCTCGGTGCCGGAAACAACGTCGATATTATTGCCGCAACCAATACCGACACCGCATGGCGATTTAAAGAAACGAAAAAAAGCGGCGTGATGGGAACAGGCGGCATCGGTTTTTCCATCGGCAGCAGTAAAACCACGCATGATTTGCGCGAGCAGGGCACCACCCAGAGCGAGAGCTTCAGCACGGTCGGGTCAACCGGCGGCAACGTCAGCATTACCGCCGGTCAGCAGGTACACATCGGCGGTGCGGATATCATCGCACAGAAAGATATTGCCGTGCTCGGCGACAGCGTGGTGATTGAGCCCGGCCATGACAAACGTACCCGCGATGAGACGTTTGAGCAGAAGAGCAGCGGCTTGACGGTGGCGCTGTCAGGTGCAGCAGGCAGCGCAGTAAACAGCGCGGTGCAAACCTCACAGGATGCTAAGGGGGAGAGCGATGACCGTCTGGCGGCGCTGCAGGCCACCAAAGCGGTGCTTTCTGGCGCGCAGGCGGTGCAGGCGGCAGCGGTTGCCCGGGCCAGCGACAAAGCGGACAGCGGGCTGGGTATCAGCGTCTCGCTGACGTCGCAGAGCGCCAAATCTGAACAGCATACTCAGACGGATACCGTGACGGGCAGCACCCTGAATGCCGGGAATAACCTGATTATCGCCGCGACGGGCAGCGGCCAAAGCGGCAACAGCGGCGACATCCTGATCGGCGGCAGCCAGATAAAGGCGGGCGGGGACACCACGCTGGTGGCGGCGAACGATATTGTGCTGAGCGGTGCGGCAAACACCCAGCAGACGACGGGCACAAACAGCAGCAGCGGGGGCGGGGTGGGCGTCGGTATCGGCGTCAACGCAGACAGTTACGGCATCAGCGTCTTCGCCAACGTCAACGGCGCAAAAGGCAGTGAAAAGGGCAACGGCACGGCGTGGACGGAGACCACGCTGGACAGCGGCGGTACGGTTTCGCTGGTCAGCGGGCGTGACGCCATCCTGAACGGGGCGCAGGTCAGCGGTGACAGCGTGGTGGCTGACATCGGTGGCGACCTGTGGATGAGCAGCGCCCAGGACAGCAATGACTACCGGTCGAAGCAGAGCAGCGCGGCGGCCGGGGGCAGCTTTACCTACGGCAGCATGTCCGGCTCAGGCTATATCAGCGCCAGCCAGGACCAGATGAAGAGCGACTATGCCTCGGTGCAGGAGCAGACGGGGCTGTTTGCCGGTGACGGCGGATTTGACGTGACGGTGGGCGGGCACACGCAGCTGGACGGCGCGGTAATCGCTTCGACGGCGACGGCGGATAAAAACAGTCTGGACACCGGGACGCTGGGTTTCAGGGATATTCATAACGAAGCGGACTTTACGGTCAGCCATGCGGGAGCCAGCGTGAGCGCTGGCGGTGGAGACACGGGCGGCGGGTTCAAAGGCAACATGCCGGTCGGGATGGTCACGGTCGGGGGCAACAGCGGTCATGCGGACGGGACGACGCAGGCGGCAGTATCGGCAGGAACGGTGACGGTTCGCGACACGGCGAATCAGCAGCAGGATGTGGCGGGTCTGAGCCGTGATACGGAGCATGCGAACGACAGCATCAGCCCGATTTTTGACAAAGAGAAAGAGCAGAAGCGGCTGCAGGAAGTGAGCCTCATCGGGGAGATGGGCAGCCAGGCGGCAGATATCGCGCGGACGCAGGGGGAGCTGAATGCGCTGGAGGAAGCGCGGAAGGTTTACCCGGATAAAACGGCGGAAGAGCTGAAAGAAACGCAGACCTGGCGTGATGCACAGGCAGAATATGGTACAGGGAGTGATTTTCAGCGTGGTATTCAGGCGGCGACGGCAGCGCTTCAGGGGCTGGCGGGCGGAGATGCCGGCGCGGCGCTGGCGGGGGCATCGGCCCCGTACCTGGCGAATATTATTGGTCATGATTCGGGATTAAGCGATGATGCGGCGCTGATAGCGCATGCGATACTGGGTGGCGCGGCAGCGGCGATGCAGGGAAACAGCGCGGCGGCGGGAGCTGCAGGGGCCGTCACGGGCGAACTGGCGGCGAAAGCGATAATGGAGGCGATGTACCCGGATAAGCAGGTCAGTGAGCTGAGCGAAGCGGAAAAGCAGACCATCAGCATGCTGGCGAGTCTGTCCGCGGGAATGGCGGGCGCTCTGGCGGGAGACAGTACGTCGTCTGCGGCAGCGGGCGCGCAGGCCGGGAAGAATGCGGCGGAGAATAACCTGATGGGTGGGAGTGAGGATGCGCAGGCAGCATGGATACGTCAGCATGGGATAGATATGGCGAGTTGTTCGGATAATCCTGGCGGAGCCGCCTGTCAGAAAGCGAAAAATGAGCGTGATGCGGTAGGGCTGGCGCTGGCAACAGGTACAGTGGCTCTGCTTCCTGGCAGTGCTCAGGCGATGTGGGGACTTGGCGCGGGGGCAAATGCAGGAATTGGCTACCTGGCGGATGGTTCGGTTGACCCTTCCAGCGCGGTAGTGGCTGGCTGGGTGAATGTGTTCAGTATGGGGAATCGTGTGGTGGGAACGGTAGGCTGGAATGCGGCGGGTGGTGCATTTGGTAACTGGATTGACAACAAAGATCCACTGTCTGGGGCGATTATTAATGGCGGGGGATCCGCAATAGGGTATGGCGTAGGAAAAATTATCCAACGACCATTAGAGAATATAATTAACCCGGGTTGGAAAAACTGGGAATGGGTCGATATAGGTAAAGGTATTAGCAAACCTTTACCACTAAACCCAGCTCCAGAAATTTCTGGGAATATTGGTTCTTCTGTTGGTTCTGAAGGCGCAGGTGTTATTCTTCAGGAGCAAATTAAAAATCAACAGGAGCAGAAAAAATGAAATCATTTCATCCTCTATTGCGATTTCTTATGTCTTTTCTGTTATGGTTTATTTGTGTGTTTATTACAACAATATCAATATTTTTTCTCTTGAGAGTGATTTCCTATTATTTGATTGGAGGTCGTTTTTTATTCTCTTATAGTGATGTATTAAATGCTTTGAAAATTGGTGGATATTGCTCATTCTTATGTAATGCAGTAAGTTGGTTTTTACATTGGCGTAACAATTAAATTTAGTTGTTGAGAATAACCTGATGGGCGGGAGTGAGGATGCTCAGGCAGCATGGATACGTCAGCATGGGATAGATATGGCGAGTTGTTCGGATAATCCTGGTGGAGCCGCCTGTCAGGAAGCGATAAATAAACGTGATTCAGTGGCATTTGCAATGGCCTCAGCAGGGCTGACTTATCTGCCGGGAGGGATGCAGCTAACTGCAGGAATTGGTGGGACAGCCAATGCGGGTATTCAGTATCTTGCCAATGGCACAGTCAATCCAACAGAGTCCTGATTGCCAGTTATGTTGGAGCATTTACTGCAAGTACGGGAGTCTGGGGAACAGTAGGCTGGAATGCGGCGGGTGGTGCAACGTCAAGTTATCTGAACGGAGATGATCCATTTAAAGGTGGTGTAATAAGTGGTGCCGCTTCGGGTATCGGATATGGATTAGGTAAGGCTGCCACAATTTCATTAGATAAATGGGTTCATACATGGAAAAATTACGAGTGGGTTAATATGGGGATGGGAGTAAGTAAACCATTACCTTTATCACCAATACCTGGAACATCTGGTAACGCTATATCATCAATCATAACAGAAACAACAGGGCAAGGCGGTTCTAAAACTACTAATAATTTACAGTGAGGAACTGGGAATGAAAAATAACTTCTTTCGATGGTTCGTTGTTTTCATTACTCTGATGATGGCTATGAGTTCAATTTCATTTTTTGCACTTTTTATTAAGCCTGTTGTTTCCTATTTTGAAACAGGAGTTATTAATGTATCCGTTATTAATTATTTTTTCTGAGTATAAAAATGGGGTCATTTAAACGTAATGAGATTTATTAAATGCGAAGTGGTTCCAGAAAATATTGCGGATATATGAAACATATTGCAGTCAATAAAACAGATCGCTAACGGTGAAATAAGAATGCTATCATTCACCTCAGACGCGGCAGACAACTGCTGGCACACGCATTCACCCCGGAGCACCTGATGAACAACGACATTCCGCTAAAATATTATGATATCGCCGACGAGTACGCGACCGAGGCCGCAAAGCCGGTTAGCGACGCAGAACGCGACGCGCTGGCGCACTACTTCCAACAGCTGATCGTCCGTTTGATGAACAACGAAGAGATCGGCGAAGACGCGCAGCAGGAGATGGCAACCGTGGCCGGGATTGACGCACAGCGTATCGATGATATCGCCGAGTTCCTCAACCGCTGGGGCAACGAGTAGCCAAAGACGTGGCCGATGTTTTACACTGCGCGCAAATTTTACGAGTATGACGTTTTAATCAGGCGGAAACAGCAATGAACGGAACAATCACAACGTGGTTTAAAGATAAAGGCTTTGGATTTATCAAAGATGAAAACGGCGATAACCGCTATTTTCATGTGATTAAGGTTGCTAATCCTGAGCTGATCAAGAAAGACGCGGCGGTGACCTTCGAGCCGACCACTAACAACAAAGGCCTGTCAGCCTATGCGGTGAAAGTGGTGCCCGACAGCAAATACATCTATATCGCGGGTGAGCGCCTGAAACTCACGGCGATCAAGTCCTGGGTGGTGTATAGCGAAGAAGTGCCGGTTGAAACCCGCATTGATAAAGAAAATGCGGTGCTGTCCGTGGGCGCGCTGATGAACAGCATTAAGCCGAAGTCAGACGTCAAGCCTGGCGAAATGCGTTCGCTGAAAAAGCTGGCCATCACTACTTTCCAGGGTACGACGCTGATCTTCTCGGAAGATGAGATAGACATCGAAGAAACGGTAAAGCTGCTTAAAGTCTAAAGCGCTCCAGGCTGAACGTGTGCCGAAATTCTGCTCATTTTATGAGCGGGGTTTCGGTTTTTTTTGGCCTGCATGGTGGCAGGCGGACATTGTCTGAGCTATTAATTAGTATAAAAATGGAGTGATGGCTAACCTGTTGATTTTGATGATTTAAAATATGAATGGGTTTATTGCACCAATAATATCCAGGCAGCATATGTAAATAGCATTATAACTAAATTATAATTCATTTACATCCGGTCGGCAGGCGAGGTTAAAATGCGATTAATGGTTATGTTGTTAAGCTTTGTCGTCTCCACACAGCTCTGGGCGGGTGAACTTTCTAAACCTGCCGGTAAAGCCCTTTTAACGCTGTCCGGTAATATAGAAAATACAAATGAAGACGGGAAAGCCGTTTTTGATATTGCCAGCCTTGAGAAGCTGGGCATGGTCAGTTTCCAGACCACCTCGCCCTGGTATAATGGGCGCACTACCTTTACGGGTATTCCACTGCAAAAGCTCATGGATTATGTTGGCGCGAAAGGTTCTGTGGTTAAGGTCACCGCGCTCAATGACTACACCACGATTATCCCACTCAGTGATTTCAAAAAATATAATGTTATCCTTGCTGTAAAAATCAACGAAAAATACATTCGCGTCCGTGATAAAGGTCCCTTATTCATTGTGTACCCCTATGACAGCATGCCTGAACTGAATAATCAGGTTTTTTATGCACGCTCAGCATGGCAGGTCAGCAGAATGAATATTGAGTAGGAGTTCAGAAGAACATCATGAACAGAATACTGGCGGGCATCATATTTTCTCTTTTTATATCTACCGGGTATATCTCTTACCTCGTGCATGAACGGCAACAAGAGTTACAGAAACTGACTCACTACACCGATTCATGGTCCGCTGCACAACTGGTATCAGAATACTACCGTTTTGAGTCATGGCTTGGTCTTTACACTATCGATGATTCTATGAACCTCGATGATGTACGTCTGCGCCTCGACATCATGCTCAGCCAGAATGATTTAATGAAAGAAGGTGAGTTGGGGCATTATATACAAAATAATGAAGCGCATGGTGAACTGGCTTTACAACTGGAAAACACACTTAACTATCTGGATGTTCATCTTGAGAAAATGAATCGTCCAGAGCTCCAGACATACTTGAAAAAAATGCATGCGCTGGATGCGCCGCTAGGCCGTCTTTCATCCGGTGCGCTAAATAAAGATGTTAACTCGATTAATAGTACAAACCTCAAAATTCAAGCGCTGTACTATATTTATTCAGCGATCTCAGTACTGCTGATCATACTGAGTGCGATACTGGGCGTGCTGATATTCTATCAGAACAGAAATATTCTGCAGGCGCATCTTCAGGTTAAGCGTCTTGCTGAAGAATTGCAGAAATCTAAAGAAAAACTGCAAATCCAGAATACAAAACTGGAACATGACGTCTACCATGATTCTCTTACCGAGATGAATAACCGCCAGCTTTTTTGGGAAGATTTAAATAAAACCATCGAGACGGCAGAAAAGAATAATAGTTCTGTGACAGTGATGTTGTTTGATTTAGACCGATTCAAAGAGGTCAATGATACGTATGGTCATGATGTCGGTGATTCATTGTTACGTCAGATATCCCATCGCCTGGTTTCGATGAGCCTGACTTCAGATACGCTTTATCGCTTAGGTGGGGATGAGTTTGCGTTTCTCTCGACGGGTCTGACTGAGAGTCATGCTGTTTCTCGCGCGCAAAAAATATGTGAATTTATCAACCAGCCCTACACGATTTATAACACGATTATCAACATTACCACCTGCGTTGGCATTGTTATTTCCGAAACTGAACGCCGCTCCGACTATCTATATAAATTTGCCGATCTGGCCCTATATGAAGCCAAAAAAGAAGGTTCTGGTAAGATAAAAGTCTTCCGGCAACGCATGTTAGATAAGTTGCAAGAAAGCAGAACCCTTGAGCATGATATGGCGATGGCAATAGCGAATAAAGAATTCGTGGTTTATTACCAGCCGATTGTAGATTCTTTCAGCAGGGAAATTTACAGCTATGAAGCCCTTATCCGCTGGATACATCCTCTTAAAGGCCTGCTGTCGCCGGATAGTTTTATTCCTGTTGCTGAAAAGACAGGAATGATTAATGAAATGGGGAAATCGGTGCTTGAAATGGCCTGCAGGGAAGCGGCTTACTGGGCGGTTCCGGCTAAAATTTCAGTCAATGTCTCGCCTGTCCAGCTAAGCAGCAAAGCCTTTGCCGGAATAGTGTTGTCTATTCTGAAAGAAACAGGACTTCCGGCTGATCGTCTTGAACTGGAAGTGACGGAATCCTCTCTTTTTACTGACAGCAGTACGCCGATGAATACGCTTAACAGGCTCAGAGCCCTGGGCGTGAAAATCTCCATTGATGATTTTGGTACGGGATACTCTTCGCTTTCGCGGCTGAGCAGGCTTGCTTTCGACAAAATCAAAATAGACAAGTCCTTTGTGCATTCGATATCTACACAGGAAGACGCCCTTAACATCATCAAACTTATCACCGGTATGGCGAAATCTCTCAATATGAAGGCGGTTGCAGAAGGGGTTGAAACGCAGGAGCAACTGGAAAGTCTTCAGGCTCTGGGCTGCGATTTCGCACAAGGCTATCTGTTTGGTAAACCTCAACCTGGTATTGATGGAAAAATCAGAAACGGTAAATCGCGAACGTCTCTGCTGACAGATAACGACGACACATTGCGCAGTGAACGTGGCTCTTAATCAGAGGGGGAGGGGAAATGTGATCCATCTCACCTCCCGGCAACCAAAATCTCCTGTGACGCCACGCCGTCTTCGATCTGCTTCGCCACTTTTTGTAAGGCCGGAAGGTGTTTTTCCGCGGCCTGTTCGATGGTCATCGCACTGGCCATATACACCAGGTTCAGGCAGCCGATCACCCGCTGTTCGCTGCGGATTGGCACGGCGATAGAGGCGATTTTCTCCTCCTGATCCCAGCCGCGATAGTTCTGTCCAAAACCGTCTTTGCGCGCGCGAGTCAGGATGGCGTCCAGCTTCAGCGGTTCGCGCGCCAGCTGGAATTCTTCTCCCGGTCGCGATGCCAGTATTTCGATCAGCTCCTGACGTTCATTCTCCGGACAAAACGCCAGCCAGGTCAGGCCGGAGGCGGTTTTCAGCAACGGTAGACGACGCCCGACCATCGCCCGGTGAAATGACAGGCGGCTGAAGCGGTGGGTGGTTTCACGCACCACCATGGCATCGACGTCGAGCGTGGAAACGTCGGTCGGCCAGATGACCTCGCGCAGTAAATCCCCCAGCAGCGGCGCGGCCAGCGCGGAAATCCACTGCTCGTCACGAAATCCCTCGCTGAGCTGACGAACTTTGATGGTTAAGCGAAAGCTGTCATCGGATAGGCTGCGCCGGACGTAACCCTCATCCTGCAACGTTTCCAGCAGTCGTCTGACCGTGGTGCGGTGCAGGCCGCTCAGCTCTGCCAGCAGACCAACGCTGGCCCCACCGTCGAGCCGGTTTAACATATTTAATAACATTAACCCGCGGGTTAATCCGCGCACGGTTTTGTATTCGGTACTCTCGTCACTTTTCATATTCGTTGACAAATCTACAGATAAAACAACGTAGTGCACTAAGTGCACATCCAGGTATGTTTTGATTGTAGCGCAAAAACACCCTCCTATACTGACCGCACAATAAAAAATTATTCACATATTTTTAACAAAGCCAGGTGCGTCTCTCCAGAGGCTGCCATGACGTTTTGTCCGCGTAGTGAGGTTCTGAAATGACAACGATAAACCCGGATATCCAACCCGCTGTGCAACACACCGTGCAGGTGGCGATTGCCGGAGCCGGTCCGGTGGGGCTGATGATGGCGAACTATCTCGGCCAGATGGGCATTGAGGTGCTGGTGGTGGAGAAGCTCGATGCGCTGATCGACTATCCGCGCGCCATCGGCATTGACGATGAAGCGCTGCGCACCCTGCAGTCCGTCGGTCTGGTCGATAACGTGCTGCCGCACACCACGCCATGGCATGCGATGCGCTTTCTTACCCCCAAGGGCCGCTGCTTTGCTGATATCCAGCCGATGACCGACGAGTTTGGCTGGTCGCGCCGTAATGCGTTTATTCAGCCGCAGGTAGACGCGGTGATGCTGGAAGGGCTGTCGCGGTTTCCCAACGTGCGTTGCCTGTTCTCTCGCGAGCTGGAGGCGTTCAGTCAGAAGGATGGCGAAGTGACGCTGAACCTGAAGGCACCGGACGGTCAGCGTGAAACGGTGCAGGCCCAGTGGCTGGTGGCCTGCGACGGCGGCGGCAGCGTCGTCAGGCGCTCGCTGAATGTGCCATTCGAAGGTAAAACCGCGCCAAATCAGTGGATTGTGGTGGATATCGCCAACGATCCGCTCAGCACCCCACACGTGTATCTGTGCTGCGATCCGGTGCGTCCGTATGTCTCCGCCGCACTGCCACACGCGGTGCGCCGCTTTGAATTTATGGTGATGCCGGGGGAAACCGAAGCGCAGCTTAGCGAGCCGCAGAATATGCGCCAGTTGCTGAGCAAAGTGTTGCCGAACCCGGACAACGTTGAGCTGATCCGCCAGCGCGTGTATACCCATAACGCCCGTCTGGCCGAACGTTTTCGTATTGACCGCGTGCTGCTGGCGGGCGATGCCGCGCACATTATGCCGGTCTGGCAGGGGCAGGGGTACAACAGCGGCATGCGCGATGCCTTCAACCTGGCGTGGAAACTGGCGCTGGTCATTGAGGGCAAAGCCGGTGATGCGCTGCTGGACACCTACCAGCAGGAACGCCGCGATCACGCCAAAGCCATGATTGATTTGTCGGTGACTGCGGGCAACGTGCTGGCACCGCCGAAACGCTGGCATGGCGCGGTGCGTGACGGCATTTCCTGGCTGCTGAACTACATTCCGCCGGTCAAACGCTACTTCCTCGAAATGCGCTTCAAGCCGATGCCGCAATATCACGTCGGGGCGCTGGTGCGTGAAGGCGACGCGAAAGCCTCCCCGGTCGGCAAGATGTTTATTCAGCCAAAGGTGACGCTGGAAACGGGTGACGTGACGCTGCTCGACAACGTCATCGGGCCGAATTTTGCGGTTATTGGCTGGGGCTGTAATCCGCTGTGGGGTATGAGTGACGAGCAAATCCAGCTGTGGCGCGCGCTCGGCACGCGGTTTATCCAGGTGGTGCCGGACACGCAGATCAATACCTCACAGGATAACCACGACGGGGTTATCCGTATTGGTGATACGCAAAATCGCCTGCGCGCGTGGTTTGCCCAACATAACGCCGCGCTGGTGGTGATGCGTCCGGATCGCTTCGTTGCTGCGGTTGCCATTCCGCAAACCTTGGGCAGCACCCTGAATAAACTGGCGTCGGTGATGACGCTCACCCGCACTCATGTCGCGGTTCCTGTCGAAAAGGTCGCCTGATATGCACGCTTATCTTCACTGTCTTTCCCACTCGCCGCTGGTGGGCTATGTCGACCCGGCACAGGCCGTGCTCGACGAGGTCAACGGGGTGATCGCCAGCGCCCGTGCGCGCATTGCGGCGTTCGATCCCGAACTGGTGGTGCTGTTTGCCCCCGATCACTATAACGGTTTTTTCTACGATGTGATGCCGCCGTTTTGCTTAGGCATTGGCGCCACGGCGATCGGTGATTTTGGCAGCGCGGCGGGAGAACTGCCGGTGCCGGCGGATCTCGCGGAAGCCTGCGCCCACGCGGTGATGAAAAGCGGCATCGATCTTGCCGTGTCGTACAACATGCAGGTCGATCACGGCTTTGCTCAGCCGCTGGAGTTTTTGCTCGGCGGGCTGGATAAGGTCCCGGTATTGCCGGTGTTTATTAACGGCGTCGCTACGCCGCTGCCGGGCTTCCAGCGCACTCGCCTGCTCGGCGAGGCGATTGGTCGGTTCACCAGCTCACTGAATAAACGCGTGCTGTTTATAGGCTCCGGTGGGCTGTCGCACCAGCCGCCGGTGCCCGAGCTGGCGAAGGCAGACGCCCACATGCGCGACCGTCTGCTTGGCAGCGGTAAGCAGTTGCCAGAAAACGAACGCCAGCTACGCCAGCAGCGGGTGATCAGCGCCGCCGAAAAGTTTGTTGAAGATCAGAACACGCTGCACCCGCTCAACCCCGTCTGGGATAACCGCTTTATGACTCTGCTTGAGCAGGGGCGTCTGGCGGAACTGGACGGCGTCAGCAACGAAGAGCTGTCCGCGATGGCGGGCAAATCGACGCACGAAGTGAAAACCTGGGTTGCCGCCTTCGCCGCTATTTCTGCTTTTGGTCACTGGCGCAGCGAAGGCCGTTACTACCGTCCGATCCCGGAGTGGATCGCCGGATTTGGCTCGTTGAGCGCCGCCACACAGAACTGAAACAGAACTGAACATGCAGGAGAACATCATGACTTACCAACCGCAAACCGAAGCCGCCAGCAGCCGTTTTCTTGAGGTGCAGGAAGCTGGCGAAACCCTACGCGTACATGTCAATGACTGTGGGCAGGGCGAAGAGACCGTTGTGCTGCTGCACGGATCCGGCCCGGGCGCCACGGGCTGGGCCAACTTCAGCCGCAATATCGATCCGCTGGTTGAGGCCGGTTACCGGGTGATCCTGTTGGATTGCCCGGGCTGGGGGAAAAGCGATGGGATCGTTAACCGCGGGTCGCGATCAGATCTGAACGCCCGCATCCTGAAAAGTGTGGTCGATCAGCTGGATCTTCAGCAAGTCCACTTACTGGGCAACTCGATGGGCGGCCACAGCGCCGTGGCGTTCACCCTGAGCTGGCCGGAGCGCGTGGGCAAGCTGGTACTGATGGGCGGTGGGACGGGCGGTATGAGCCTGTTTACGCCGATGCCAACTGAAGGCATCAAGCGCCTGAACCAGCTGTATCGCGAGCCGACCATCGAGAATCTGAAGTTGATGATGGACATCTTTGTGTTCGACACCAGCGACCTGACCGACGCGCTGTTTGAGGCACGACTCAATAACATGCTGTCGCGTCGCGATCACCTGGAAAACTTTGTCCAGAGCCTGGAAGCCAATCCAAAACAGTTCCCGGACTTTAGTCCGCGTCTGGTGGAGATCAAAGCCCAGACTCTGATTGTCTGGGGACGCAACGATCGCTTCGTGCCGATGGACGCCGGGCTGCGCCTGCTCGCCGGAATTGCGGGTTCAGAGCTGCACATTTACCGCGACTGCGGGCACTGGGCGCAGTGGGAACATGCGGACGCCTTTAATCAGCTGGTGCTGAACTTCCTCGCACGACCTTAAGGAACGGAAATGACGAATCGTAATCTTGAACAGTTAGCCGCTGATTTACGCCAGGCACAGGAGCAGGGTGTCGCGATTGCCCCGCTGCGCGAATTGATTGGTGTGGACAACGCCGAGGCGGCCTACGCCATTCAGCACATCAACGTGCAGCACGACGTGGCGCAGGGGCGTCGCGTGGTTGGGCGTAAGGTGGGGCTGACGCACCCGAAAGTCCAGCAGCAACTGGGGGTCAGTCAGCCCGACTTCGGCACGCTGTTTGCCGACATGTGTTACGGCGATAACGACACCATCCCGTTTGAGCGCGTGCTGCAACCGCGGATTGAAGCGGAGATTGCGCTGGTGCTGAACCGCGACCTGCCTGCGACCGACACCACGTTTGATGAGCTGGTTAACGCCATCGAGTGGGTGCTGCCCGCAATGGAAGTGGTCGGCAGCCGTATTCGCGACTGGTCGATTCAATTTGTTGATACCGTGGCGGATAACGCCTCCTGCGGCGTGTACGTGGTTGGCGGCCCGGCGCAGCGCCCGGCGGGGTTAGATCTGAAAAACTGTACGATGAAAATGACGCGTAATAACGAGGAGGTTTCCAGCGGGCGCGGTAGCGAATGTCTGGGGCATCCGATCAACGCCGCCGTTTGGCTGGCGCGCAAAATGGCCAGCCTCGGCGAGCCGCTACGTGCCGGAGACATCATTCTCACTGGGGCGTTAGGCCCGATGGTCGCGGTAAATGCGGGCGATCGTTTTGAGGCCCATATCGAGGGTATTGGTTCAGTCGCCGCCACGTTCTCTGCGGCGGTTACAAAAGGAAGTCAGTCATGAGTAAGCGTAAAGTTGCCATTATCGGCTCCGGTAATATCGGCACCGATTTGATGATTAAAATTCTGCGTCACGGCAAGCAGCTTGAGATGGCGGTGATGGTCGGTATCGACCCGGGATCCGACGGTCTGGCGCGCGCCAGACGCATCGGCGTCGCCACCACCCATGAAGGGGTAACGGGGCTGATTGCAATGCCGGAATTTGCCGATATCGACATCGTGTTTGACGCCACCAGCGCGGGTGCGCACGTGAAAAATGACGCCGCCTTACGCGCGGTTAAGCCGGGGATCCGCCTGATCGACCTGACGCCGGCGGCGATTGGCCCGTACTGCGTGCCAGTAGTGAATCTCGAGGCCAATGTGGATCGGCTGAACGTCAATATGGTGACCTGCGGCGGCCAGGCGACCATCCCGATGGTGGCGGCGGTGTCCCGCGTGGCGCGGGTGTATTACGCCGAGATTATCGCCTCTATTGCCAGCAAGTCCGCGGGGCCGGGCACGCGCGCCAATATTGATGAATTTACCGAAACCACCTCGAAGGCGATTGAAGTGGTGGGCGGTGCCGAGAAAGGCAAAGCGATTATTGTGCTCAACCCAGCGGAGCCGCCGCTGATGATGCGCGACACGGTGTATGTGCTGAGCGAAGAGGCTTCTCAGGCAGAAATTGAGGCGTCGATTAACCAAATGGCAGCGGCGGTACACGCGTACGTGCCGGGCTACCGCCTGAAACAGCGCGTGCAGTTTGAGGTCATCCCACAGGATAAACCGGTGAATCTGCCGGGTATTGGCCAGTTCTCCGGCCTGAAAACTGCGGTGTATCTGGAAGTGGAAGGTGCGGCGCACTACCTGCCAGCCTACGCGGGCAATCTCGATATTATGACCTCCAGCGCGCTGGCGACCGCTGAAAAGATGGCACAGTCACTCGCGCGTCAGGCAGGAGAAGCAGCATGAATGGTAAAAAACTCTATATCTCTGACGTGACCTTGCGTGACGGCATGCATGCTATTCGTCATCAATATTCGCTGGAAAACGTCCGCCAAATCGCTAAAGCACTGGACGATGCGCGTGTCGATTCCATTGAGGTGGCGCACGGCGACGGGTTACAGGGCTCCAGCTTTAACTACGGCTTTGGCGCGCACAGCGATCTGGAATGGATTGAAGCGGCGGCGGACGTGGTGGAGCACGCCAAAATCGCCACGCTGTTGCTGCCGGGTATCGGCACGATTCATGACCTGAAAAACGCGTACCAGGCCGGTGCGCGGGTGGTGCGCGTGGCGACCCACTGCACCGAAGCGGACGTGTCGGCCCAGCATATTCAGTATGCGCGCGAGCTGGGCATGGACACCGTCGGTTTTCTGATGATGAGCCACATGACCACGCCGGAGAAACTGGCGCAGCAGGCGAAGCTGATGGAAAACTACGGTGCGACCTGTATTTATGTGGTCGATTCCGGCGGGGCAATGAACATGACGGACATTCGCGATCGCTTCCGCGCCCTGAAAGCGGTACTGAAGCCGGAAACGGAAACCGGGATGCATGCTCACCACAACCTGAGCCTCGGTGTGGCGAACTCCCTGGCGGCAGTAGAAGAGGGTTGTGACCGTATTGATGCCAGCCTGGCGGGCATGGGCGCAGGGGCGGGCAACGCGCCGCTGGAGGTGTTTATCGCCGCTGTAGATAAACTCGGCTGGCAGCACGGCACCGACCTTTACGCGCTGATGGATGCCGCCGACGATTTAGTCCGTCCGCTGCAGGACCGCCCGGTGCGGGTGGATCGCGAAACGCTGGCGCTGGGTTATGCCGGGGTCTATTCCAGCTTCCTGCGTCATTGCGAAGTGGCGGCGGCGCGCTATGGTCTGAGCGCGGTGGATATTCTGGTTGAACTGGGCAAACGCCGAATGGTGGGCGGCCAGGAAGATATGATCGTCGACGTGGCGCTGGATCTGCGCAACAGCAAATAAAAATAATGACGCGGCTGGCAACGTATCAGCCGCGCTTCACCTGCATCGTGACCTCAGAGGTACACCTCATGACAACCCGTACCCCCGCATCCTCCTCCCGTCTGACGCTGACCGTCGGGCTGTGTTTTTTAGTCGCCCTGATGGAAGGGCTGGATTTACAGGCCGCCGGTATCGCTGCCGTCGGCATCGCCCAGGCTTTTGCGTTAGATAAAATGCAGATGGGCTGGATCTTCAGCGCCGGTATTCTGGGATTACTGCCCGGCGCGCTGGTGGGCGGTATGCTGGCTGACCGCTATGGGCGCAAGCGGATCCTTATTGGCTCCGTGGCGCTGTTTGGCCTGTTTTCGCTGGCGACGGCGATATCCTGGGATTTCTCGTCGCTGGTGTTTGCCCGCCTGATGACCGGTGTCGGGTTGGGGGCGGCGTTGCCGAACCTGATCGCGCTGACCTCCGAAGCCGCAGGCCCGCGCTTTCGCGGCACCGCGGTGAGCCTGATGTACTGCGGGGTGCCGATTGGCGCAGCGCTGGCGGCGGCGCTGGGTTTTAGCGGTGTGGCCTCCGCCTGGCAAACTGTGTTCTGGGTTGGTGGGGTGATCCCGCTGCTGCTGGTGCCGTTGCTGATGCGTTGGCTACCGGAATCACACGTGTATGCCCAGCAAACGCAGGCCGCCGCCGCACCGTTGCGTGCGCTGTTTGCCCCTGCCACCGTGACCGCCACGTTGCTGCTGTGGCTGTGTTATTTCTTCACCCTGTTGGTGGTGTATATGCTGATCAACTGGCTGCCGATGCTACTGGTTGAACAGGGCTTTCGTCCCTCACAGGCGGCGGGCGTGATGTTTGCCCTGCAAATCGGCGCGGCCAGCGGGACGTTAATCCTCGGTGCATTGATGGATAAACTGCGCCCGGTGGTGATGTCGCTACTGATTTACACCGGGATGCTGGCTTCACTGCTGGCGCTCGGTACGGTGTCGTCATTGAGCGGTATGCTGGTGGCCGGATTTGTCGCAGGGATGTTTGCCACCGGCGGCCAAAGCGTGCTGTATGCGCTGGCTCCGCTGTTTTACAGCACCCCCATCCGCGCCACCGGCGTAGGCACCGCGGTGGCCGTTGGGCGCCTAGGGGCGATGAGTGGTCCACTGTTGGCGGGGAAAATGCTGGCGCTGGGCACTGGAACGGTAGGCGTGATGGCGGCCTCCGCACCGGGTATTTTGCTGGCCGGGCTGGCGGTGTTTGTGCTGATGAGCCGTAAATCACAGATACAGGTTCAAGCCAGCGGCTCCTGACCGTGCGCTCATCCGGACGTATGAGGTGTGACGCGCGGTTCCTACTTTCGGGGGAACGTCATTGGACGTCTCCGTTGCCAGAGTTGAATAAACCCTGATAGCGGAGGCGTTATGGCCTGGCGACCTTTTTTGTATCTTATTGTTAATCCTCGTCCTGTGTTGAGCGCCCGGCGCGGGCATCTGCGTCTGGTGCAGGGCTAACTTTGCATTGTGTTTACAAACGCGGTATAACAAACCTTCTTTGGATGTTTAGATGTCCATACGTTTAGAAGGTCATATGCAAACAACACAACAAAATGCGCCACTGAAGCGCACAATGAAAACGCGTCACCTGATTATGCTCTCTTTAGGTGGCGTGATTGGCACAGGGTTATTCTTTAATACCGGGTACATCATCTCCACCACCGGGGCGGCGGGGACGCTGCTGGCCTATTTGATTGGCGCGCTGGTGGTCTGGCTGGTGATGCAATGTCTGGGTGAACTGTCGGTGGCGATGCCGGAAACCGGCGCGTTTCACGTTTATGCCGCGCGCTACCTCGGCCCGGCGACGGGTTACACCGTAGCCTGGCTCTACTGGCTGACCTGGACCGTGGCGCTTGGCTCCAGCTTTACCGCCGCCGGTTTCTGCATGCAGTATTGGTTCCCACAGGTGCCGGTGTGGATCTGGTGCGTGGTTTTCTGCGTTGTTATCTTTGGCCTGAACGTCATTTCTACGCGCTTTTTTGCCGAAGGGGAATTCTGGTTCTCGCTGGTAAAAGTCATCACCATCATCGCCTTTATTATCCTCGGCGGGGCGGCCATTTTTGGCTTTATCCCGATGCAGGATGGTTCACCCGCGCCGGGGTTGAGCAATATCACCGCAGAAGGCTGGTTTCCACATGGCGGCCTGCCGATCCTGATGACCATGGTGGCGGTGAACTTTGCTTTCTCGGGAACCGAGCTTATCGGCATCGCGGCAGGCGAAACGGAAAACCCACGAAAGGTGATTCCGGTGGCGATTCGTACCACTATCGCACGACTGATTATTTTCTTTATTGGCACCGTGTTTGTGCTGGCGGCATTGATCCCGATGCAGCAGGCGGGAGTGGAGAAAAGCCCGTTTGTGCTGGTGTTTGAGAAGGTGGGGATTCCATATGCGGCGGATATTTTTAACGTCGTGATCCTGACGGCCATTCTTTCAGCTGCGAATTCAGGATTGTATGCTTCCGGGCGCATGCTGTGGTCGCTGTCGAATGAACGTACGCTGCCCGCCTGTTTTGCGCGGGTAACCAAAAACGGCGTGCCGCTGACAGCCATATCGGTCAGCATGCTCGGCGGCGTGTTGGCGCTGTTTTCCAGCGTGATCGCCCCGGATACGGTATTTGTGGCGCTGTCGGCGATCTCCGGGTTTGCGGTGGTGGCGGTGTGGCTGAGCATCTGCGCTTCGCATTTTGTTTTTCGCCGCCGTCACTTACAGCAAGGAAAGGCTGTGAGTGAATTGCATTATCGTGCGCCGTGGTATCCGCTGGTTCCCGTATTGGGGTTTGTGCTGTGCCTGGTGGCCTGTGTCGGCCTGGCCTTCGATCCCGCGCAGAGAATTGCGTTGTGGTGCGGGTTACCGTTTGTGGCGTTGTGCTATGGTGCTTATTTCCTTACTCAACCCCGTAAAGTAAAACAGGAGCCACACCATGTCGCAGAATAATCCGTTACGTACCCTTCTTGAGAAACAGGATTTCCTGTTGCTGGATGGTGCGATGGCGACGGAACTGGAGGCGCGCGGCTGTAACCTGGCCGATAGCCTGTGGTCAGCGAAAGTGCTGGTAGAAAACCCGCAGCTTATCCGCGAAGTCCATCTAGATTACTACCGGGCGGGTGCTCAATGTGCGATCACCGCCAGCTATCAGGCCACGCCGGCAGGTTTTGCCGCCCGAGGTCTGGATGAGGCGCAGTCGAAGGCACTGATTGGCAAAAGTGTGGAGCTGGCGCGTAAAGCGCGCGAGGCGTATCTGGCGGAAAACCCGCAGGCGGGTACATTGCTGGTGGCCGGGTCTGTGGGACCGTATGGCGCGTATCTGGCGGATGGCTCGGAATACCGTGGCGATTACGTGCGCAGCAAAGACGAGTTTCAGGGGTTTCACCGACCGCGCGTTGAAGCGCTGCTGGACGCCGGAGCTGACCTGTTAGCCTGCGAAACGCTGCCGAATTTTACTGAGATTAAGGCGCTGGCTGAACTGCTGGCGGAATACCCGCGTGCGCGGGCGTGGTTCTCGTTTACCCTGCGTGACAGCGAACACCTGAGCGACGGCACGCCGCTGCGCGAAGTGGTGGCGTTACTGGCAAACTACCCGCAGGTGCTGGCTATTGGTATCAACTGCATTGCGCTGGAAAACACTACCGAGGCGTTGCAGCATTTACACGGCTTAACGGCGCTGCCGCTGGTGGTCTATCCCAACTCCGGCGAGCATTACGATGTGCAGAGCAAAACCTGGCACACTCACGGTGAAGCGTGTAAAACGCTGGCGGATTATTTACCCCAGTGGCGTGCGGCGGGCGCCCGGTTGATTGGAGGGTGCTGTCGCACCACGCCTGCGGATATTGCTGAATTGAACGTCCAGCGCTGAATTTGTGCCGGGTGGCGGCTGATGCCTTACCCGGCCTACAACGTGTGCCACCCGGCATCAATCACACGGTATCTGCTAACACAAACATGCCGTACGGGTGGATTTCGAGGTAATACTGCTCGCCAGCGTTTGGCTGTAAGCGCGTGGCGTTGACCTGCAATAGAATCTCCTGCCCGTGCCACTCTACCGTGACCTCATACTGCGGCCCCATATAGGCGACGTGCTGGATCACACAGCGCTGGCTCTCCTCGCCGCGATCGCTGAGCGTAATTGCCTCCGGACGCACGCCAACCGTACCTTCTCCCTGGGTGGCGAAATGCAACGGCCTTGGCAGGCGATAACCGTAAATATCGACAAACGCCTCGCTGAACGCGGCCGGGAACAGGTTGGCATCGCCCATAAAGCTCGCCATAAAGCGCGAGGCGGGCTGGCGGTACAGATCCTGCGGTGAGCCGATCTGCATGATATGTCCCTTGTTCATCACCAGTACGGTGTCGGACACCGCGAAGGCTTCGCTCTGATCGTGGGTCACGTACAGCGAGGTAATATCAAACTGCTTTTGCAGTTCGCGGATCTTGTCACGCATGCTGCGTCGCAGGTTGGCGTCGAGGTTACTCAGCGGTTCATCAAATAACAGCACCTTCGGTTTGAGGATCAGCGCCCGGGCCAGCGCCACGCGCTGCTGCTGCCCGCCGGAGATCTGATCGACATAGCGGTCTTCGAATCCTTCCAGATCCACCATCGCCAGCGCCTCTTTCACCCGCGCTTTCAGTTCGCTTCGCGATACACCGAGCATCTTCAGGCCGTAGCCGACGTTTTCACCCAGCGACATATGTGGGAACAGGGCGTAAGACTGAAACACCATGCAGATATCGCGCTGCTGGATGGAACGATGGGTAACGTCTTCGCCATCAATATAAATCTGTCCTTCGCTCGGTTTTTCCAGTCCGGCAACCAGGCGCAAAATGGTGGTTTTGCCGCAGCCGGAAGGGCCAAGCAGCGTCACCATTTGCCCTTGTGGGATGGTGAGATTGATGTTGTCGATAACCGTGTTGCTGCCAAAACGTTTGGTGACGTTGCGCAGTTCAACGAAATTTTTCTGAGTCATAGTGCGCTCCATTACGCCGGGTTTTTGGCTTTTGAACGGGAGGTACGTGATTCACCGATCAGCCAGTCAAAGATGAAAATAATCGCCAGCATCACCACGATCAGGATCGAACCGTAGGCAATGGCCACGCCGTATTCACCGTCTTCCACGCGGTTCAGAATGTAGGCCGTTGCGACGCGGGTATCTGGCGTGACGAGGAACACAATGGCGCTGACGGTAGTAATGGCGCGCACAAAGCTGTAGATCAGCGCGGAGAGGATAGCCGGGCGTAGCAGCGGCAGCAGGATGTGCGTGATGGTCCGTAGCGAACCGGCACGCAGGCTGAGCGAGGCTTCATCCAGCGATTTATCGATTTGCCCTAAGCCCGCAATGCCTGCACGAATGCCGACCGGCACGTTACGCATCACCATTGAGATAATGACGATGGCCGCCGTCCCGGTGAGGTACACCGGGGCGCTGTTAAAGGCCAGAATATACGAGACACCCGCCACGGTGCCGGGAACGGCAAAGCACAGCATGGTGGTGAACTCGATAGTTTTTTTGCCTTTAAACTGCTGGCGCACCACAATCCAGGCGATCAGTAGCCCGAAGATGGCGGTGATCGGCGCGGCGATCCCGGCGTACAGTAGGGTGTCGAGTAGCGAAGGCCACGCGCCGTCGCTCATCCCCTGACCAAACAGCTTGGTAAAGTTCGCCAGCGTCAGGGTGTAGTCCACGCCCCAGTTAACGGTGAAGCTGCCGTAGAAAATGCTGCCATACAGCAGGGCGTTAAAGGCGATCCATACCGCCAGTAGCGCGACCACGCTCCACACCAGCGTTACTGGCAGCGGTTGCACGTCGCCACGGTATGATTTACCGGAAACGGTGACGTACGAGCGTTTGCCGATCCACATGTACTGCACGCAGAACACCAGCAGGGAGAACAGCAGCAGGAACGCGCCGAGCGTGCTGGCGGCCTGGTAATCGAGCTGTGAACCGGTGATGTAGAAGTAGATTTGTGTCGCCAGCACGTCAAAGTTACCGCCGAGCACCAGCGGGTTACTGAAGTCAGCCAGCGACTGCACAATGACAATCAAAAAGGCGTTTGCCAGCGCCGGTTTTAGCAGCGGGACAAACACGCCGTTAAAGGTCTGCCAGCGGCTGGCGCGCAGGGTGTACGACGCTTCTTCCAGCGACGGATGAATGGTTTTGATCGCCCCGTCGAGGATCATAAACGCCATCGGGGTGAAGGCCAGCACCTGCGCCAGCCAGATGCCGGTAAACCCGTACAGCCAGTTGGTGTTGGTTAAGCCAAACCAGTCCACCATTAATTCGGTAATGTAACCGGAACGGCCCATCATTAAGGTGACGCCAAGGCCGACGACAAACGGCGGCGTCACGATCGGCAGGATCGAGAAAATGCGGCCAATAATGGCGCTACGTCTGGCAATACGAGTGGTGTAAATCGCCAGCACCAGACCGAAGAAGGTACAGCCGACGCCGACGGCGATCGACAGCATAATGGAGTTGAGGATCACCTGAATGATATGCGCCTGCGACAGCACATTCATAAACGCCAGCGGGGCAAACTCTCCGGCGTCGTTGGTGAACATGGGAATGAAAATCGCGATGCTCGGCCAGACGATAAAAATCCCGATCAGCGCGACAATGGCGGTGAGTGATCCGATAACGAAACGGTCGCCACCCAGCCATTCGAGGCGGGTGAGCGCCAGCGTCATAATCGCGCCCAGCGCGACAAACAGCACGATGGTGGCATAGCCTAGGCCGCGTCCTTCAAGGGTGGCGCTGGCGACAATAAAGGCCATACAGAATAGCGACCAGCTCGCGTCGAGAGTGTGGCGGCTGCGCTGCTCGCGTTTGGCTTCCTGGAACGGACGTACCAGCAGCAGGCTCGGTAGCAGATACCACAACCAGCTAATATTGAAATGTGACCAGCTGTAGGCGGCGAGTATTTCCTCGCGCGTGGACTCCAGCAGTCCATAGTCCAGGCTCCAGCTTGGCAGCAGGGCAAACGCCAGCCAGCCGAGTAAAACCCAAAGGAATATCGCATCCCGTTTTTTCACGGGATGGAGTGCAAGTGTCTGTGACATAGCGGTTCCGGTGTTCAATCCTGATGTAGGCCGGATAAGCTTGTGCGCCATCCGGCATTCAGGGTGACGATCATTGCCGGATGCGGCGTTGCCTTATCCGGCCTACGTAACCTTATCCGAAGAAGGTCATCATGTTTTATTTACCCATCTTCACTTCGCTAACCCACTTATTGATCAACGCTTTACGAACATCGGTAGAACCATATTTATCCATGTCGTAATTGATAAGCTTCAGGTCGTCGAGCTTCAGGGAGTTCGGTGACGTCTCGGCGGTGGTGTTGGTCAGGATCTGATAGGATTTGCCTTTCTTCCATGCCAGTTCCTGGGCATCTTTTGACAGTACCCAGTCAACGAACAGTTTGGCGTTGTCGAGGTTACGCGCGCCTTTCAGGATGCTGACGCCGCCAATTTCATAGCCGGTGCCTTCGCACGGCGAAATCAGCTCCAGCGGGGCGCCTTGTTCTTTTTCCAGTGAGTAGTCGTGCAGGAAGCCAATGCCGATCGCCGTTTCGCCACGGGCAGCGTTACGTGCCGGGGCAATACCAGACTTGGTGTACTGAGAAACGTTGGCATTGAGTTGCTTCAGGTAATCAAAGGCCTG
Source organism: Citrobacter sp. wls829 (assembly GCF_005280825.1). Taxonomy (NCBI): domain Bacteria; kingdom Pseudomonadati; phylum Pseudomonadota; class Gammaproteobacteria; order Enterobacterales; family Enterobacteriaceae; genus Citrobacter; species Citrobacter sp. wls829. Next base: position 65,362 of record NZ_SZWP01000066.1, read on the forward strand.
ATCTTCCCCCCACAGTTGGGCGAAGGTTGCCAGCGCGGTGTAGGCTGTGCCGGAGCTTTGTGGGTCGGCAATCTGGATTTCGCCTTTGTATTCCGGTTTAGTCAGATCTTTCCAGCATTTTGGCACTGGTAGGTTTTTCTCTTTCAGGCGCTGGGTATTGACGCCAAAGCCCAGAATACCGACGTAAACGGCGGAGGAGAGGTTGCCTTTCACTTTCGCCGGATCGCGGAATTTCTCCATGATTTCATCGAGTTTCGGTGATTTATACGGCTGCAGCAAACCCATCTCTCCGGCCTGAGACTGCGGATCCAGCGTTCCACCGTACCAGACATCCGCCTGTGGGTTTTTCTTCTCGGCATCCACTTTCGCCAGCGTACTGCCGGAGCCGTTGCGAATAAATGAGGTCTTCACATCATATTTTTCACCGAAGGCTTTGGTTTCGGTTTCGCACATTTCGTTGGTGGCGCTGCAGTAGACCACCAGACGACCTTCAGCCTGGGCAACGCTGCTTAACGCCGCCAGCGCGAGGGTGGAAGCAATCAGGGTAGAGGTAAGCGTCAATTTCATTGTTTTATCCTTTGACTGAGAGAAGGGGTAATGCCTGCAATAAGCAGCGGCATCAGCAATAAACCCATAACGACAGCGGCAACCGAGAGCAAACTGAACATTCCCGACCAGCCATAACGTTCAATGACCAGCGACAGCGGCCAACCCGCCAGCGCGGCCCCGAGATAGGCAAACAGCCCGAGAAAACCGGTGATCGAACCTGCGGCTGCTTTGTGTCCGCATTCGACGGCGGCCAGGCCAATCAACATCTGTGGGCCAAAAACAAAGAAGCCCACGCTAAAGAAACAGGCCGCCAGCAGCGCATAGTGGTGAACCGGTGCCAGCCATAGGGCGGCGACAGAGACCATCAGCCCGAGCGTGAACAGCAAGATCATCGGCGCGCGCTGACCGCTGAACAGCACATCTGATCCCCATCCGGCAAATAGCGCGCCGAGCAAGCCACCGACTTCAAACAGCATCACCGTGGCGTTGGCGCTGAGCAGATTCACGCCGTGGCTTTCGGTCAGCCAGATGTTGCCCCAGTCGTTAAGCGCGATGCGGATCACATAGACCAGCACATATGACACGCCCAGCAGCCAGATCATCGGATTCTTCAGCATGGTGGTGCGTAACATTTGCCACAGCCCCATCGGCGGGCTTTGCTGCTGCTGGCGCAGTTCCAGCGGGTCCTGCCGCCATTCTCCAACCGTCGGTAATCCCTCTTCCTGGGGCGTGCCTTTCAGTTGCAGGGTGAGCCAGATCCCTAATGCCATGCTGATTATCCCCGGTGTCAGCATCGCTGCCTGCCAGCCCCACCAGTGGGCGGCGAAGGCGCTAATCAGCGGAATGATGGCTCCGCCGATGTTGATAGACATATTCCAGCAGCCCCACCAGAAACCGCGTTCGTTACGCGAATACCAGTGAGTCAGCAGGCGGGCACAGGGGGGCCAGCCCCAGCCCTGGAAAAACCCGTTGAGCGTCCACACCACCAGCAGCAGCGTCAGTGATTCGCCAAAGGCGAACACCACGTTTAAGACGCCGGTGGCAAACAGGCCGATGCCCATAAACGCCCGCTGCCCGTGGCTGTCATGCCATAATCCGGCGGTGAACTTTGACAGGCCGTAGGTCAGATAAAACAGCGAACCCAGCAGGCCAATATCACTTTTATCCAGCCCCAGATCCGTTTGCAGCGCCGGGAGCACGTAGTTGACGCTTTTGCGCGTCAGGTAGAACGCGGCGTAGCCAATGACCATGCACATCAGTAGCCGGGGACGTAGCGCCCGGTAGCGTTGATCTGTTTCGCGTGATGCGCGTGCGTGCATGGCGGTCTCCATTTGTGCTGACTATAGGAAAGTGAAAGCAAAAGGGGATGAGAGAAAGTCCAGAGTGACTAAGACTTTTTCCTGGTTAATGATGGGTTTGTTGCAAATTTGTGGGCAGGTTAACAATTACCCGCGTACCGTTGTGCGACTCAAGCGTTAGCTCGCCACCCAGTGCGCTTACCCGTTCACGCATTCCCTGAATACCGAAACCGGGGATTTTTTCTGGCAGAATGCCCACGCCGTTGTCCTCAACGTTCAGAACCAGGCTGTGCTCCTGCTTGCGGAGCGCAATCGACACTTCGCTGGCGTCGGCATGTTTACAAACGTTATTGAGTAACTCCTGCAACAGGCGGTACAGCGTAAAGCGGACCGTTTCATTGTCTGGCGTATTTTCCAGCCGATAGTCAAACCGGCAGCGGATGCCCCGTTCGGCAAAGGCAAACTCATTCACCAGATGATGGAGCGCGTCTTGAAAGGACAGTTCATCGAGCGCGGGAGGACGCAGCTGGCGCAGCAACTGGCGGGTGGAGTGATGAATGCGCCGGGCAAGGTCATTGATCTGATTCGCTGCGTCCAGCGTTTGCTGTGGATCCTGTGCTCGCTTGACCAGCTGAGAGTGGATTTGAATGGCGGTAATGTTTTGCCCAATTTCGTCGTGCAGCTCCCTCGCCAGACTCTTACGCGTATTTTCTTCGCTGCGGATCAGTTGCTCAGTTAACGCCCGTCGTGCCGTCAGCTCGGCTTCCAGACGCTGGCGATAGTGGTGCAGGTTCTGCGCCAGATGCTGCTGGCGGCTGATAGCGATACCCAGGCCAATACCCAACAACGCCTGGGTAGCGAGAAAAATTTCCAGTTCCAGTAAATTGCTGAACCCCACACCGATTTGCCGGGCGATGGTGATCATCATGCTGCCAAGCAACCCGGATAATACGCCGCCCTGCCAGCCAAACTTCCATGCCATCACCACGTTGGGCAGAAACACTACGATCAGCAGCAGGCGCTCAATGTCTGGTGACAGCACCATCTGAGTGCCGATGCCGATAATAAAAAACAGACTGCACCAAATGATAAGCGAGGTGCGCAGCGGCGGATTACTGGTGTCCAGGCCGAGCAAATGATAGCGGTGCTGCTGGCGCAGAAATTCGTAAATCAAATAAACAAATGGCGTCAACAGCACGCCGCCGGTAAACGACGCCAGGCCAATTAACATCGCCGGGCTTTCGATAAAGGGCGACAGGAGGGCGGTATTGAGCAATGCGATGACGGTGACGGCGGCCAGTAGCAGCGTTAAGCGCTGCCAGTAGAGTGGGAAGCGGTGCCAGTAAGACTGGCCGATACTGGCCGGGATCAGGCTAATTAACGGTGCGGCCAGCAGAATATAACCATTTAATAATTGTTCGCTGTGTAGCCAGAACAGCATTAGCACCGGTGGTAGTACCAGCGCGGGCCAGTAGCGGCGTGACAGCAGGATCAAGAGTGCGAGATAGACGCCGTGTGGCAGAAATAGCGCTGCCTGCTGACCGTTTTGGGTCAGGTAAAATCCCAGCGTCCACAGCATCAGCCAGCCCGAACCCCAGGCCAGCAGGATAAACAGGGAGATCACCCAATGGCGAGCCGAGCGCGACATCAGTGCCCCGTCAGTAGCTGATGGTCGAGCGCAAAATGCACCAGGTCAATAGTGCTGTGGCATTGCAGTTTACCCAGCACGTTGGCGCGGTGGACGTGGACCGTTTTGTGGCTGAGGTCGAGCTTGAAGGCGATCTCTTTCACGCTGTCGCCTTTGACCAGCAGATCAAACACTTCGCGCTTGCGTGGGGTGAGGACTTCCAGCACCTGGGCGGGTTGTTCGCCGCCGCGTAGCGCCCGCAATGCGTCAGCGCACAGGTAATGCCCACCCATGCCCACTGAACGTACCGCCTGTACCAGTTCCTCAGGCCCGCAGCGTTTGGTCAGATAGCCGCTGGCACCGGCATCCAGCGCGCTTTGCACAAACGTCGGCGCGTCATAAATGCTGAGAATTATGGCGCGAAAGTTGGGTTTCTGCGCCCGCAGCCGTTTTAACAGGCTCAGACCATTTTCATCCGGCATAGCGATGTCCATCACCGCCACGCTGACGTCATCGCGCAGTAACGCAGGCCAGGCATCTGCCGCGCTGCTGTATTGGCCGATGACGTTAAGGTCATCTTCAAGACTGAGTAATTGCGCAAAGCCGGAACGCACCACCACATGGTCATCCACCAGCACAACATGGATCATTTTCTTGCTCTCTTGTCTGACAATAGCGTCTATGATGCCTGCCCGCATTACGCTGGCAATCACCGGGATGCTGTTATGTAACGAATGTAACAAAATCGCAATAATTTGCAGGTGTTGTAGGCCGGATAAGGCGCTTGCGCCGCCATCCGGCAACAGTGCCTGATGGCGCTGCGCTTATCAGGCCTACGAATTCCATCTGTCATGAGCGAAATAGCTAACTATTGCCGCTTTTTTTCTAAAAACGCTTTGTTCTTAGCCAGAATTTTTAATTCCTTTATCAAAGTGTGCCGTAACGAAATACTGCCCCACATAACAAGACAGGGGAGCAGACAATCATGGCTATATCATCGCGTAATACACTCCTTGCCGTACTGGCAGTGGTTGCATTTCAGGCGCAGGCGGTGAACGTCACCGTCGCGTATCAGACCTCCGCTGAACCGGCCAAAGTGGCGCAGGCGGACAACACATTTGCTAAAGAGAGCGGGGCCACCGTTGACTGGCGTAAGTTCGACAGCGGGGCGAGCATCGTCCGGGCGCTGGCGTCTGGCGACGTACAAATTGGCAATCTTGGCTCCAGCCCGTTGGCAGTTGCGGCCAGCCAACAGGTACCGATTGAGGTGTTACTGCTGGCGTCCAAACTCGGTAACTCCGAGGCGCTGGTGGTGAAGAAAAGCATCAACAAACCTGAGGATTTGATCGGTAAACGTATTGCCGTGCCGTTTATCTCCACCACCCATTACAGCCTGCTGGCCGCGTTAAAACACTGGGGCATCAAGCCCGGTCAGGTGGAGATTGTGAACCTGCAGCCGCCAGCGATTATTGCCGCCTGGCAGCGCGGGGATATTGACGGCGCCTACGTCTGGGCACCGGCGGTGAACGCGCTGGAAAAAGACGGCAAGGTGTTAACCGACTCGGAAAAAGTAGGTGAGTGGGGCGCGCCGACGCTGGACGTGTGGGTCGTGCGCAAAGATTTTGCCGAGCAGCATCCTGAGGTGGTGAAGGCCTTTGCCAAAAGCGCGATTGATGCCCAACAGCCCTATATTACTGATCCCGATGAATGGCTAAAGCAGCCGGACAACATCAGCAAGCTGTCGCGCTTAAGCGGCGTGCCGGAAGCGGATATTCCGGGACTGGTAAAAGGTAACACCTACCTGACACCGCAGCAGCAAACCGCCGAGCTGACCGGACCGGTGAATAAAGCGATTATCGACACCGCGCAGTTCCTCAAAGAGCAGGGCAAAGTGCCCGCTGTGGCGACGGATTACAGTCAGTACGTTACCGATCGCTTCGTGCAATAAGGGGGCGCTGATGCTGCAAATCTCTCATCTTGCCGCCCGCTATGACGGAAAGCCGGTGCTGGACGACATCAACCTGACGCTCGACGGCGGTGAACTGCTGGTGGTGCTCGGGCCTTCCGGCTGCGGCAAAACCACGCTGCTGAATCTGATTGCCGGGTTTGTGCCGTATCAGCACGGCAGCATCGTGCTGGCGGGTAAAAAAGTGACAGGCCCGGGGGCCGAGCGCGGCGTGGTGTTCCAGAACGAAGGCTTGCTGCCGTGGCGTAACGTGCAGGATAACGTCGGATTAGGCCTGCAACTGGCCGGTGTAGAGAAGTTACAGCGTCAACGCATTGCGCAGGACATGCTGAAGAAGGTTGGGCTGGAAGGCGCGGAAAAGCGCTTTATCTGGCAGCTTTCCGGTGGTCAGCGTCAGCGCGTCGGCATTGCCCGGGCGCTGGCGGCAAATCCGCAACTGTTGCTGTTGGATGAACCTTTTGGCGCGCTGGATGCTTTTACCCGCGAGCAGATGCAAACCCTGCTGTTGACGCTGTGGCAGGAGACCGGCAAACAGGTGCTGCTGATTACCCACGATATCGAAGAGGCGGTGTTTATGGCGACCGAACTGGTGCTGTTGTCTCCGGGACCGGGCCGGGTGCTGGAACGCTTACCGCTAAATTTCGCCCGCCGCTTTGTGGCCGGGGAGCCGAGTCGCAGCATTAAATCCGATCCGCAGTTTATTGCCATGCGTGAATACGTGCTAGGCCGCGTTTTCGCGCAACGGGAGGCGTTCTCATGAGCGTGGTGATTAACGACAAACCCCGTCCGCGTGCGTTGCGCTGGCGCTGGCCGCTTTCACGTCAGATGACGTTAAGTGTTGGCACATTGGGCGTGCTTCTGGTGGTGTGGTGGGCAGTGGCGGCACTGCAATTCATCAGCCCGCTGTTTTTACCGCCGCCGGGGCAGGTACTGCAAAAACTTATCGTCATTGCCGGACCTCAGGGCTTTATGGATGCCACGCTGTGGCAGCATCTGGCCGCCAGCCTGACGCGTATCGTCATTGCTCTGCTGGCCGCGGTTCTGCTCGGCGTGCCGGTGGGGATCGCGATGGGGCTGAGTCCGACGGTGCGCGGGATCGTCGATCCGATCATCGAACTGTATCGTCCGGTACCGCCGCTGGCCTATTTGCCACTGATGGTTATTTGGTTTGGCATCGGCGAAACCTCGAAGATCCTGCTGATCTATCTGGCGATTTTTGCCCCTGTGGCGATGTCTGCGCTGGCGGGCGTCAAAAGTGTGCAGCAGGTGCGGGTGCGGGCCGCCCAGTCGCTGGGGGCCAGCCGCGCGCAGGTATTGTGGTTTGTAATTTTACCGGGTGCTTTGCCGGAAATTCTTACCGGGCTGCGGATTGGACTGGGCGTGGGGTGGTCGACATTAGTGGCGGCGGAGCTGATTGCCGCGACGCGAGGTCTGGGGTTTATGGTGCAGTCAGCGGGTGAGTTTTTGGCAACGGATGTGGTGCTGGCGGGAATTATGGTGATTGCCGTGATCGCCTTTATTTTAGAATTGGGTTTGCGTGCGCTTCAGCGCCGTCTGACGCCCTGGCATGGAGAAGTACAATGAGTGAACGTCTGAGCATTATCCCGCTGGGGCCCTATATAGGTGCGCAGGTCACCGGGGCAGATTTGACGCGACCGCTGAGCGATAACCAGTTTGAACAGTTGTACCACGCGGTACTTCGTCATCAGGTGGTGTTCCTGCGCGAGCAGGCGATCACACCACAGCAGCAGCGGGCGCTGGCGTTGCGTTTTGGCGACTTGCATATCCATCCGGTTTACCCGCATGCGCAGGGCGTTGAGGAGATCATCGTCCTTGATACTCACAACGACAATCCGCCGGATAACGACAACTGGCACACCGATGTAACCTTTATTGAGACGCCACCTGCCGGGGCGATTCTGGCGGCAAAAGAGCTGCCATCAACAGGTGGCGATACGCTGTGGACCAGCGGCATTGCCGCTTTTGAAGCGCTTTCAGAACCTTTTCGCCAATTGCTGAGCGGCCTGCGGGCCGAACATGATTTCCGTAAATCGTTTCAGGAGTTCAAATACCGTAATACCGAAGAAGAGCATCAGCGTTGGCTGGAGGCGGTGGCAAAGCACCCACCGTTGCTGCATCCGGTAGTGCGAACGCATCCGGTGAGCGGCAAACAGGCGCTGTTTGTGAATGAAGGGTTCACGACACGAATTGTCGATGTGACGAAAAAAGAGAGTGAGGCGCTGCTCGGATTTCTGTTTGCCCACATCACCAAACCGGAGTTTCAGGTACGCTGGCGCTGGCAGCCTGACGATGTGGCGATTTGGGATAACCGCGTGACGCAGCATTATGCCAATGCAGACTACCTGCCGCAGCGGCGCATTATGCACCGGGCGACGATTCTCGGAGACAAGCCTTACTATCGTGCGAGCTAACGTGCCCGATGGCGCTTTGCCCACCGGGCCCCGGCGTGCAGGCCGGACAGGGCGAAGCCGCCATCCGGCAACACTGCGTCATTAACGCAGAATTTTTTTCTCAGCCAGATCCAGGGCAAAGTAACTGAAGATCAGATCCGCGCCTGCGCGTTTGATCGAGCCTAAACTTTCCAGCACGACTTTCTCTTCATCTATTGCCCCTGCCAGGGCCGCGAATTTGATCATCGCGTATTCGCCGCTGACCTGGTAGGCGCCAATCGGCAGTTCGGTGCGTTCGCGAATATCACGCAGAATATCCAGGTATGCACCGGCCGGTTTCACCATCAGGCAGTCTGCACCCTGGGCTTCGTCCAAAAGTGATTCGCGAATGGCTTCACGACGGTTCATCGGGTTCATCTGGTAGGTTTTACGATCGCCTTTCAGCGCGGTGCCCGCGGCTTCGCGGAATGGGCCGTAGAAGGAGGAGGCGAACTTGGTGGAGTAGGACATGATCGCGGTATCAGTGAAGCCCGCGGCGTCCAGCGCCTGGCGAATAGCCTGCACCTGACCGTCCATGGCGGCGGACGGTGCGATAAAGTCGGCACCCGCCGCGGCGGCAACCACTGCCTGTTTACCGAGGTTCGCGAGGGTTAAATCGTTATCTACGCCGTGGTCACACAATACGCCGCAGTGACCGTGCGAAGTATATTCGCAGAAGCAGGTGTCGGACATGACGATCATCTCCGGCACGGTTTGCTTGCAAATGCGTGACATGCGCGCCACCAGTCCGTCTTCTTTCCAGGCATCGCTGCCGGTGTCATCGGTATGGTGGGAAATACCAAAGGTCATCACCGAGCGGATACCGGCGTTGGCAATGCGTTCGATTTCGCGTGCCAGATGTTTCTCTGGAATGCGCATCACGCCGGGCATGGCCTCGATGGCTTTGTAATCGTCGAGTTCTTCTTCAACAAAGATCGGCAACACCAGGTCATTTAAGCTGAGTGTTGTCTCTTCAAACATGGCGCGCAGCGCAGGGGATTTGCGCAGGCGGCGAGGGCGTTGGATTAGGTCTGTCATGGTATGCCTGATGTTTGTGGAATCGAAGGCCGTAGTATACCTCAACCTGTGTGTGGGTGTTTTACGAAAGTTGGCCTTATGCGAGTGAGGTTCTGCGCTGATTTATCCCTCTTAAATATATGTAATTTATATTTTTGTGATGTTTATTATTTTAGATATCGATTGGTTTTAATCCTGGTTCAGTTTTGTTTAATGGTTAATTAAGCTGTGAAGGTTTTAATGGTATTTATTATCTGCATTTTTGTTTTCTTTTCAAATGATAGAGTAAGTGTATAGGTTTGATGTTTTTATGATTTTAATGCGCTGAATCTAAATATGTTTTTCATTTTCTTATAGAGTTTTCTTAATTGTCTTATTTGTGGTCTGCTTTCGGACTTAAGGTAAAGAATAATTGAACCTTTCATCTGTGACGCCGCATAATCGTTTCCGCGAAACATAATATGTTTACTATGCATTAATAATTGATGGATCAACTATATTACGTCCCTGAGGAGGGATGACAAATGCACACTTGGAAAAAGAAACTCGTAGTCTCACAATTAGCATTAGCCTGCACATTGGCAATCACTTCTCAGGCGAATGCTTCAACTGATATCTCTGGAACTACCTATACCACGTTCAATCATTACAATGATGCCTCCTACAGCGATGGTGTTTACTATGATGGATATGTTGGCTGGAATAACTACGACACGGATAGTATTTATAACGGTGATATTTACCCAGTAATTAATAACTCCACCGTTAATGGTGTCATTTCGACTTACTATCTGGATGATGGTCTTTCGACTAACAGTAATACCAATAGTCTGACGATTAAAAACAGCACTATTCACGGTATGGTAACGTCCGAATGTATAAAGACGACGGATTGTACTAACCGTAGTGGTACCGACTATTACTACGATCGTCTGGCGATGAGCGTTATCAACACAACTATCGATGACAATTACGAACATTATACCTACAACGGTAGCTATAATGACGCAGTTGATTCACACGTTGTAGATGTTTACAACCTGGGTACGGCTATCACCCTGGATCAAGAAGTTGATCTGTCTATCTCCAATAACTCTCATGTCGCAGGTATTACTCTGACTCAGGGTTATGAGTGGGAAGATACTGACGATAACACCGTCAGCACTGGCGTAAACAGCAGCGAAGTGTTTAACAATACGATCACTGTGACTGATTCTACTGTAACCTCAGGTTCATGGTCTGATGAAGGTACCACTGGCTGGTTTGGTAATACTAGCAATGCCAGCGATTACAGCGGTTCTTATACTGCTGATGATATTGCACTGGCCGTTATTGCCCATCCAGATGCAGATAACGCGATGCAGACCACCGCAACGTTTAATAATTCCACGCTCATGGGGGATGTGCTTTTCTCCAGCAACTTCGATGAGAACTTCTTCCCGAACGGTGCTGATACCTACCGCGATACTGATGCCGACCTGGATACCAATGGTTGGGATGGTACAGATCGTCTGGATCTGACCCTGAACAACGGCAGTAAGTGGGTTGGTGCGGCAATGTCTGTACATCAGGTTGATATTGGTACAGATGCTAATAACGATGGTGTTTTCGAAAATACTGTAGATACAAACGGTGACGGCATTCTGGATGCAACATCTCCGGACGGCGTTTACGACAGCTATGCTGCTGGCACTGAAGCCACTGCAACGCTGATCGACATCGCTGCTAATAGCCTGTGGCCTGATTCGACCTATGGTATTGACAGTGATAACAGTGCTTATGGTGAAGATGGTCATGTGGTGGGCAATTCTGTTTATCAGAGCGGTCTGTTCAATGTGACGCTGAACGGTGCCTCACAGTGGGATACCACTAAAACGTCTCTGATTGATACCTTAAGTATCAACAGCGGTTCCGTGGTTAATGTTGGCGATTCAACTCTGATTTCCGACACCATCTCCCTGACCGGTGCTTCTGCACTGAACATCAATGAAGATGGTCATGTTGCGACGGATACGTTGTCTATCGACAACAGTACTGTAACGATTGCTGATGATGTTGCTGCTGGCTGGAGTGTAGGTAGTGCTGCGCTGTATGCCAATACCATTAACGTTACCAACAACGGTGTTCTGGATGTCGGCAACAGCACGGGCGATGCACTGCAAGTTGATACACTGAACCTGACCAGTTACACCGACGCTTACAACAATGTCAATGCCGGTGTTTTCGATATCAACAGCACCAACTATGTGCTGAATGCTGATCTGACCAACGATCGCACCAACGATACGACCCAGTCTAACTACGGTTACGGCGTGATCGCGATGAACTCTGATGGTCATCTGACTATCAACGGTAATGGCGATTCTGACACTTCAGGCGATCAGTCTGAAGTTGATAACGACGGTGACCACGTCGCAGCGGCAACCGGTAACTATAAAGTTCGCATCGATAACGCCACTGGTGCAGGCTCTGTTGCTGATTACAAAGGTAACGAGCTGATCTACGTTAACGACACCAACAGCAACGCGACCTTCTCTGCGGCTAACAAAGCTGACCTGGGTGCTTACACTTATCAGGCGCAGCAGCAGGGTAACACCGTTGTTCTGCAGCAGATGGAACTGACAGACTACGCGAACATGGCGTTGAGCATCCCGTCTGCTAACACCAATATCTGGAACCTGCAGCAGGATACTGTCGGTACACGTCTGACCAATGCACGTCACGGTCTGGCGGATAACGGTGGCGCGTGGGTGAGCTACTTCGGCGGCAGCTTCAATGGCGACAATGGCACCATTAACTACGATCAGGACGTTAACGGCATCATGGTCGGCCTTGATACCAAAGTTGATGGTAACAACGCACAGTGGATTGTCGGTGCTGCAGCGGGCTTTGCGAAAGGTGACGTAAGCGATAACACCGGACAGGTGGATCAGGATAGCCAGACTGCCTATATCTACTCTTCTGCTCGCTTTGCAAACAACCTCTTTATTGATGGTTCTTTGAACTACTCTCATTTCAACAACGATCTGTCTGCTAACATGAGCAACGGTCAGTACGTTGACGGTAGCAGTGCTTCTGATGCGTGGGGCTTCGGTCTGAAGCTGGGTTATGACCTGAAACTGGGTGATGCAGGTTACGTGACGCCTTACGGTAGCGTATCCGGTCTGTTCCAGTCTGGTGATGACTATAAGCTGAGCAACGACATGAAAGTTGACGGTCAGTCTTATGACAGCATGCGTTATGAACTGGGTGTTGATGCCGGTTATACCTTCGCTTACAGCGATGACCAGGCACTGACTCCGTACTTCAAACTGGCGTACGTTTATGACGATGCGGGTAACGATGCTAACGTCAACGGTGATTCCATCGACAATGGTACTGAAGGTTCTGCGGTACGTGTTGGACTGGGTACTCAGTTCAGCTTTACCAAAAACTTCAGCGCATATACCGATGCCAGCTACCTCGGCGGTGGTGATGTAGATCAAGACTGGTCTGCGAATGCAGGCGTTAAATATACCTGGTAAGAATTCCTCTTAGAGGATTCGGTATTTTAATCCCAATAAGCCCGTCAAGGATTTGACGGGCTTTTATGCAAGGAATGCGTAAATGTTATCTGTAGATAAGCCTTTTCTGGAATTTGGTAAGCTGGATAAATGTTTGTCGAAATATGGCGAGCGTTTTGAATATGAAAATGAAAAACAAATAATATATTCCAGTGATGTAAATAAAAACGACACTTTTGTTATTTTAAAGGGGGTTGTCTCGCTGAGGCGAGGAGAAACCATACTGGTTGGCATTACACAGGCACCGTTTATTATGGGACTTGCTGATGGTGTGATGAAAACAGATATTCAATATAGATTAATAACAGAAGGTTACTGTACGGGTTATTATCTACCCGCGTCCCAAACCATTAATATTATTGAACAGTGTCAGCTATGGCGCGAGGCCTTTAGCTGGTTAGCATGGCAGCACTGCATGCTTGAATTACGCGACCTGCAATTAATTGGCAATAACTCCTATGAGCAAATCCGCGCCACGCTGATATCCATGATGAAATGGGATGAGTTACTGCGTTCTCGTATTGGCGTTATGAACTATATCCACCAACGTACACGTATTTCACGCTCTGTCGTCACAGAGGTTCTCGCAGCACTGCGTAAAGGCGGCTACATTGAAATGAATAAAGGCAAACTGGTGAATATTAACCGTTTGCCTTTTGAGTACTAAATCAGGATGCGGGGATAACCTGGGGTTTGTTTCCGCTCAACTCACTCACCAGATCGTTGATACCATCGCTCATATTGGTAAATCGGGTCAGCGGAGAACGGGTGACCACAATAAAGGCCCCTACGTTTTTCTGCGGGATCATCGCCATATAGGTAATGAATCCACCACCCCCACCGGTTTTTTGAATAATCCCCGGGCGGCCATTTTTCGGTGCCATATACACCCAGCCCAGGCCCAGCGCATCGGCTTTGCCTGGCACGTCCATGCCAATTACTTTGGTTAACTGTGTACGCTGATAAATCAGCGTCTGCATCCGGTCAGCCTGCTGGCTTCGCTGATAAAAGTCTGAAGAGAGATACTGCTGCATCCAGCGCATCATATCGCCAGGCGTCGAATAGACGCCGCCGCTGCCCATAGCCGCCAGCGTATTGTTACACGGGCTGGCCCCTTTTTCGGCGACCATCAGGCGCTTGCACTGATCGGGTGAAGGCGTAAACGTGGTGTCTTTCATCCCGAGCGGTCGGGTGATTTTCTCTTCAAACAGCTGTTGATAAGGCTTACCGGACGCGGCTGCCAGCGCATCGGCCAGTAGATCGAACGCCAGATTCGAGTAGGAGGCCTGCGATCCGGGAGCAGCTTTCAGCGTGGCGGTAGAGAGGTAACTCCAGCGCTGTTCGCGCGTTGGCCAGACAAATACCGGGCGTTTTGCCGCACCGCCTGGCTGCTCGCGGGGTAGGGCGCTGGTATGAGTCGCCAGATTCACCAGCGTGATCGGCGTTCCCTGCCAGGTCGGGACTCGTGCACCGGGCGGTGCATATTTACTCAATGGATCGTTCAGTTTTACCGTGCCCTGATCGAGTAATTTGACCAGCATTTCACTGGTCATCAATTTGGTAATTGAGGCGATGCGGATCACCGAATCCAGCTGCGGATGAACATTATTGCCAGGGCGTGTTTCGCCAAAACTGCGAAATACGCGCTGATTACCGTCAATGACCACGAGCGCCATTCCCGTCGCCCCGCTGCCGTAGAAGATATGATCGGCGTAACGATCGACGATATCAGAGGCGAAGACCGGATCGGTGATAGGCTGTGCCGCCTGGACAGATGTCAATGACGCCGCACACAGCGCGGCAGAAAAAAGCAGACTACGTTTCAACGGTGGTGTCCATGGGTTAGGGGTAGTAAAAAAGGATGACGTGCGTATGCGTATTTATACTACTCATCGGCATATTGCAAAGTGCTATTACGCCAATCATAGTGTGAAAAACGTAACGATGAGTAAACGTTACGTTTTCCCCCGGAGTGGATGTTCGCTTTTGTGATCTCACGCTGCGATAATCTGAATATGCCGGAACGCTGTCAGGTATGAAAACCATAGAAACAATTCTTCAGGGCCGGTAGCGAACTAAGCGCGTCGGTTCTGGTCACAATTGTCGGTTTCAGCATGTGTTTATTGGGCGTTAGCCGTCTTGCCATCGTTTGCACGCTGGCAAATGCACAGCAGTCGTCATAACGATAAGAAGTTAGCAGGAGAGCACTATGTTTACGTCTTTTTTCCCAAAGCCGGGACCGTTCTTTATTTCGGCATTTATTTGGGCACTGGTCGCCGTTGTATTCTGGCAGGCAGGTGGGGGAGCCTGGGTTGCACATATCACCGGCGCATCGGGTGATGTGCCTATAAGCGCCGCCCGGTTCTGGTCGCTGGATTATCTGATTTTTTATGCATATTACCTTCTCTGCGTCGGCCTGTTCGCCGCGTTCTGGTTTATCTACTGTCCACACCGTTGGCAGTATTGGTCCATATTGGGCACGTCGCTGATTATCTTTGTGACCTGGTTTCTGGTTGAAGTCGGGGTTGCCGTCAACGCCTGGTATGCGCCGTTCTATGACCTGATTCAAACCGCACTGAGCGCTCCTCATAAGGTGAAGATTGAACAGTTCTATCATGAAGTGGGGATCTTCCTTGGCATCGCGCTGATTGCCGTGGTAATTGGGGTGATGAACAATTTCTTCGTCAGCCATTACGTGTTCCGCTGGCGTACCGCGATGAACGAACATTATATGGCGCACTGGCAGCATCTGCGTCATATCGAAGGCGCCGCGCAGCGTGTGCAGGAAGACACCATGCGCTTCGCCTCTACGCTGGAAGATATGGGCGTCAGTTTTATCAATGCGATTATGACGCTGATTGCCTTCTTACCGGTGCTGGTCACGCTGTCTGCGCATGTCCCTGATCTGCCGATTGTTGGCCATGTTCCCTATGGTCTGGTGATTGCTGCCATTGTCTGGTCGTTGATGGGCACCGGCTTGCTGGCGGTGGTGGGGATCAAACTCCCGGGTCTGGAGTTTAAAAACCAGCGCGTGGAAGCTGCTTACCGTAAAGAACTGGTCTACGGCGAAGATGATGCTAATCGCGCAACGCCGCCGACCGTGCGCGAGCTGTTTCACGCGGTGCGTCAGAACTATTTCCGCCTCTATTTTCACTATATGTACTTTAATATCGCCCGTATTCTTTACCTGCAGGTGGATAACGTTTTCGGTTTGTTCCTGCTGTTTCCGTCAATTGTTGCCGGTACGATTACGCTCGGTCTGATGACGCAAATCACCAACGTGTTTGGTCAGGTGCGCGGATCGTTCCAGTATCTGATTAACTCCTGGACGACGTTAGTGGAATTAATGTCTATCTATAAGCGTCTGCGCAGCTTCGAACGTGAGCTGGATGGCCAGGATATTCAGGCCGTAACCCATACGCTTAGCTAACAAAAGGAGATGTTATGTCGACGGTTTCCCGTCTTTACCCCTGGTCTTGTCTGGCGGCGTTGGTGCTGGTGGGATGCAGTAGCCAGTCTTCGCAGCCGTTAAAAAAAGGGGAGAAAGCCGTCGATGTGGCGAGCGTGGTCCGTCAGAAGATGCCGGCCAGCGTGAAGGACAGAGACGCCTGGGCGCAGGATCTGGCCAGGACGTTTGAAAGCCAGAAGCTGGCACCGACGGTTGAGAATGTCTGTTCGGTGCTGGCGGTAGCGCAGCAGGAGTCTAACTATCAGGCGGACCCGGCGGTACCGGGCTTAAATAAAATAGCCTGGAAAGAGATCGACCGCCGCGCTGAGCGCATGCATATTCCGCTGTTTGTGGTGCACACCGCGCTGAAGATTAACTCGCCGACCGGCAAAACCTACAGCGAGCGTCTGGATTCGGTAAAAACGGAAAAGCAGCTTAGCGCTATTTTTGATGATTTTATCAATATGGTGCCGATGGGGCAGACGCTATTCGGTTCGCTTAATCCGGTGCATACAGGCGGTCCGATGCAGGTCAGCATCGCGTTTGCTGAACAACACGCTTCAGGCTATCCGTGGAAAATGGCGGGGACGGTACGTCAGGAAGTCTTCACCCGTCGTGGTGGGCTGTGGTTCGGGACCTATCATTTGCTGAATTACCCGGCGAACTATAGCGCGCCTATCTTCCGTTTCGCTGATTTTAATGCGGGCTGGTACGCCAGTCGTAATGCGGCTTTCCAGAACGCGGTGACTAAGGCCAGCGGCGTGAAACTGGCGTTGGACGGTGATTTGATTCGCTACGACAGCAACGATCCGGGCAAAACAGAGCTGGCGGTACGTAAGCTGGCCGGGAAGCTGGACATGAGCGAGAGTGATATCCATCGGCAGTTGCAAAAAGGTGACAGCCTCGCGTTTGAAGAGACCGCGTTGTACAAGAACGTGTATAAGCTAGCGGAAGCGAAAACGGGCAAAACCTTACCCCGCGAAATGCTGCCGGGTATTCAGCTCGAAAGTCCAAAGATTACCCGTAATCTGACCACCGCGTGGTTTGCGAAACGGGTGGATGAGCGACGGGCAAAATGTATGGGTCAGTCATCTTTGTGATGGCGTTGGCGCCAGTGCAACACGGCTGCGATGGTGCCAAGAATCAGACCGCCGACCAGGAAGGGAATCAAACCAAAAATTGTTCCTACGCCCAACCCGATCTCGATGTGCGGGCGTCCGCTCTCCTGCATTTGCAGTTGCATTAGCTGTTCATAAATACCGGGTGCGTGAGCCAGTAGGGTTAATACCTGCGCCCCGACCCAAAAGCAAAACAGCACAAAGACGGCATAGACAATGTTGCCGGTCAGCGAGGAGGGATCCCGATGCTTGCCCTTAAACGGGAATTTTGAGAGCGTAAAATCAGCCATAAAGACCTCCAGCAACAACCTGCTTTTCTTGACGTAATGCCAGTAACTGACAGTGAGTCTGACAGGTGATCGGGATTGTCAATATCAGAATGATGGTAATTTCAGCCAGGGATTATTCCTGGATTTCGTTTTTTTGCCTGTCGTCACAAATATGTAACCTTAAGTGAAATTAGATTACATCTAAGAAATTCTGCCTACGCCACAGACCGCCAGAGAGAAATGTGCGAGGATGCGTCTTTATAACGTTGTGATCCCCGGAGCTGTTATGAACCTGCCTGTAAAACTTCGCCGCGACTGGCACTACTACGCGTTTGCTATTGGGCTTATCTTTATTCTCAACGGGGTGGTGGGATTACTGGGATTTGAAGCGAAGGGGTGGCAAACCTATGCGGTGGGGCTGGTTACCTGGGTGATTAGCTTTTGGCTTGCCGGATTGATTATCCGCCGCCGCGCGGAAGATGACGAAACGCAGGATGCCCAATAGCTATCGGGCACCCTGGCGGGGGTTTACATACTGGTTTTCAGCGCGCTGTTTGCCGCATGACGCTCCAGCGCCAGTTCGATCAGACGGGTGATCAAATCGGTATAACCTAAGCCGCTCGCCTGCCACAGTTTTGGATACATACTGATATTGGTGAAGCCCGGTAGCGTGTTGATCTCGTTGATCACCACGTCATTTTCCGCGGTTAAGAACACATCTACGCGTGCCATGCCAGCGCAACCCAGCGTCTGGTAAGCCTGGATCGCTATCTCGCGGATCTTGTCGTTAATCTCCGGCGCAATGGCCGCCGGGACCACGACTTTGGCACCGTTATCGTCAATGTACTTGGTGTCATAGGCGTAAAAATCGCTGTTCAGAACGATCTCGCCACAGGTGCTGGCCTGCGGATGATCGTTCCCCAGCACCGCGCATTCGATCTCACGACCAACGACCCCTTGTTCCACCACCACTTTATGGTCGAACTCAAATGCCAGCGCCACGGCCTGGTTATATTGAGCTTCGTTGGTGACTTTACTGACCCCAACGGACGAGCCCTGATTAGCCGGCTTGACGAACAGCGGCAGGCCCAGGCGCGATTCAACCTCTGCGAAGCTGATGCTATTACGATTAGCGCGGGTGAGCGTAATAAAGGGGGCAATGTTTAATCCGGCGTCGCGCAGCAGACGTTTAGTCACGTCTTTATCCATGCATGCCGCTGAGCCCAGCACGTCGGAACCGACGAACGGGAGATTTGCCACGCGCAGCATACCTTGCAGGGAACCATCTTCGCCCAACGTACCGTGCACAATCGGGAAAATAACATCGACGGTTTGCAGCGGCTGACCGTTGTGCGCATCAATCAACTGGTGTTCTTGCTTTCCCGGTACCTGCGCCAGGCTGGTTGCCGAAGGACGCAGCGCAATACGCGCCGGGTCGTTGGCATTAAGTAGATAGTTGCTGGCATCGCTGACGTGCCATTGCCCTTCTTTATCAATACCTAACAGCACAACATCAAAGCGAGTCTTGTCGATGGCATCGACAATATTTTTTGCCGATTGCAATGACACTTCATGTTCTGCTGATTTACCACCAAATACGATTCCTACCCGCAACTTTGCCATCTTAAAAACCCATTCCATGAATGCAAAGCACATACATTACCACGACAAAACGCAGGATTCCTCGGCTTCTGGCAGAATGTTTTCGTGCGTCGCCAGGGAAAGGAAACTCACAAATCTGCGCTGGAGCCTCAAAGCATATTCCCCTGCAATAAATAGGGGTTATGTGTGATGAATATCACAAATATGATGAGCGGGGAGATAAAATACTAAACTGTGAGGTATCGCACCTCTGGGCCCTTGTCCGGACACGTAATTTGTTAAGCTGCTCGCAGTTTTCAGCTACTTATCGTTATGAGTCCCTATGGAATCCTGGAGAGTTAACCTTATTTCCGTTTGGTTCGGGTGCTTTTTTACCGGACTGGCGATCAGCCAAATCCTGCCTTTTTTACCGCTCTATGTTTCCCAGCTCGGGGTGACCTCGCATGAAGCGCTATCGATGTGGTCCGGGTTAACGTTTAGCGTCACCTTTCTGATTTCCGCCATTGTTTCGCCGATGTGGGGCAGTTTAGCCGATCGTAAAGGGCGTAAGCTGATGCTGCTGCGCGCCTCGTTGGGGATGGCGATTGCGATTTTATTGCAGGCCTTTGCCACTAATGTCTGGCAGCTTTTCCTGCTGCGTGGTGTGATGGGATTAACGTCGGGATACATCCCTAATGCGATGGCGTTAGTGGCGTCGCAGGTTCCGCGTGAACGCAGCGGTTGGGCGCTAAGTACGCTCTCTACGGCACAGATTAGCGGGGTGATTGGTGGGCCGCTGATGGGCGGTTTTATTGCCGACCACGTGGGCTTGCGCGCGGTATTTTGTATTACCGCCGGGCTGCTGGTGGTCAGTTTCATGGTCACGTTATTCTTCATTAAAGAGGGTGTGCGCCCAACGATTAAAAAAAGTGAACGCTTAAGCGGCAAGGCTGTGTTCGCCTCGTTGCCTTATCCGGCGCTGGTGATCAGCCTGTTTTTTACTACCCTGGTTATCCAGTTGTGCAACGGATCAATCGGTCCCATTCTGGCACTGTTTATTAAATCGATGGTGCCAGACAGCGGCAATATTGCCTTTCTCAGCGGGCTGATTGCCTCGGTGCCTGGTATATCGGCGCTGATTTCAGCCCCCCGGCTGGGCAAATTAGGCGATCGGGTGGGAACTGAACGGATCCTCATGGCGACGCTTATCTTTGCCGTGGTGCTGTTTTTCGCCATGTCCTGGGTCACAACGCCGTTGCAGTTGGGGGTATTGCGTTTCCTGCTAGGCTTTGCCGATGGCGCAATGCTTCCTGCCGTGCAAACGCTACTGGTGAAATACTCCAGCGACCAGGTAACTGGGCGTATTTTTGGCTATAACCAGTCGTTTATGTATCTGGGCAACGTCGCCGGACCGTTAATGGGAGCCACCGTGTCGGCCATGGCGGGTTTTCGCTGGGTGTTTATCGCGACCGCGAGCATTGTGCTGATCAACATTTGGCAACTGGCTGTCGCGTTACGACGTCGGCGTCGCACGCGCTGAATGGCGAATAAACCCCGTTGGCTGTCAGCGGGGTTTATCCATAAGTTTGTATTATATTATTGGGTGATTATTAAGCTTCTCACCCTTTTATATTGAATAATTCTGTCGTAATTCCCAATTCATCTTATTTTGCGGTGTGATTGTTTTCGCAAAACGTTTTATTTCTGCTAAAAATACAACTTTCATCCCCTAGGCAGTTGGGAGCCATAATGCTACCGTGACCCATATTTTGTTAAGGGAATACACAAATGAAAAATCTCGTCACTGAGTTGTTACTTAAGCTCGCCCAAAAAGAAGAAGAGTCACAGGACCTCGCCGCTCAGGTAGAAACCTTAGAGCGCGTTATCATGGAAATGCTGCATACGATGGCGACGCATGAGCAGCAAACACTGATTCGTCATATTGAGGGTACACTGGCAGGCGTAAGCCGCATGCCAGCCTGTTTAACAACCTTGCATGACGTCGGCGAGAGGGTACCCAAAGCGTATTGAGGTTTGCGTAGCGCCTCACGACGTTGAATCATCATAAAAGTGTCACATCAAATACTTATAGTCGCTTTGTTTTAATTTTACCGTATTTATACATGGAGAAAATAAAGTGAAACAAAGCGCACTCGCTATTGCCCTGTTACCTTTGCTGTTTACCCCGGTTATTTATGCAGAATCATCTGCTGTGCCGGTTATGGATAATCGCGCCGCTCAGGGGGATATCACCATGCCGGGTGGCGCTCGCCGATTAGCCGGCGATCAAACGGCCGCTCTGCGTGATTCACTGATTAATAAACCGGCTAAAAATATTATTTTGCTGATCGGCGATGGTATGGGTGACTCAGAAATTACTGCAGCGCGAAATTATGCCGAAGGCGCGGGCGGCTTTTTTAAAGGGATTGATGCGCTACCCCTGACTGGACAATACACCCACTATTCGCTGGATAAGAAAACGGGTAAACCCGATTACGTGACAGATTCAGCGGCTTCGGCAACGGCGTGGACCACCGGGGTGAAATCCTATAATGGTGCGCTGGGCGTTGATATCCATGAAAAAGATCACGCCACGATTCTGGAAATGGCAAAAGCCGCAGGTCTGGCTACCGGCAACGTTTCTACAGCTGAATTACAGGATGCCACTCCGGCTGCGCTGGTTGCGCATGTGACGTCACGTAAATGCTACGGTCCGAGCGTGACCCGTGAAAAATGCCCGACTAATGCGCTGGAAAACGGCGGTAAAGGGTCAATCACTGAACAATTGTTGAATGCTCGTGCCGACGTCACGCTGGGGGGCGGGGCAAAAACGTTTGCTGAAACCGCTGCTGCGGGTGAATGGCAGGGCAAGACGCTGCGTGAGCAGGCGCAGATGCGCGGCTATCAGTTGGTGAGCGACGCCGCATCGCTTGCGGCAATCACTGACGCCAGTCAGGATAAACCGCTGCTGGGGTTGTTCTCTGAAGGTAATATGCCGGTGCGTTGGGAAGGACCGAAAGCCTCGTATCATGGCAACATTGATAAGCCGGCTGTGACCTGTACGCCAAATGCCAAACGCAACGACACGGTGCCGACGCTGGCACAGATGACGGATAAAGCGATTGAGCTGTTAAGCAAAAATGAAAAAGGCTTCTTCCTGCAGGTGGAAGGCGCGTCAATCGATAAACAGGATCATGCTGCTAACCCGTGCGGGCAGATTGGCGAAACGGTCGATCTGGACGAAGCCGTACAGCGCGCGCTGGCCTTTGCGAAGAAAGACGGTAATACGCTGGTGGTGGTAACCGCCGATCACGCGCATGCCAGCCAGATAGTGGCGCCAGATACCAAAGCGCCGGGTCTGACTCAGGCGCTGAACACCAAAGATGGCGCGGTGATGGTCATCAGCTACGGCAACTCTGAAGAAGAATCTCAGGAGCATACGGGCAGCCAACTGCGTATTGCTGCCTATGGGCCGCATGCGGCGAATGTGGTTGGCCTGACCGACCAGACCGATTTGTTCTACACCATGAAATCGGCCTTAGGGCTGAAATAAGTACACGCCCGGCGGCATTACTTTTGCTGTCGGGTGGTTTTTTTATCGTTAGCAGCCAGACTTATCTGTGTCTCGTCGTTCAGAAAAGGAAGGTGCTATGAAAATATCATTAGTTATGACGTTGCTTTTTGGTCTGCTTTTTTTAGCGACTGTTGGCGCCGCCGAGAAAACGCTAACCCCGCAACAACAACGAATGACCACCTGTAACCAGCAGGCCACTGCGCAGACCTTAAAAGGGGATGCGCGTAAGAGCTATATGAGTGATTGCCTGAAAAACAGTAAATCGGCCCCCGAGGAAAAAAGCCTGACGCCACAGCAACAGAAGATGCGTGAATGTAATGTTCAGGCAACGGAACAGTCGCTGAAAAGTGATGATCGCAATAAATTTATGAGTGCCTGCCTGAAAAAAGCAGCGTAATTGCGTAGTACATAAGGGTGAGCAGCGAAATTCGCTCACCCGAAATATCATACTCCCGCGCACGTCCTCCTTTCTATAATTTGGGAAATTTGTTTCAGAATGTTCCTAAATACGATGAATGATGAAAGTTTCTATCAAAAAAAGGTCGTCCCAAATGAAGCGGTTTTATCGCTTCATCAAAATGACCATCAGCGCTCCGGACTGCGATTTGCCCGACGGATCAGGCTGCCGCGCGCGGTGGGATTGGGCGGGATGTTTTTCCCTATCGCGTCGGTCCTGGTGTCTCAGCCGATCACCGGAGGCTGGTGGCTTTTATTGGTAGGATGGGCTTTTGTCTGGCCGCATCTGGCATGGCAGTTGGCGGGCAAAGCAGATGACCCGATGCATAGCGAATTCACCAACTTAAAAGCCGATGCGATTCTGACCGGAATGTGGATAGGGCTGATGGGGGTAAACCTGCTACCGTCGACGGCCCTACTGATGATTATCTGTATTAACCTGATGGGCGCAGGGGGAATACGGTTATTCATCGCCGGTCTGGTGTTGACGATTGTCTCATGTCTGGTCACCCTGCAACTGACGGACATCCCCGTGGTGTTTAGCAGTACGCAACTGAGTGTGATGTTGTCGCTGCCGGTGTTGGTGTTGTATCCGCTGCTGTTTGCGTGGGTGAGCTATAAGACGGTCATCAAACTGGCTGAGCACAAGCGTCGGTTGCAGGTGATGAGCACGCGAGATGGTATGACCGGTGTGTATAACCGACGTCATTGGGAGCTTTTGCTGCGCAATGAATTTGATAACTGCCGCCGTTATCAGCGCGACGCCACGTTACTGATTATCGATATCGACCACTTCAAAAGTATTAACGATACCTGGGGCCATGACGTTGGCGATGAGGCTATTGTCGCGCTAACGCGTCAGTTGCAGATGACGCTGCGCGGCAGCGATGTCATAGGGCGTTTTGGTGGCGATGAATTTGCTGTGATTATGTGCGGTACCCCGGCGAGCAGCGCCATCGCCGCCATGTCTCGTGTCCACGAACGACTCAGCCTATTGCGATTGTCCTGTGCTCCGCAGGTTGCTCTGCGTATCAGCGTCGGCGTCGCACCGCTGACTTCAGAAACGGAACACTATCGAGAATGGCTGAAATCGGCGGATATGGCGCTTTATAAAGCAAAGAATTCCGGACGTAACCGCACTGAAGCGGCGGCCTGACGTCCGGTTGCCCACTCAGGATTTGCTTAGTTTTTCCGACTGTTCCATGCACTTAACCATCGCTTCAATGACTGAAGAACGGAAACCACGGGCCTCCAGAACGCGCACGGCCTCAATGGTTGTTCCACCTGGTGAGCACACCATATCCTTCAGTTCTCCAGGATGTTTTCCTGTTTCGAGAACCATTTTTGCTGACCCCATCACCGCCTGTGCGGCGAATTTATACGCCTGCGCACGGGGCATGCCGCCCTGGACGGCCGCATCAGCCATCGCTTCAATAAACATAAACACGTAGGCCGGCGCAGAACCGCTGACGCCGACGACCGGGTGAATCATCGATTCCGCAATCACTTCAGCTTCGCCAAAGCAGCGGAAAATATTTAATACGTCAGCCGTATCTTCCGGCGTCACCAGCGCGTTTGGCGTTACGGAGGTCATGCCCGCATTAACCAGCGACGGTGTGTTGGGCATCGCGCGGATAATTTTACGGTCATGACCCAGCGCGCGGGCAAGCTGATCGAGCGTGACGCCAGCGGCAATAGAGACGACCAGTGAATCTTTGTTCAGGCTGGAGGTGATTTCGCTCAGCACTTTAACCATGATGCCGGGTTTCACAGCACCAAAGACAATATCGGCAATTTGGGCGACTTCCTGCGCCGACTGCGCGGCGTTGATGCCGTACTGGTCGTGTAATGCGGCGACTTTATCAGGAGAGGGGGTATAGACCCAGATTTGTCCGGGGAGAACCTGACCACTGGCGATCATGCCTCCAAGAATGGCTTTGCCCATATTGCCGCAGCCGATAAAACCAATTTTCTTGTCCATCTTGTCACTCCCTATGCGTGATATTCATTGTTTTATACCCGTCATACTTTTGAATTACTTAGGGTATACCTGGGAAAGTTAAGCTTAGCGCGGAATGGATATGTTCTGAAGGAGAAACAGCACTTTGCCGGAAAGTAAAAGCACGAGACAATGTGCGATTACACAGGAACCAGGAGGTGTTATGACAATATGGGTGGATGCGGATGCGTGTCCGAATGTGATTAAAGATATTTTGTACCGAGCTTCAGAGCGTATGCAGATGCCGCTGATTTTGGTCGCCAACCAGAGTTTGCGCGTGCCGCCTTCGCGTTTTATCCGTACATTACGTGTTCCTGCCGGGTTTGATGTTGCCGATAACGAGATTGTGCGTCAGTGTAGCGCAGGCGATTTGGTGGTAACGGCGGATATACCGCTGGCTTCTGAAGTGATTGAAAAAGGGGCCGCGGCGCTGAATCCTCGTGGCGAACGCTATACCGAAGCCACCATCCGCGAACGTCTGATGATGCGTGATTTTATGGATACACTCCGTGCCAGTGGGATCCAGACCGGAGGCCCGGACACGCTTTCACCGCGCGACCGACAGCATTTTGCTGCTGAACTGGATAAGTGGTGGCTGGAAGTTCAGCGTAGAAAATAACGACTGTAATTTATTTTTTACACTTTCATCATTGTGAAATCTTGTTATAGTGAGAATTAATGGGCTTTTTAGTCTGTGGTGGAACTTATTCTTTACGTTTTGGTGATGTACTAGTTTGATGGTATGATTATAACTTTAACAGCATCAGATCCCGCTTGTGGGCGGCTCTCTGGGGAATTTCTTCGATGACGCAACCTCTTTTTCTTGTTGGCCCGCGGGGCTGTGGTAAGACGACAACCGGTATGGCGCTGGCGAAAGCTATCGACTTCCAGTTTGTTGATACCGATCGCTGGTTGCAATCACATGTGCAAATGACCGTTGCCGAAATCGTTGAAAGAGAGGGGTGGGAAGGATTTCGCGCTCAGGAGACGACCGCTTTGCAGGCCGTGACCGGCCCCTCAACGGTTATTGCGACCGGTGGCGGCATTATTCTTACCGAATATAACCGTCACTACATGCGAAATAACGGCATGGTCATTTATTTAAGCGCGCCGGTCTCGGTACTGGTGAGTCGCCTGGAAGCCGCGCCTGAAGAAGGATTGCGCCCAACCTTAACCGGTAAACCGCTGACCGAAGAGGTGCAGGAAGTGCTTGAGCAACGCGACGAGCTGTATCGTCAAGCGGCGCACTTTATTGTTGATGCAACGCACGAACCCTCTCAGGTTGTGGCTGATATCCTGGCGATGATGCCCCAGGCTGCGCCGCGGTTGCAGGGTGGGGTCTATACTTAACGCTTATCCATTCAAAAGGAAGCGCTATGCCGACAAACCCCCCTTATCCACGTAAAGCGACGATTGTTACTGTTGAAAAAGGTACGCCAGGCCAGACAGTCACCTGGTATCAACTCCGCGCTGACCACCCGAAGCCGAATTCGTTGATTAGCGAACATCCGTCCGCGCAGGAAGCAATGGATGGCAAAAAACGCTATGAGGATCCGCAGAAAACCTGAGGTCGGACGCTGTCTGTGTCACATTTTTCGCACGTCTCTGGAGAGTGCGAAAAATGAAAAGTAAACGATAACAATAAATTATTAGAATGATTTGGAATCTTTACACAATGTATTGCTTATCCGCTGCTACGCTTTTGAACATTTGTAGCGCAGGTCAGTGCCCGGTATTTATCCGGGAATTCACAGCAAAGTAAGAAGACGGTGGAGCAACACATGAGTACGTCGTTGGCTATCCTCACGATTGGCGTTGTGCCGATGTGTGAGGTATTACCGCTCCTGACGGAATATATCGATGAGCAACACATTACCCACCATAGTTTGCTAGGGCAGATGCGGCGGGAAGAGGTGATGGCCGAGTACGCCATCTCGCCGGGCGACGATGTGTTATTAACGCTGCTCAGTGACCAACAGTTGGCGCACGTTTCGCGCCAGAAAGTGGAACGCGCGCTGCAAGGTATCGTTGAGGTGCTGGATAATCAGGGCTTTGACGTCATTTTATTGATGAGCACTGCGGTCATTACTCGTCTGACGATCCGAAACGGCATCCTGCTGGAGCCCTTACGTATTATTCCCCCTCTGGTGGCGTCGATTGTCGACGGGCATCAGGTTGGTGTGATTGTACCCGTCACTGAATTACTCGCCGCCCAGACGCAGAAATGGCAGGTGCTACAAACGCCGCCAGTCTATGCCGTGGCCAATCCCATTGATGGCACTGAACAACAACTGATTGATGCTGGAAAGCAACTTCTTGAACAAGGTGCCGACGTGATTATGCTCGACTGCCTGGGGTTTAATCAGCGTCATCGTGATGTACTGCAAAAATCACTCGACGTTCCGGTACTGTTGTCGAATGTGCTGATAGCCCGTCTGGCTTCGGAACTTCTGGCGTAATTTTGCGTGACAGAGGGAACGTCAGGCCCCTATATTGGTTGTTAACTTAATAACGAGATAGGGCCAGTGGTATGCTTCAAAGTAATGAATACTTTTCCGGCAAAGTAAAATCGATTGGTTTTACCAGCAGCAGTACTGGCCGCGCGAGCGTGGGTGTGATGGTGGAAGGCGAGTACACCTTTGGCACGGCGGCACCTGAAGAGATGACGGTGGTGAGCGGGGCATTGAATGTATTGCTGCCGGGCGAAACTGAGTGGAAAGTGTATGCTGCCGGGGAGACGTTTAACGTGCCTGGGCACAGTGAATTTCATCTGCAGGTCGCAGAGCCGACGTCCTATCTTTGCCGTTACCTGTAAGCGTAATATGCCGGATAAGCCGCTTGTGGCGTTATCCGGCAAGACGGGTGCGCTTAGCGCTGCGCTTCGCCGCCTAATCCTTCCACCAGGCTTTTAATCAACGCTGCCAGTTCACCGGTCATCAGGATGAAATCGGCATCAAAACGCTGACCGTAATCTTCTCTGTCGATATCTTCGTTCTGGTCGCGCAGCTCATCGCAGAACTTCAGACGCTTAATCGAGCCATCGTCACACATCAAAAACTGAATGCGCTGCTGCCAGTCGAGAGCCAGCTTGGTGACGACTTTTCCGGCTTCAATGTGCACGGCGATCTCATCACTCACCAGGTCCTGTTTCTTCGCCCGGATCACACCACCGTCTTCCAGCATGGCTTTCAGTTCGGCTTCATCAAGCAACTGGAATCCCTGCGCAGTCGTCCCGGAACGGACCCATTCAGTGAGCGTGAGCTCTATCGGGTTTTCCAGGGTCAGCGGGACTACCGGCAATGAGCCCAGGCTTTTACGCAGCAGTGCCAGCGTATCTTCCGCTTTCTTGGCGCTCGCACAGTCGACGATGATCAAATCATTAACGGTGTCTATCCACATCATGGTCTGGCTAAAGCGGCTAAAGGCACGCGGCAGCAAGGAGTGCAACACTTCATCTTTCAGCGAGTCTTTCTCGGTCTTCTTGAGTTTGCGACCCTGCTCAGCTTCCAGCTTGAAGATTTTGGCTTCCAGCGCCTGCTTGATCACCGGCGACGGCAGAATTTTTTCTTCTTTGCGGGCGCAGATAATAATTTGGCCATTGTTGGAATGCGTCAATGCGTCGCTGTGCGATCCCATCGGCGGAACCCAGCCCATTTTTGCCATATCCTGGCTACCACAAGGGGTAAACGTCATTGAGGTAAGCTGTTTTTCCATCTCTTCGGCGCGCAAAGAAACATCGCGGCTAAGACGGTAAACCATTAAATTTTTGAACCACAGCATGATAATTTCCACGGCCTTGTCGTTAAATTCAGCGGGCATAATAACGAATTGTCGGCGGGCGTGCATTGCCTAACACCATGCTCGCCTCTACTCTGTTGATATTCCCAAAAAATGAGGACCAGCGTGTGCGTATAGGAATCGATTTAGGTGGTACCAAAACAGAAGTTATCGCGCTGAGTGATGCGGGGGAGCAACTTTTCCGCCATCGCCTGCCCACGCCGCGTGATGACTACCGGCAAACCATAGAAACTATTGCCGCACTGGTGGATATGGCGGAAAAAGCCACCGGACAGACCGGAACCGTTGGTATGGGGATCCCCGGATCGATTTCCCCTTACACGGGGGTGGTGAAGAATGCCAACTCAACCTGGCTCAATGGGCAGCCTTTTGACAAAGACTTAAGTGTGCGTCTGAACCGGGAGGTCCGTCTGGCTAACGATGCTAACTGCCTGGCGGTCTCTGAAGCGGTAGACGGCGCTGCGGCGGGCGCGCAAACGGTGTTCGCGGTGATTATCGGTACCGGCTGCGGCTCCGGGGTGGCGTTCAATGGTCGGGCGCATATCGGCGGCAACGGTACTGCGGGTGAGTGGGGGCATAATCCGCTGCCGTGGATGGACGAAGATGAACTGCGCTATCGGCAGGAAGTACAGTGTTACTGCGGGAAGCAAGGTTGTATTGAAACCTTCATCTCCGGGACCGGGTTCGCCACGGATTATCATCGCTTGAGCGGTAATAAACTGAAAGGTAGCGATATTATTCGGCTGGTGAGTGAAGGTGATGCGCTGGCGGAGCAGGCGTTACGCCGCTATGAATTGCGCCTGGCAAAATCGTTGGCTCATGTGGTGAACATCCTTGACCCGGACGTCATCGTGCTGGGGGGCGGGATGAGTAATGTCGACAGGTTGTATCAGACCGTTCCGTCATTGATTAAACAGTTCGTCTTTGGCGGTGAGTGTGCAACGCCTTTACGCAAGGCGTTGCACGGTGATTCCAGTGGGGTTCGCGGTGCGGCCTGGCTGTGGCCGCAGGGGTAATTTTGCTATGCCGGATGGCGCTTATCCGGCATACAATTAATGCCCGTAGGGCGGTTCAGACGCCCATACAGCAGAAGCGATGACATGGCGGAAAACGACAGCAGGGCCGCTGGGAGGGTTACGTAGTTGTAGGAAAAACCCAGCGTCAGCATCATGCCGCCGCAGTATGCGCCAACCGCGCTACCAAGGTTAAAGGCCATTTGCCCACCGGCGGCACCCAGCAGTTCGCCGCCTTTCGCATTTTGCAGCAGCAAAATTTGTAGCGGGGCCGACAGCGCAAACAGACCCGCGCAGCAAATAAAGGCGAAGGTCAGCGACGCGGCTTTCATATCGCCGACGAAAAACAGCATCACCAGGGCCAGCACAATCACAAAGTCGGTCACCACCGCAATGCGCAGCGGCGTATAGCGGCCCGAAATCCGCCCACTCAGCAGATTGCCCAGCACCATGCCTAATCCAGCCAGCATCATGATGAAGGTCATCAGCGCTTCAGAAAAACCGGAGATATACATCATGTATGGCTTCACATAGCTAAACCAGGCGAACACGCCGGCGTTGCCAAACATCGTAGCGGAGAAAATAAGCCACGGTGCCGGGCTTTTCAGAAAGTGAAATTGCTCTCGCAGTTTGCCTTTTGCTTCGTCACTGATGTTGGGCACCCAGAAGGCAATCGACGCAATGACTGCAATGTTAAACACGGCGATCAGCAAAAAGGTGTAGCGCCAGCTAAATGCCTGACTCAGCCAGGTACCGACGGGAATGCCAATCAGGTTGGCGACGGTCATCCCACTGACCATGCCAGCGACGGCGGCGGTGACTTTCCCCGGGCGTGCGAGTTTAGTCAGAATAATGGCCCCGACGCCAAAGAATGCACCGTGCGGAAAACCGGAAACCAGCCTGCCGACCGCCAGCATAAAATAGGATGAGGAGAGGGTGAAGATGGCGTTACCTATTACACACAACGTGACCAGAAACAGCAGAATATGTTTCAGCGAAAAGCGGTTGGAAAAGATCGCAATAATCGGCGCACCCAGCACCACGCCGAAGGCGTAAAACGAAATCATGTGGCCCGCCGCAGGAATGGATATTCCTACATCTCGCGCCAGCTCGGTTAACACACCCATGATGCCAAACTCGGCCATGCCCAGCCCAAACGTCCCGAGGGCTAAAGAGAAAATCACTTTTTTCATACGACCTGCCAGCAATATCAGCGCAGATGTGCGCCACAGCGGCGAACGTTCGCCGCCAATAAGAGCATAGCTTGCGGATAAGTGAAATGAAATGCCATTTCATATCCGTCTCTGAGTATGCAATATTATGCTACATATTGTGCCGGATGGCGCTAACGCTTATCCGGCCTGTGAAGCTGCACCCGTCTGTCGACTACTCCACCGCAAACATCTTGTCGAGTTTGCTATAACCCAGCCCGTTGATTTTCTTCACCTTGATTTGCACCGGAATGCGTTCTTTCATGGCCTCGACGTGGCTTATAACGCCAATGGTTTTGCCGGTGGCATTTAGCGCATCCAGCGCGTCCAACGCGGTATCCAGCGTTTCGCTGTCCAGCGTGCCAAAACCTTCATCAAGGAACAGGGAGTCAATGCGCGTTTTGTGGCTGACCAGATCGGACAGTGCCAGGGCCAGGGCCAGACTTACCAGGAAGCTTTCACCGCCGGACAGCGTGCGGGTATCGCGAACGGCGTCGGCTTGCCAGGTATCAACCACTTCCAGCTCCAGCGCTTCGCTGGCTTTTCGCTGTAGCAGATAGCGACCGTGCAGGCGGGTCAGTTGATTGTTAGCCAACCACACCAGGTTATCCAGCGTCAGGCCTTGGGCAAACTTGCGGAATTTATCCCCTTCTTTCGAGCCAATTAGCGCATTCAGATAGCCCCAGTCTTCGACCTGGCTGGCCGCCTCTTTAATCTGCTGCATTAATGCCTGCTGACGCTGGCGGTTATCGCTGTCCTGCTTAAGCTGCTGGCGTAACTCCCCCTGTTGGGTGGTGTTCTCTCGCAGTTGTTGCGCCAGTTGTTGCAGCCGGGCTTGCAGGGTTTGTGCGTCGGCGTCCAGCCCCTCCGGGCGCAGCGCCTGATGCGTCTGCAGTTGTTGGCTGGCTTGCCCGGACAGCGCCGTTGCCTGCTGCGATTGATTTTCCAGCGTCTGTTTTAACTGCTCAAGGCGGCGGACGGTGTCGTCGTCCAGCAGCGCGGCAAGGAACGCCTCTTGATCGGCAAAGCAACTGGCCGCCAGGGCGGCGGTAAATTGCGCCTGCGACTGTTGCAAGCGTTCGCTTTCCAGCGTTTCCTGCTGTTGCTGTGCGGCAAGCTGGCTTTGCAGCGACACGCAGTCGTCGTGAATTTCGCGCCAGTTTTCAGGGATAACCGTTTCGGCTTCTGCGGTGTCCGTTGCCGGAAGCGTGTCGAGCAGCGGCTTCAGGGCGTGAATGCGTTCCTGAATCACGCCATGCTGCGTCTGTTTCTCCTGCCACTGCGCGAATTCGGTTTCGCGGGCGCTTAACCAGGCTGCCTCTGTGCCGTCTTCCGGTGCAGTCAGTGACAGCGCGGACAAGGCGCTTTCCAGCCCCTGATGCGTCGTCGCCAGCTGTTGTTGATACTGGCGTTCCTGTTGTTGCTGATCGTGTAACTGGTTTTCCAGCGTCAGGCGCTGGCTGAGCAGATAAAGCTGGCGCTCGTAGTGCTCCTGTTCGCCCATCCAGCCGGTAATATCCTCCTGAATATTCAGCGTAATATTCAGAGCGGTGCAAACGTCCTGCCACTCTTTAGTGAGTGCTTGCTCTTCCTGAGAGAGCGTCTGTATCTCTTCTGTCTCACGCTGGATTTGCTGTGTCAGGGCATTGACCTGCCCCAGAACCAGCAGACCTTCCTCTTTCAGTGCTGCGACTTCTTTGGCTAACTGGTCGCGACGTTGCTGGTTTGCACTCAGTTCCAGCGCCTGATACTCCGAGACCGCAGGATGTGCAGTAGAGCCGCATAACGGGCAGGGCTGTCCGGCCTGCAAAAGCGCGCGCTCTGCCTCCAGACTTTTGATTTTTTCTTCCTGTTTGCAGAGCGTTTCAACGTCCAGGTAGTGCTGATTTTTTTCTTTATATTGCTGTCGGCGTAGCGCGAGCGTTTCATTGAGCGCGGCCTGCTGCGCCTGCGCTTTTTGCACGCTTTCACCGTTCTGACGCAGACGTTTTTGCAACGGCTGATAGCGAGCATGAAGTGAGGTCAGACGCTGACGGAAAGCCCGTGATTGCGCTTGCTGTTCCATCGCGACCGCAACCTCATCCGCGGTGAGCGTCAGGGCATTTTCCGGCAACGCCGCCAGTTTCTGGCGTAACTCAGCGATACGGGCAGCGAGTGCCGTAAGCTGATGCTTATCGCGACTACGCTGAGAAAAAAGTGCGCGCCAGCCCGCAATCTCCTGGCCCCATAAGCGGAATCGATCATGCTCCGCCAACCACTGCGCCAGTGCGGTAAGTTCGGTCTGAAGTTGCTCGTGGCTGCGCAGTGCACCGTTGCGGATGCGCGCGCGCAGCGAGGTTTTAGTGTGTAAGCGAGTATTTACTTCAATGATCCGCTGCTTTGTTTGCGCCAGGCGAGCAGTCTGCTCCTGCTGGCGATCCCACAGTGGACGAAGCTGGTTGGCAGGCTGAGCGAGCTGGAGTCTTGCCAGCTCAGGCGCGGCGTCCGCAAGCGCCTGTTGGGCCTGCTGCGCTAAGCTAGCCACGCGCTGCTGTTCACTAACCAGTTCGTCGCTGCGCGTAACCCATTGAAAATCTTTCTGCTGATGTTGCTGCTGCGCCAGCAAAATTTTTTCTTCGTCAGTAAGTACCTGCAAACTTTGCTGCAACTGCTGTTGCTGCTCTTCGCTTAACAGTACGACACCCGCCGCCTGCGCTTCGCATATTTCGAGCGTATTGCGTGCCGCTTTGTGTTTTTCAAACACCATTGCCGAAATTTGTCCGTAGATTTCGGTGCCGGTCAGCTCTTCCAGCAACTCGGCGCGCTCCTTGGGTTTGGCGTTAAGGAAGGCGGCAAATTGCCCCTGCGACAGCAGCATCGAACGCGTAAACCGTCCGTAATCCAGCCCGGTGAGCGTGGCGGTCATGTCCAGTTTATCTTTGATTTTATCGGCGAGGATTTTTCCGTCGGCGCAGCGGGCAAGTTCCACGCGCGGGACCTGCAGATTGCCGTCAGGCTGATTGCGCGCCCGATTCTGGCTCCAGAACGCGCGGTAGGCTTCGCCTTTAACTTCGAACTCGACCTCTGCCAGACACTCGGCGGTGTCGCGGGTCATCAGGTCGTTTTGCGACTGTGATACGGTATTCAGGCGCGGTGTCTCGTGGTACAGCGCGAGACAAATCGCATCAAGCAGGGTGGTTTTTCCGGCCCCTGTAGGCCCGGTGATGGCAAACAGACCGTTGCTGGCAAAAGGCTCTGCCGTGAAGTCGACTTTCCATTCCCCTTTCAGGGAGTTGAGGTTTTTCAGGCGCAGGCTAAGAATTTTCATGCGTCAGCCTCCCCGGCAAGTGTCTGTAACGTGTCATTAAACAGCTGATTAAGACGTTCCCGCCTCGGCGC
This sequence comes from Citrobacter sp. wls829, assembly GCF_005280825.1. NCBI lineage: Bacteria > Pseudomonadati > Pseudomonadota > Gammaproteobacteria > Enterobacterales > Enterobacteriaceae > Citrobacter > Citrobacter sp. wls829. Next base: position 99,677 of record NZ_SZWP01000066.1, read on the forward strand.
TTCCAGTTCCTCCAGCGCCAGACGGCGGTCAAAGACTTCCGTCACGCTCAGTTCGCTCAGCGTTTCACGCCGCTCATTGGCCATAATACGCTCGCGCTGCTCCCGACTGCGGCGCACCAGCAGAACCTCTACCGGCAGGTCTTCCGTCAACGCCTGAATTTTGCGCTGCATGTCGTGCAGGTAATCGTCGGTGGTGATTTCAATATCTAACCAGACGGGTGTTTGCAGTTCTACGTCGCGCCATTGCTCAAGCTGGGCGGTAATGGCGGCTAAATCGCCTTTCAATACTGCCAGCGGCTGCGTGACCGGTACGGTGAGATTGTCGACGGTATGTAGCTTGCCGTCTTTGAAGCTCACCAGATGCACGCCTTTGTTTTTGCCACATTCGTCAAAACTGAGGGCAATCGGCGAGCCGCAGTAGCGAATATGTTCTGTTCCGCCGATGACCTGCGCCCGGTGAATATGTCCCAACGCGATGTAATCTGCTGGCGGGAAATTCTGCGCCGGAAAGGCATCCAGTGTGCCAATATAAATGTCACGTACCGCGTCACTTTTGCTGGCACCGACGGTCGTCAGGTGCCCGGTTGCAATGATCGGCAGGTTGCGTTCACCGCGCAGTTCACAGGCGTCCTGGTACTGCTGCTGGTAATAGTCGGTAATTGCCCCCAGCAAATGCTGTTGTTTTTCGCTGCCGGTGAGTCCCGCCTGGCTGGTGATGATGTCGCGTGGGCGTAAAAAGGGAATCGGGCACAGCACGGCGCCTGGCGTGCCGTCGCGGCGTTTCAGTATTTGCGGTCCATGGCCTGCGCTGGCGACCACCGTGGTGTTCAGAAACGCCAAAATATCGCGTGATTCATTAAGCGTGGCGATCGAGTCATGGTTGCCTGCCAGCACCACCAGGTGGCAGCCTGTTTGCTGCAAATTGACGACAAAGCGGTTGTAAATCTCGCGGGCATAGCTCGGCGGTGAGCCGGTATCAAAAATATCGCCTGCCACAATAATGGCATCCACCTGATGGGATTGTGCGGTCTCCAGCAGCCAGTCAAGAAAGGCCTGATGCTCGGCGGCGCGGCTCTTGCTGTAGAAGTTTTGGCCCAGATGCCAGTCTGAGGTATGAAGGATGCGCATACGAGTTCCATGACGAAAAAGCAATGAGGGGGATTATACCCTTGCAACGGCGTGAATATCTTGTTTCCGGGCTGTCATAATTCAACAACATTGGTTAAGCCTGGACTATCTTTTTCATAAATCTGTCATAAATCTGACGCATAATGGCGGCGTATAGAGGGTATGAACGATTAAATTAAAACAGGGCAAATCATGGCGAGACGTATTCTGGTCGTAGAAGATGAAGCTCCAATTCGTGAAATGGTCTGCTTCGTGCTCGAGCAAAACGGGTTCCAACCTGTAGAAGCCGAAGACTATGACAGTGCGGTGAATCAACTCAATGAACCCTGGCCGGATCTTATCCTGCTTGACTGGATGCTTCCCGGTGGCTCGGGGTTACAGTTCATTAAACACCTCAAACGTGAAGCGATGACGCGGGACATCCCGGTGATGATGCTGACAGCAAGAGGTGATGAAGAAGATCGCGTACGTGGGCTGGAAACCGGTGCGGATGACTATATCACCAAGCCGTTTTCGCCGAAGGAGCTGGTGGCGCGCATTAAAGCCGTACTGCGTCGTATTTCACCAATGGCGGTTGAAGAAGTTATTGAGATGCAGGGGCTGAGCCTTGATCCCACCTCGCATCGTGTAATGACCGGCGAAGAACCGCTGGATATGGGGCCAACTGAGTTCAAACTGCTGCATTTCTTTATGACTCATCCTGAGCGCGTCTACAGCCGCGAACAACTACTTAATCATGTCTGGGGCACCAACGTGTACGTAGAAGACCGGACGGTTGACGTGCATATCCGCCGCTTGCGTAAGGCGCTGGAGCACAGCGGCCACGATCGCATGGTGCAGACGGTACGCGGAACGGGATACCGTTTTTCCACCCGCTTCTGACCGGCACGGAAAATAGCCCATTAGATCAAGTTGTATAGGGAGTGCGACGTTTGCTGGAACGATTGTCATGGAAAAGGCTGGTACTGGAGCTGATACTTTGCTGCATTCCGGCTTTTATCCTTAGTGCTTTTTTCGGTTATCTGCCGTGGTTTTTACTGGCATCGGTAACGGGTCTGCTTATCTGGCATTTCTGGAATTTACTGCGTTTGTCCTGGTGGCTGTGGGTCGACAGGAGTATGACGCCTCCGCCGGGGCGGGGCAGTTGGGAACCGCTGCTTTACGGCCTGCATCAAATGCAACTGCGTAACAAAAAACGCCGCCGCGAACTGGGTAATCTGATTAAACGTTTTCGTAGCGGGGCTGAATCGCTGCCTGATGCGGTGGTACTGACCACCGAAGAGGGTGGGATTTTCTGGTGTAACGGCCTGGCACAGCAGGTTCTGGGACTACGTTGGCCGGACGATAGTGGGCAAAATATTCTTAACCTGCTTCGCTACCCGGAATTTACCTCATACCTGAAAACGCGCGACTTTAGTCGGCCAATTAATTTGGTACTTAATACCGGGCGGCATCTGGAAATTAGGGTGATGCCGTATACCGACAAGCAGTTGCTGATGGTGGCGCGCGATGTCACGCAGATGCACCAACTGGAAGGTGCGCGGCGTAATTTCTTTGCCAACGCCAGCCACGAGTTGCGTACACCGCTGACGGTGCTGCAAGGTTATCTGGAGATGATGCAGGAGCATCCCCTGGAAGGGGCAACGCGAGAGAAAGCGCTGGATACCATGCGTGAGCAAACGCAGCGTATGGAAGGGCTGGTGAAGCAGCTGCTGACGCTATCGAAAATAGAAGCCGCACCGACACTGCCGCAGAATGAAAAAGTGGATGTGCCGATGATACTGCGCGTGGCTGAGCACGAAGCACAAACGCTGAGCCAGAATAAACACACGTTTACCTTCGACGTGGATAATCGCCTGAGCGTGATGGGTAACGAGGAGCAACTGCGTAGCGCAATCTCGAATCTTATCTATAACGCGGTGAACCACACGCCGGCGGGAACACACATCACCGTGCGCTGGCAGCGGGCGACGGCGGGAGCCGAGTTCAGCGTCGAAGATAATGGGCCTGGGATTGCGCCTGAGCACATTCCTCGTTTGACCGAGCGTTTCTACCGCGTGGATAAAGCGCGATCGCGGCAAACGGGCGGTAGCGGGCTGGGGCTGGCTATTGTGAAGCATGCTTTAAATCATCACGACAGCCGATTGAATATCGAGAGTACGCCGGGCAAAGGGACGCGGTTTAGCTTTGTGCTGGCGGAACGTTTACTTGCCAAAAGCAACGATTGAGGCGTATCCGTAAGATTATCTTTCCAAAAGCCAGCGAAAGCTGGCTTTTTTACGCGGGTCAATACAGTCATCCTGAATTTTACGACGTCTGATTGTTTTTTGTTCGCATTATTACCCATACCTTTTTCCCGGAAATGGTGTTTTGTTCTAACTGGATTTTTCATATCGCTATATTGTTCTGGTTTTTAGATCCCACCTTGCTTTAAAACGTTATAAGCGTTTAAATTGCGCACCATGTGCTGTCATACCGACTGCATTTACGCGGTAAATCGAAAAACTATTCTTCGCCGCGCCAGGCTGGGAGAATTTCCCGCTGGAATTGATTAAAAATGCCGCTGTATCGTCCCAAAAGGGAAGGGCAAAAATTTAACCTTTACAACACCACATTCACATCCACAGGCTGTAAGACTTTATGACCCATCAGTTAAAATCGCGCGATATCATCGCACTGGGATTTATGACATTTGCACTGTTTGTAGGTGCAGGTAACATTATTTTCCCCCCAATGGTTGGTTTGCAGGCCGGCGAACACGTCTGGACTGCGGCTTTTGGCTTTCTGATTACCGCTGTTGGCCTGCCGGTGCTCACCGTTGTGGCGCTGGCGAAAGTCGGCGGTGGTGTAGACAGCCTCAGCACTCCGATCGGCAAAGTGGCCGGTTTAGTACTGGCTACCGTCTGTTATCTGGCCGTTGGGCCGTTATTTGCAACGCCGCGTACCGCAACGGTCTCCTTTGAAGTGGGGATTGCCCCGCTGACCGGTGACTCCGCGCTGCCGCTATTTATCTACAGCGTGGTCTATTTCGCGATTGTCATCCTGGTGTCGCTCTATCCGGGCAAACTGCTGGATACCGTGGGGAATTTCCTCGCGCCGCTGAAAATTCTGGCGCTGGTTGTGCTGTCTGTTGCTGCGATTATCTGGCCTGCCGGTCCGATCAGCAATGCCATAGAAGCCTATCAAACTGCGGCGTTTTCCAATGGCTTCGTGAACGGCTATCTGACGATGGATACGCTGGGGGCGATGGTCTTTGGTATTGTTATCGTGAACGCCGCGCGTTCGCGTGGCGTTACTGAAGCACGTCTACTGACACGTTATACCGTCTGGGCAGGTTTGATGGCCGGTGTCGGCTTAACGCTGCTGTACCTCGCCTTGTTCCGTCTGGGTTCAGACAGCGCGATTCTGGTCGATCAGTCTGCTAACGGCGCGGCAATTCTGCATGCGTATGTTCAGCACACCTTCGGCGGTGCAGGTAGCCTGCTGCTGGCCGCGTTGATTTTCATCGCTTGCCTGGTGACGGCGGTTGGCCTGACCTGTGCGTGTGCTGAGTTCTTTGCGCAGTACATTCCACTGTCTTACCGTACGCTGGTGTTTATCCTTGGCGGCTTCTCGATGGTGGTGTCAAACCTCGGCCTGAGCCACCTGATTCAGATCTCGATTCCGGTCCTGACGGCTATCTATCCGCCCTGTATCGCACTGGTTGTATTAAGCTTTACCCGCTCATGGTGGCATAATTCTTCCCGCGTCATTGCACCTGCGATGTTTATCAGCCTGATTTTTGGTATCCTTGATGGCATTAAAGCTTCTGCAATTGGCGACGTGTTACCGGCCTGGACCCAGCGTTTACCGCTGGCAGAGCAAGGTCTGGCGTGGTTGATGCCAACAGTCGTGATGGTGGTCCTGGCCGTAATTTGGGACCGCGCAGCAGGTCGACAAGTGACCTCCAGCGCACACTAATATCACTGACAATAAGTTTTAACCACGGGGCTATTAATATGGCCCCGTGGTTTTTTTATTGTGTTAACAGGTTAGGAATCGATGGAAAGTAATAACAAGCTAAAGCGTGGGCTGAGCACCCGGCACATCCGCTTTATGGCATTAGGTTCGGCAATTGGTACCGGGCTGTTCTATGGCTCAGCCGATGCCATCAAAATGGCAGGGCCGAGCGTGTTGTTGGCCTATATTATCGGCGGCGCGGCGGCGTACATTATCATGCGCGCGCTGGGCGAAATGTCCGTTCATAACCCGGCAGCCAGCTCGTTTTCGCGCTATGCGCAGGAAAACCTCGGACCGTTGGCAGGCTACATTACCGGCTGGACCTACTGTTTTGAAATCCTGATTGTCGCTATTGCCGACGTGACCGCCTTCGGTATTTATATGGGCGTCTGGTTCCCGGCGGTGCCGCACTGGATTTGGGTTCTGAGCGTAGTGCTGATTATCTGCGCCATCAACCTGATGAGTGTGAAGGTGTTTGGCGAACTGGAGTTCTGGTTCTCATTCTTTAAGGTCGCCACCATCATCATTATGATTGTCGCCGGTTTTGGCATCATCATTTGGGGGATCGGCAACGGTGGGCAACCAACCGGCATCCATAACCTGTGGAGCAACGGTGGGTTCTTCAGTAACGGCTGGCTGGGCATGATTATGTCGCTGCAAATGGTGATGTTTGCCTATGGTGGCATTGAAATCATCGGCATTACTGCCGGTGAAGCGAAGAACCCGCAGGAGTCGATCCCGCGTGCAATTAACTCCGTGCCGATGCGAATCCTCGTGTTTTACGTGGGCACGCTGTTCGTCATTATGTCTATTTACCCATGGAATCAGGTGGGCACCGACGGGAGTCCTTTTGTTCTGACGTTCCAGCATATGGGCATTACCTTTGCGGCAGGTATCCTTAACTTTGTGGTGCTGACCGCCTCGCTGTCGGCGATCAACTCTGATGTCTTTGGCGTGGGCCGTATGCTGCACGGTATGGCGGAGCAGGGAAGTGCACCGAAAATGTTCGCCAAAACCTCGCGTCGCGGCGTGCCGTGGGTGACGGTGATGGTGATGACCATTGCCCTGCTGTTTGCGGTGTATCTCAACTACATCATGCCGGAGAACATCTTCCTGGTGATCGCCTCGTTGGCGACGTTTGCCACGGTGTGGGTATGGATCATGATCCTGCTGTCGCAGATTGCCTTCCGCCGTCGTCTGCCGCCGGAAGAGGTCAAAGCACTGACGTTTAAAGTACCGGGAGGTGTGGTCACGACGGTGATTGGCCTGATTTTCCTGGTCTTTATCATCGGGCTTATTGGCTACCATCCGGATACCCGTATTTCACTGTACGTTGGTTTTGCGTGGATTGCCCTGCTGCTGGTGGGGTGGGTGTTCAAACGCCTCCGCGAGCGTCAACCGGCTGAAGCACAGTAATTTTTTTGCCGGGTAAGGCTTGCGCCTCCCGGCATTTTCTCCTCCCCCGAACTCCTCCCCCAATAAACGTTAAGATGATGAGTGATCCTTAACTTTCCTATGGCAAGGTGACTTCATTTTCATCAAAGGGGATACGTGATGTTGAACGCCTGGCACCTTCCGGTTGCCCCATTTGTTAAGCAAAAAAACGATAAACTGACGATTACGCTCTGGCTGGCAGGGGACAATCAACCCCAGCGGGTCACGTTACGCGCAGAAAATGATAACGAAGAGATCTCGCTCGGCATGCATAAGCAGCGCAGCCAGCCGCAGCCTGGCGTGACCGCGTGGCGCGCGGCAATCGATCTCTCCTGCGGCCAGCCTCGTCGACGCTATAGCTTTAAGCTGCTGTGGCTCGATCGCCAGCTGTGGTTTACCCCGCAAGGGTTCAGCCGATTTCCGCCCGCGCGGCTGGAACAGTTTGCTGTGGATGTGCCAGACAATGGTCCGCAATGGGTGGCCGACCAGGTTTTCTATCAGATTTTCCCGGACCGCTTTGCCCGCAGTCAGTCGCGCGATACAGAACAGGATAACGTCTATTACCACCACGCGGCCGGGCACGATATTGTGCAGCGCGACTGGGATGAACCGCTGAACGCACAGGCCGGAGGCTCGACGTTCTATGGTGGTGATTTGGACGGGATCAGCGAGAAGCTGCCGTACCTGAAAAGCTTAGGGGTAACAGCACTGTATCTGAACCCGGTGTTTACCGCACCGAGCGTGCATAAATACGATACCGAAGATTATCGCCATGTTGACCCCCGCTTTGGTGGCGACAGGGCGCTATTACGCCTGCGGCATAACACGCAGCAACAGGGAATGCGCCTGGTGTTGGACGGCGTATTCAATCACAGTGGCGATTCGCACGCCTGGTTCGACAGGCATCATCAGGGAACAGACGGGGCGTGCCATAACCCGGACTCGCCCTGGCGCGACTGGTACCATTTCTCTGACGACGGCGTCGCATTGGACTGGCTGGGTTACGCCAGCCTGCCGAAGCTGGATTTTGCCTCGGAAAGCCTGGTGAACGAAATTTATCGCGGCGAGGACAGCATTGTCCGTCACTGGTTAAAAGCGCCGTGGAGCATGGACGGCTGGCGGCTTGATGTTGTGCACATGTTGGGAGAAGCCGGTGGATCGCGCAACAATCTGCAGCATGTGGCCGGGATCACCCAGGCGGCGAAAGAAACGCAGCCAGAAGCCTATGTGGTCGGTGAACACTTTGGCGATGCGCGCCAGTGGTTACAGGCCGATGCCGAAGATGCCGCCATGAACTACCGTGGTTTTACCTTCCCGCTCTGGGGATTTCTCGCCAACACCGACATCTCTTACGATCCGCAATCTATTGATGCTCAAACGTGCATGGCGTGGATGGATAACTACCGTGCGGGATTGTCGCATGAGCAGCAGTTGCGTATGTTCAACCAGCTCGACAGCCACGATACCGCTCGTTTTAAATCTTTACTGGGTAAAGATGTTGCGCGCCTGCCACTGGCGGTGGTGTGGCTGTTTACGTGGCCTGGCGTGCCGTGTATTTACTACGGTGATGAAGTGGGGCTGGATGGAAATAACGATCCGTTCTGTCGTAAACCGTTCCCGTGGCAGAAGGATCAACAGGACGGCGAACTGTTGGCGCTGTACCAGCGGTTGGCGAAATTACGTCATCGTAGCAAGGCGCTACGCCACGGCGGCTGTCAGGTAATTTACGCCGAAGATAACGTGGTGGTATTTGTCCGGGTACTTAACCAGCAGCGCGTACTGGTGGCGATTAACCGGGGACACGCCTGTGAAGTGGTGCTGCCGTCGTCGCCGTTGCTCAATGTCGCGCAGTGGCGACATGAAGAGGGCAAAGGCCAGGTCATGGGTGATGTACTGACGTTGCCTGCAATCTCAGCGTCGGTGTGGTCGGGTCATTGAGATAAAAAAAGGCCCGCATTTGCGGGCCTTGTTCAATTCATGCCAATTACAGGCTGGAGACGTTTTCGGTCAGGTATTTTGCCACGCCGTCCGGAGACGCGTTCATACCTTCTTTACCTTTTTCCCACTGTGCAGGGCAAACGTCACCGTGCTCTTCGTGGAACTGCAGCGCGTCAACCATACGCAGCATTTCGTCGATGTTACGACCCAGCGGCAGATCGTTAACCACCTGGTGGCGAACAACGCCGTTCGCGTCGATCAGGAAAGAACCGCGCAGAGCAACGCCCGCTTCCGGGTGCTCGATGCCGTAAGCTTTCTGGATTTCGCGCTTGATGTCAGCAACCATTGCGTATTTCACTGCACCGATGCCGCCTTTGTCGACAGGGGTGTTACGCCATGCGTTATGGACAAATTCAGAGTCAAAAGAAACGCCAACCACTTCAACGCCGCGCTTCTGGAATTCTTCGTAACGTTTGTCGAACGCGATCAGTTCAGACGGGCAAACGAAGGTGAAGTCCATCGGCCAGAAGAACAGAACGGTGGTTTTACCGTTGGTATGCTGTTTGAAGTTGAAGTTATCAACAATCTCACCGCTACCCAGTACCGCAGCTGCTGTGAAATCCGGAGCCTGACGAGTTACCAGTACCATATAATTCTCCTGCAAAGTTAAGGGTTTTTTGGAACGCAACGCGGGCCAGTATAGAGAGTGTTCGGGAATAAGACAAAGAGGCGCTGACAATCAATGAGACAGGTTTTGGCTATCAATGTTTTGCCGGATGGTGGCGTCACCTTATTCGGCCCAGTGCTGTCGGGTGATCAAAGTGCTTTACGGCGGGCCTGTTCCATCATCTGCGGATAAAAACGCCAGAAGCGTTCTTCCAGCGCGTCGTAATGTCTGTCCAGGTCATACCACGAGTCGCGCAGGGCATCGAGACGCGGGCGGCGGCTGGCCATGCCATTGAGCACATCCTGGATAAAATCCATATCCTGATAGCGCTCCAGCCATTTCTCTGACCACATGTAATTGTTCAGATTGACAAAGCGCGGCGGCGATTCAGGCAAGATTGTGGCAACCTGAGTATGGGCGTAGCGGACAAAGGCTGCTAATGGGAAGTCGGGCGAGATTTCTGCCCAGTGGCGCGATAAAAAGTGATCCCACATCACGTCGAGCGTAATCGGCGCGACGCGGCGCGTTTCGCTGCGAAACCACTCTTTAGCTTCACGGACTTCCGGCAGGTTGTCGGTCATGACGTCGATTCGACGATGCATGAAAATGCCGTCCACCACCTCAGGCGCAAAACTGGATGCCGGGTTTCCGCGAACAAAATCCGCCAGCAGGTTGCCGGAGAGTGAACTGTCGGCTAAATGCGCCAGATGTAAATGTGCAAGAAAATTCATTATCGATTATCTGTCCAAAAGCGGGGTAAAGGTTGCAGGGAAAGCGCCCCGGCACTAGACTACCCGCCTCTTATTTTAGTCTGAGTCAGTGTCATGCGCGTTACCGATTTCACCTTTGAACTTCCTGAATCCCTGATTGCCCACTATCCGCAAGCAGAGCGCAGTAGCTGCCGTTTGCTGTCGCTGGATGGGCCAACGGGCGCGCTGACGCACGGTACTTTCACCGATTTGCTCGACAAGCTCAACCCCGGAGATCTTCTGGTCTTTAACAATACCCGCGTGATCCCGGCCCGCCTGTTTGGGCGTAAAGCCAGCGGCGGCAAGATTGAAGTGCTGGTTGAGCGCATGCTCGATGACAAACGTATTCTGGCTCATATTCGCGCATCCAAAGCGCCGAAGCCGGGTGCTGAGCTGTTGCTGGGCGATGATGAAAGCATTAAAGCGACGATGGTTGCGCGCCATGATGCGCTGTTTGAAGTGGCGTTTGACGACGAACGCAGCGTACTGGATATCCTCAACGCCATCGGCCATATGCCGCTGCCGCCGTATATCGACCGCCCGGATGAAGACGCCGACCGTGAACTGTACCAGACCGTATACAGCGAAAAACCTGGCGCCGTGGCGGCACCGACAGCGGGTCTGCACTTTGACGATCCGTTACTGGCAAAACTGCGTGAAAAGGGCATTGAGATGGCGTTTGTGACGCTGCACGTTGGGGCGGGGACGTTCCAGCCGGTGCGCGTAGACACCATTGAAGATCACATCATGCATTCCGAATATGCGGAAGTTCCGCAGGACGTGGTCGACGCGGTACTGGCGGCGAAAGCGCGCGGTAATCGCGTGATCGCGGTAGGGACGACCTCAGTTCGTTCGCTGGAAAGCGCGGCTCAGGCGGCGAAAAATGATCTGATTGAACCGTTCTTCGGGGATACGCAAATCTTTATCTACCCGGGCTATCAGTACAACGTCATCGATGCGCTGGTAACCAACTTCCATCTCCCTGAATCGACATTGATTATGTTGGTTTCGGCGTTTGCAGGTTATAAAAACACCATGAACGCCTATCATGAAGCGGTTAAAGCGGAATATCGCTTTTTTAGTTACGGTGATGCGATGTTTATCACGTACAATCCGCAGGCTATTTCTGAGCGTGTCGGGGAGTAAGTTCCCGGCATGAGTATTTTACGTCGGACTGTTTTTCTGACGCAGGAGTTAAGATGAAATTTGAACTGGATACCACAGACGGTCGCGCTCGCCGCGGACGCCTTGTTTTTGATCGTGGCGTAGTGGAAACGCCTGCTTTTATGCCTGTCGGTACCTACGGTACGGTGAAAGGTATGACGCCGGAAGAAGTTGAAGCGACCGGCGCACAAATTATTCTCGGCAACACGTTCCACCTGTGGCTGCGCCCAGGACAGGAAATCATGAAGCTGCATGGCGATTTGCATGACTTCATGCAGTGGAAAGGACCGATCCTTACCGATTCCGGCGGTTTCCAGGTATTCAGCCTGGGCGATATCCGTAAGATTACCGAGCAGGGTGTACATTTCCGCAACCCGATCAACGGCGATCCGATTTTCCTCGATCCTGAGAAATCGATGGAGATTCAATACGATCTCGGTTCCGATATCGTGATGATTTTCGACGAATGTACACCGTACCCGGCTGACTGGGACTATGCTAAACGCTCGATGGAGATGTCATTGCGTTGGGCGCAGCGCAGCCGTGACCGTTTTGATAGCCTCGGCAACAAAAATGCGCTTTTTGGCATCATTCAGGGCAGCGTTTACGAAGATTTACGTGATATCTCTGTTAAAGGTCTGGTAGATATAGGCTTTGATGGCTACGCTGTCGGCGGTTTGGCTGTGGGTGAACCGAAAGAAGACATGCACCTTATTCTGGAACATGTTTGCCCACAAATTCCGGCAGATAAACCTCGTTACCTGATGGGCGTCGGCAAACCAGAAGATCTGGTTGAAGGCGTGCGTCGTGGTATCGATATGTTTGACTGTGTGATGCCAACGCGAAATGCCCGTAATGGCCATTTGTTTGTGACTGACGGCGTGGTAAAAATTCGTAACGCGAAACATAAAAGCGACACCAGTCCACTCGACGCTGAGTGCGATTGTTACACCTGTCGCAATTATTCACGCGCTTACTTGCATCATCTTGACCGTTGCAACGAAATATTGGGCGCGCGACTCAATACCATTCATAACCTTCGCTACTACCAGCGCTTGATGGCGGGTTTACGCAAGGCTATTGAAGAGGGTAAATTAGAGAGCTTCGTAACCGATTTTTACCAACGTCAGGGTCGACCTGTTCCACCTGTGAACGTTGATTAATTTTAATAATGAGGGAATTTGAATGAGCTTTTTTATTTCTGATGCGGTAGCGGCAACAGGTGCTCCGGCGCAGGGCAGCCCGATGTCTCTGATTCTGATGCTGGTGGTGTTTGGTCTGATTTTCTACTTCATGATCCTGCGTCCACAGCAAAAGCGTACCAAAGAGCATAAAAATCTGATGAGCTCCATTGCCAAAGGTGATGAAGTCCTGACGAACGGTGGCCTGGTCGGTCGTGTGACCAAAGTAGCGGAAACTGGCTACATCTCTATCGCACTGAACGACACCACTGAAGTGGTTATCAAACGTGACTTCGTAGCTGCCGTTCTGCCGAAAGGCACCATGAAGGCGCTGTAATATTCCGTTTTCCCAAAGGGAACTGCCGTGTTAAACCGTTATCCTTTGTGGAAGTACATCATGCTGGTCGTCGTGATTATCGTCGGCCTGCTTTACGCACTTCCCAACCTGTATGGTGAGGATCCGGCTGTTCAAATCACTGGCGTGCGCGGTGCCGCCGCCAGTGAGCAAACGCTGATCCAGGTCCAGAAAACGTTACAAGAAGAAAAAATCACACCTAAGTCTGTGGCTCTGGAAGAGGGCGCTATTCTTGCGCGCTTCGACTCCACCGATACCCAATTGCGCGCACGTGAAGTGCTGCTGGGCGTGCTGGGTGATCAATACGTCGTGGCGCTTAACCTTGCTCCGGCAACCCCTCGCTGGCTGGCTGCTATTCACGCGGAACCGATGAAACTCGGTCTTGATCTGCGTGGTGGCGTTCACTTCCTGATGGAAGTGGATATGGACACCGCGCTGGGTAAACTGCAGGAACAAAATATCGATAGCCTGCGCAGCGATCTGCGTGAAAAAGGCATTCCTTATACTACCGTTCGTAAAGAAGATAACTACGGTCTGAGCATCACCTTCCGTGATGGCAAGGCGCGTGACGACGCGATCTCTTATCTGAGCAAGCGTCATCAGGATCTGGTTATTTCCAGCCAGGGCAGCAATGCGCTGCGTGCAGTGATGACCGATGCACGTCTGAGTGAAGCCCGTGAGTACGCGGTACAGCAGAACATCAATATTCTGCGTAATCGTGTTAACCAACTGGGTGTCGCTGAGCCGGTTGTTCAACGCCAGGGCGCCGACCGCATCGTGGTCGAACTGCCGGGTATTCAGGACACCGCGCGTGCGAAAGAGATTCTGGGCGCAACGGCGACGCTGGAGTTCCGTCTGGTAAACACCAACGTGGACCAGTCTGCGGCGGCATCCGGGCGCGTACCGGGTGACTCGGAAGTGAAACAGTCTCGTGAAGGACAGCCGGTTGTGCTGTATAAACGCGTGATCCTGACCGGTGACCATATCACCGATTCCACTTCCAGCCAGGACGAATACAATCAGCCGCAGGTTAACATCTCGCTGGATAGCGCGGGTGGTAACATCATGTCTAACTTCACCAAGGATAACATCGGTAAGCCGATGGCGACCCTGTTCGTGGAGTACAAAGACAGCGGTAAAAAAGATGCGAATGGCCGTTCAGTGCTGGTGAAACAGGAAGAGGTGATTAACATCGCCAACATCCAGTCTCGCTTGGGCAACAGCTTCCGTATCACCGGTATCAACAACCCGAATGAAGCGCGTCAGCTTTCACTGCTGCTACGTGCCGGTGCGTTGATTGCGCCGATTCAGATTGTTGAAGAACGCACCATCGGCCCGACTCTGGGTATGCAGAACATCAAGCAGGGTCTGGAAGCGTGTCTGGCTGGTCTGGCTGTTTCTATTCTGTTTATGATCTTCTTCTACAAGAAGTTTGGTTTGATTGCGACCAGCGCGCTGATTGCGAACCTGGTACTGATTGTCGGTATCATGTCGCTGCTGCCGGGCGCTACGCTAAGTATGCCGGGTATCGCGGGGATCGTCTTAACCCTTGCCGTAGCGGTCGATGCGAACGTACTGATCAACGAACGTATCAAAGAAGAGTTGAGTAACGGACGTTCGATTCAGCAGGCGATCAACGAAGGTTATGCTGGCGCATTCAGTTCCATCTTCGATGCGAACATCACGACGCTGATTAAAGTTCTGATCCTGTATGCAGTCGGTACCGGGGCAATTAAAGGGTTCGCGATTACTACCGGTATTGGTGTGGCGACGTCGATGTTTACCGCGATCGTCGGGACACGTGCCATCGTAAACCTGTTGTATGGCGGCAAGCGCGTCAAAAAGCTGTCAATCTGAGGAGTGCGAAGTGGCACAGGAATATACTGTTGAACAATTGAACCACGGCCGTAAAGTCATCGACTTTATGCGCTGGGACTACTGGGCTTTCGGCATCTCTGGTTTCCTGCTGATTGCGGCCATCGTGGTGATGGGCGTACGTGGCTTTAACTGGGGGCTCGATTTCACCGGTGGTACGGTAATTGAAATCACGCTGGAAAAACCGGCGGAAATGGACGTGATGCGCGATGCGCTGGAGAAAGCGGGCTTCGTCGAGCCGCTGCTGCAGAACTTCGGTAGCAGCCACGACATTATGGTACGTATGCCGCCAACCGAAGGTGAAAACGGTGGGCAAGTGCTGGGTAGCAAGGTGCTGAGCGTCATTAACGAAGCCACCAACCAGCATGCAGCGGTGAAGCGTATCGAATTCGTCGGGCCTAGCGTCGGTGCCGATCTGGCACAAAACGGTGCGATGGCGCTGATCGTGGCGCTGATCTCCATCCTCGTGTACGTCGGTTTCCGCTTTGAGTGGCGACTGGCGGCGGGCGTGGTTATCTCGCTGGCGCACGACGTGATCATCACGCTTGGGATCCTGTCGTTGTTCCATATCGAGATTGACCTGACTATCGTCGCATCGTTGATGTCGGTTATCGGTTACTCGCTGAACGACAGCATCGTGGTTTCTGACCGTATTCGTGAGAACTTCCGCAAAATCCGTCGCGGGACGCCTTATGAAATCTTTAACGTGTCGTTGACCCAAACGCTGCACCGTACGTTGATTACCTCCGGTACAACGTTAGTGGTTATTCTGATGCTGTACCTCTTTGGTGGTCCGGTACTGGAAGGCTTCTCGCTGACTATGCTTATCGGTGTGTCCATCGGTACCGCGTCGTCTATCTACGTGGCATCGGCGCTGGCGCTGAAGCTGGGTATGAAGCGTGAGCACATGCTGCAGCAGAAAGTTGAGAAAGAAGGGGCGGATCAGCCGTCTATTCTGCCTTAACCGACGCAGGGCGTTACATTAGAATCCCGATCGCAAGGTCGGGATTTTTTTTGCCTGAAGAAAGCCTACAAATTGTCTATGGGCTTTCTTTAGACAAAAAAAACCAGCAATTAAGCTGGCTCTTGTATACCTGGGCCGGATAAGCATAGCGCCATCCGGCGACAATCAACCTCAATTTAGAAGTTGTAACCTACAACAAAGTAACCACCCCAACCGGTAGATTTCGCACTGAAGTCGCCTTCGCCCCAGTTCAGAGTATCTCCACCTTTCCACTGGCCGCCGTTATGGAAGTAACGAGCCACTACGGAGTAGTGCCAGTGATCGTAGTTCAGCGCCAGAACGTGGCTGGAGGCGATAGAGTTGCTGGTGCGGTTCGGATCATCGCCCAGATCTGAGCCCCAGTCGAAGTTGGTGAAGCCGATGTAGGTCAACTGACCGCCCCAAACCTGGGTGATCGGCACAAAATATTTCACTTTAAAACGGTAGCCATCCCATTCGTTTTCGTTGGATGCGCCATAGTTCTGCCACTGGTATTTGGCATAGACGTTCAGAGACAGGCCCATCGGCAGACCGGTGTCGATATCGGTACCCAGACCCATGTACCAGGTGCTCTGGCGGCTGGCTTTGTTATCACCCATGTCGTAGATGTAGTTGTTGGCGAAGTACCACTCTTTGAACGGACCAAAGCTCAGGTCAGCACCGGTCAGTTTGTCGATGGAGAAACGCGGTTCGATTTCCATAAACAGCGGGGAACCGTCAGACCAGATACCTTTATCGTTGCCGTTACCCCAATCAAAGGTCTTAGGAATATCGATGTAGCCATAGAAATCAAACCAGTCTTTTTTGGCAAACGCTTCGTATTCCAGGTAAACGTCGTTGTTCAGTTTCGGAGAGAAACGGGTGTGGTAGCTGCCGACAACGTTAACGCTCTGGTGCCACCAGTCGGACAGGTATTCCGGTTTGTTGTTTTCTGCTGCATTAGCAGTGAAAGACGAGGAGAGCGCCAGCACTGCACCGGCTGCAAGTAATGTTTTTTTCATATGTATGCCACTGTTTGAAATCCCTTTCGGGAGTGAAAAAGGCGCAATTTGCGTTTCTAAATATTTCGTAATTCTTCGGAGCCTATTATAAAAATCATTGTTCACAAAAATATGTCTTGTTTCACAGTTCTATCATTTACGTAATCGATTGCGTTCACGTTTGCGTACTTTAGGCGGCGAATTGTACTGACTCCCATGAATGTTGCCAAGTTTTACTAAAAATATCGGTGATGTCAGCGGAGTAACAAAATGACGGGGATGGGTGTTGCGGAACGCACAAAACGCTCCGCAAAAAAGTTTATTGGGTCACAGGCTGGATGTCATGGATGCGTACAAAGCCGAGTTGGTCAAGCGACAGGCCATTGAGCTGTAGCGGAATGTCTACGTCACTGGGGGCAAGAAGGCTTGCCGGAGCGTTGATCAATTCATTCTTAACGTTCACTTCCTGATAGTTGTCCGTGGTGCCCTGGATTTGCCCGTACTCTACGGTGGCGCTAAATGCCGGTAACGGTGTGTTGGATTCTCCCTGAATGCGCAGCGTCAGGCGCGTACCTTCCGCATTCGGTGCAATATTGACCAGTGACATGCGGAGCGTACCAATCTGGCTGTTCAGGCGGGCGGGGGTTTTCGAACCCGGTAATAAATAGACGCCGCGGGTGGATTTCGCATTCAACATATTTTGTTGCGTTATTTTTACCGTTTCCTGATTGAGCTGGGTCATCTCTTTGCTCAAGGTACTTACGCTTTGATGCATCTGTCGTACTTCAGCTTGCTGTGCGCAGGCATTAAGACTAAAGAGGCTTCCCACCAGGAGAATTCTTAGGTAACGTCTTGTCATTATGATTACTTCCTACATTGTCGCGATAGCATAATGGTAGTGTGCTTAGAGCACGAAGGCATCGCTCCTTTGTCTCAAAAGCGCTCTGCCTTTGTTGTCGCGCCAGTTCAGGGTAAAATAGATCTCTATGAACCACTGAGGTACAGGACGCCGTATGCATTGCCCATTCTGTTTCGCCGTAGACACTAAGGTAATTGACTCTCGTCTTGTCGGCGAGGGCTCTTCAGTACGCCGCCGTCGGCAGTGTCTGGTCTGTAACGAACGTTTTACCACTTTTGAAGTGGCAGAACTGGTTATGCCACGCGTTGTAAAAAGCAACGACGTGCGCGAGCCTTTTAATGAAGAGAAGCTGCGCAGCGGCATGCTGAGAGCGCTTGAGAAACGGCCGGTCAGCGCAGATGACGTCGAAATGGCGTTAAACCATATAAAATCACAGCTGCGTGGGACGGGCGAGCGCGAGGTGCCGAGTAAAATGATCGGTAATCTGGTGATGGAGCAACTGAAAAAGCTCGATAAAGTGGCCTACATCCGTTTTGCTTCGGTTTACCGGAGCTTTGAAGATATCAAAGAATTTGGCGAAGAGATTGCTCGCCTACAGGATTAAGCCATGCAGGATGAGTTGTACATGGCGCGAGCGCTGAAGCTGGCCGCGCGTGGACGTTTCACGACCCACCCTAATCCCAACGTGGGCTGTGTCATTGTTAAAGACGGGGAAATCGTCGGTGAAGGATATCATCACCGTGCGGGCGAACCCCATGCCGAGGTCCATGCGTTGCGTATGGCCGGTGTTAAAGCGCAGGGGGCAACCGCCTACGTCACGCTCGAACCGTGCAGTCATCACGGGCGTACGCCGCCGTGCTGCGATGCGCTGATTGCTGCGGGCGTGACGCGTGTTGTTGCCGCGATGCAGGATCCTAACCCGCAGGTGGCGGGGCGTGGACTTTACCGCTTGCAGCAGGCCGGTATTGATGTCAGCCACGGCATGATGATGAACGACGTCGAACAGCTGAATAAAGGTTTTCTCAAGCGGATGCGCACCGGATTTCCGTATGTTCAGCTTAAGCTCGGCGCATCGCTTGACGGCCGTACGGCGATGGCCAGCGGCGAAAGCCAGTGGATAACCTCACCACAGGCACGTCGCGACGTGCAGCGCCTGCGTGCGCAAAGCCATGCTATTTTAACCAGCAGCGCCACGGTGCTGGCTGACGACCCCCAGCTTACCGTCCGTTGGTCGGAGCTTGATGAATCGACCCAGGCGCTGTATCCGCAGGAAAACCTGCGTCAGCCAATCCGCATTGTTCTCGATCGTCAAAACCAGGTCACACCTGAACATCGTATTGTGCAGCAGCCGGGAGAAACCTGGATTGCGCGCAGCAGCGACGATTCGCGTATCTGGCCGGAGAGTGTTCGCACGCTGAATGTGCCGGAGCATAACGGGAATCTGGATCTGGTGGTGTTGATGATGCAACTGGGCAAGCAGCAAATTAACAGCATTTGGGTTGAGGCTGGCCCAACGCTTGCAGGCGCATTATTGCAGGCCGGGGTGGTGGATGAGCTAATCGTCTATGTTGCGCCTAAACTGTTAGGCAGTGACGCGCGAGGATTATGTGTGCTGCCAGGCCTTGAGAAACTGGCCGATGCCCCCCATTTCAAATTCAACGAGATACGCCATGTAGGTCCGGACGTTTGCCTGCATTTAGTGAGCGCATGATCTCCCGGTTCGAAAGGGAAGCAGCGCACAGATTATTATGATAAAATCCGCCCCCCTGCGGGGTCTAGTGAATCCGAAGGAAGAATATGAACATTATTGAAGCTAACGTTGCTACTCCGGACGCTCGCGTCGCCATCACCATTGCGCGTTTCAACAACTTTATCAATGACAGCCTGCTGGAAGGTGCTATCGACGCCCTGAAGCGTATTGGCCAGGTTAAAGATGAAAACATTACCGTCGTTTGGGTTCCAGGCGCGTATGAGCTGCCGCTGGCAGCTGATGCACTGGCGAAAACCGGTAAATATGACGCGGTGATTGCGCTGGGTACAGTTATCCGTGGCGGTACCGCACACTTCGAATATGTGGCTGGCGGTGCAAGCAATGGCCTGGCGCACGTCGCTCAGGACAGCGGTATTCCGGTAGCCTTCGGTGTTCTGACCACCGAAAGTATTGAACAAGCCATCGAACGTGCTGGCACGAAAGCCGGTAATAAAGGCGCAGAAGCTGCACTGACCGCGCTTGAAATGATTAATGTATTGAAAGCCATTAAGGCCTGATTTTTGTAAGGGGAAATCCGTGAAACCTGCTGCTCGTCGCCGCGCCCGTGAGTGTGCCGTCCAGGCGCTCTACTCCTGGCAGTTGTCCCAGAACGACATCTCTGATGTTGAATACCAGTTCCTGGCGGAACAGGACGTGAAAGATGTCGACGTCCTGTATTTTCGTGAACTGCTGTCCGGGGTGGCGACTAACAGCGCGTACCTGGATGGCCTGATGAAGCCTTACCTGTCTCGTCTGCTGGAAGAGCTGGGTCAGGTAGAGAAAGCCGTACTGCGTATTGCACTGTTTGAACTGTCTAAACGTAGTGATGTGCCGTATAAAGTGGCCATCAACGAAGCGATTGAACTGGCGAAAACCTTCGGTGCCGAAGATAGCCACAAGTTCGTCAACGGCGTACTGGATAAAGCAGCACCTGCGATTCGCCCCAACAAAAAGTGATCGCCAGGCCGGCAGGATGGCGGAATCTTTTTCCGCTGTCGCCGGCCTTTTCTTTTTTCCTGCTGAGGCATAACGTATGGCATGTGGCGAATTCTCCCTGATTGCCCGTTATTTTGACCGTGTTAGAAGCTCTCGTCTTGACGTCGAAACCGGCATTGGTGACGATTGCGCACTCCTGAACATCCCTGAAAAACAAACGCTGGCGATCAGCACCGACACGCTGGTGGCAGGCAATCACTTCCTTCCCGATATTGATCCAACGGACCTGGCCTGGAAAGCGCTGGCGGTTAATTTAAGCGATCTGGCGGCGATGGGAGCTGACCCGGCATGGCTGACGCTGGCGCTCACGTTACCTGACGTTGATGAATCCTGGCTCGAAGCCTTCAGTGACAGCCTGTTTGAACTCCTTAATTACTATGATATGCAGCTGATTGGCGGTGATACCACGCGTGGGCCACTGTCGATGACGTTGGGTATCCATGGCTACGTCCCGGTCGGGCGAGCCTTAAAACGCTCGGGTGCGAAGCCGGGTGACTGGATTTACGTTACCGGTACGCCGGGCGACAGTGCTGCCGGTTTGGCTATTCTGCAAAACCGATTGCAGGTAACAGATGCCAAAGACGCGGAGTATCTGCTTAAACGTCACCTGCGTCCCACGCCGAGAATTTTACAGGGGCAGGCCCTGCGCGACCTGGCCAGTGCGGCTATCGATCTTTCCGACGGTCTGATTTCCGATCTCGGACATATCGTTAATGCCAGCGGTTGCGGCGTGCGCGTTAATGTCGATGCGTTACCGTATTCCACGGCATTATCTCAGCACGTTGAGCCGGAGCAGGCGCTGCGCTGGGCGCTCTCAGGTGGTGAAGATTATGAGTTATGCTTTACCGTACCGGAAATAAACCGTGGTGCACTGGACGTCGCGCTGGGGCATCTTGGCGTATCATTTACCTGCATTGGGCAGATGAGTGCGGACGTGGAAGGGATGCACTTTACGCGTGACGGTAAGCCTGTCACGTTTGACTGGAAAGGATATGACCATTTTGCTGCGCCTTAAAAAAGATGTCGCAAAAAGCCGTTTGAGTATGCGTAATCCGTGGCACCTGTTGGCCACCGGATTCGGCAGCGGATTAAGTCCAATTATACCCGGTACCATGGGATCGCTGGCGGCGATCCCATTTTGGTATTTGATGACGTTTCTGCCGTGGCAGCTGTATTCACTGGTCGTCATGCTGGCTATTTGTATCGGTGTCTATCTGTGCCATCAAACGGCGAAAGATATGGGTGTACACGATCACGGTAGTATCGTCTGGGATGAGTTTGTCGGGATGTGGATAACCCTGATGGCTCTGCCGACACTCGACTGGCAGTGGGTCGCCGCCGGATTTGTGATTTTCCGCATTCTGGATATGTGGAAGCCCTGGCCGATCCGCTGGTTCGATCGTAACGTGCATGGCGGTACGGGGATTATGATCGACGATATTGTGGCGGGGATACTTTCCGCAGGGATCCTCTATTTTATCGGGCATCACTGGCCGCTTGGCATTATTTAACCCTTACCAGGGTTATGTTGTAGGCCCGATAAGCACAGCGCCATCGGGCAATACCAGATTATTTAAATCCCACCACCGGATGCTGTTTGTACGGCATTTCCAGTTCGGCAATCTGTTCCGGTTTTAGCGTTAAATCGACCGCGTTGAGCAACTCATCCAGCTGTTCTTCGCGCGAGGCGCCAATTATGGGCGCAGCGACGCCCGGTTTGCTCAGCAGCCACGCCAGCGCTACCTGCGCGCGCGAAGCGCCGATTTCCTCACTCACCCCGGTTAACCGTTCCGCTATTCTCGCGTCGTTTTCATCACTCTCGCGGTACAGATTTTTTCCGACTTCATCCGACACGACACGCGCGGTCGTTTCTCCCCAGGGGCGCGTCAGACGTCCCCGTGCCAGTGGGCTCCACGGGATCACCGCCACGCCTTCCTGGTAGCACAGCGGCAGCATGTCGCGTTCTTCTTCACGGTAGATAAGGTTGTAGTGATCCTGCATGCTGACAAACTGTGCCCAGCCGTGTTGTTTCTGCAAGGCCAGCGCCTGCGCAAACTGGGAGGCGTGCATCGAAGAGGCGCCGATATAGCGTGCTTTGCCGGACTTCACCACGTCGTTGAGCGCTTCCAGGGTTTCTTCGATAGGCGTGTTGTAATCCCAGCGGTGAATTTGCAGGATATCGACATAGTCCATGCCAAGGCGAGTCAGGCTGTCGTCGATAGAACGCAGGATTTGCGCCCGGGATAACCCTTCCGCTAAATCATCTACCTGGTGAAATACTTTTGTGGCGACCACCACCTCGTCGCGGCGGGCGAAGTCACGCAGGGCGCGACCGACAATTTCTTCGCTGCTGCCAGCGGAGTAACTATTGGCAGTATCAAAAAAGTTAATACCGCCTTCAAGAGCATGTTTGATAATTGGGCGACTGCTTTCTTCCGGCAGCGTCCAGGCGTGGTTGCCGCGATTGGGTTCGCCAAACGTCATGCAGCCCAGACAAAGGCGAGAAACCCGAAGGTCAGTTTTTCCTAAGAGGTTGTATTGCATATTCCGCTCCTGCTTAGCGTGTTAATCATTAAGCATAGCAGGAGCGGGGAGGGGATTATGCCAGCCAGGCCTTGATTTTGGCCTCAATGCCGGCGGCATCAAGACCGAGATCGGCGCGCGCTTCGTCCTGTGTCCCCTGTGGGATGAAGAAGTCAGGCAGACCAATGTTAAGCACCGGAACCGGCTTACGATGCGCCATCAGCACTTCGTTTACACCGCTGCCCGCGCCGCCCATAATGGCGTTTTCTTCCAGCGTAACCAGCACCTCGTGACGGGCCGCCATCTCCAGAATCAACGTTTCGTCCAGTGGTTTGACAAAGCGCATATCGACCAACGTGGCGTTCAGCGATTCCGCAACCTGAGCGGCTTCTGGCATCAGGGTGCCGAAGTTAAGGATTGCCACTTTTGTCCCGTGACGCTTCACGATGCCTTTACCAATAGGTAATTTTTCCAGCGGGGTCAGCTCAACACCAACCGCATTACCGCGCGGGTAGCGTACCACGGCCGGGCCGTTAGTGTAGTGATAACCGGTAAACAGCATCTGGCGGCATTCGTTTTCATCGCTCGGGGTCATAATGACCATCTCCGGGATGCAGCGCAGGAAAGAAAGATCGAACGCGCCCTGGTGGGTTTGTCCATCTGCGCCCACGATCCCCGCGCGATCCACGGCGAACAGGACCGGCAGTTTCTGAATGGCGACATCATGCAGCACCTGATCGTAGGCGCGTTGCAGGAAGGTGGAATAAATCGCGACCACCGGCTTATAGCCGCCAATTGCCAGTCCGGCAGCAAAGGTCACCGCATGCTGCTCGGCAATCGCCACGTCGAAGTAGCGGTCCGGGAATTTACGCGAAAACTCCACCATACCGGAACCTTCACGCATGGCCGGGGTGATCGCCATCAGCTTGTTGTCTTTGGCCGCCGTTTCGCACAGCCAGTCGCCGAAGATTTTGGAGTAGCTCGGCAGGCCGCCGCTGCTTTTCGGCAGACATCCGCTGGACGGATCGAATTTGGGTACCGCATGGAACGTGATTGGGTCTTTTTCTGCAGGCTCATAGCCACGACCTTTTTTGGTCATGATGTGCAGGAACTGCGGGCCTTTCAGGTCGCGCATGTTCTTCAGCGTGGTGATCAGTCCCAGCACGTCGTGACCGTCTACCGGGCCGATGTAGTTAAAGCCCAATTCTTCAAACAGCGTACCCGGCACTACCATACCTTTAATGTGTTCTTCGGTACGTTTAAGCAGCTCTTTTATCGGCGGCACGCCGGAGAAGACTTTCTTCCCGCCTTCACGCAATGAGGAATACAGTTTGCCGGAGAGCAGTTGTGCCAGGTGGTTGTTCAGCGCGCCGACGTTTTCTGAAATCGACATTTCGTTGTCGTTCAGGATAACCAGCATGTCGGGCTTAATATCGCCCGCGTGGTTCATGGCTTCAAACGCCATGCCGGCAGTGATGGCACCGTCGCCAATCACGCAAACGGTACGGCGTTCTTTGCCTTCTTTCTCGGCGGCAACTGCAATGCCAATACCGGCGCTGATGGAGGTGGAGGAGTGTCCGACGCTTAAAACGTCATACTCGCTCTCGCCACGCCAGGGGAACGGATGCAGGCCACCTTTTTGGCGGATGGTGCCGATTTTATCGCGGCGCCCCGTCAGAATTTTGTGCGGGTACGCCTGATGTCCCACATCCCAGATTAACTGGTCAAACGGGGTGTTGTAGACGTAGTGCAGCGCGACGGTCAGCTCCACCGTGCCCAGACCGGAGGCAAAATGCCCGCTGGAACGGCTCACGCTGTCGAGCAAATAGCGGCGCAGTTCGTCGCAAAGCTTGGGCAGGCTCTCTTTTGGCAGCAGGCGTAACTCCTGGGTGGAGTCGACCAGCGCCAGGGTCGGGTATTTGGCTATATCAAAACTCATCGCAAGCTCATCGGATATGTTGGTTTATTTATCACGCTGGATTATGTAGTCCGCTAGCGCTTCCAGTGCCGAGGTATCGAGTGACTGTGCGGCCAGCAGACTGAGTGACTGGCGGGCATCCTCGATTAAATCCCGGGCTTTATTCCGGGCTTGCTCAAGACCCAGAAGTGCAGGATAGGTACTTTTGCCAAGCTGCTGGTCGGCACCCTGACGTTTACCCAATGTTGCAGTATCGCCTACCACATCCAGTATGTCATCCTGAACCTGGAACGCCAGACCGATGCTTTCGGCGTACTTGTCGAGTATCGGCAGGACGTTTCGGCCTTGGTCTCCGGCACTTAATGCCCCCAGACGCACGGCGGCGCGAATCAAGGCCCCGGTTTTATGGCGATGGATTTTCTCCAGCGCCTCCAGCTCAACCTGGAGGCCTTCAGCTGCCAGATCCAGCGCCTGACCGCCGCACATGCCGGCAATACCGCTGGCCTGAGCCAGTTCAGAGATCATGGCGATGCGGTCACGGTCGGCGACCTCCGGCATGGGGGCGTCACTGATAATGGAAAACGCCAGCGTTTGCAGCGCATCACCCGCTAAAATCGCATTCGCCTCGCCAAACTTAACGTGGCAGGTCGGCAGGCCGCGTCGCAGATCGTCGTCGTCCATCGCGGGTAAATCATCGTGCATCAGCGAATAAGCATGGATGCACTCAACCGCCGCGGCGGGAGCGTCGAGCGTACTCAGGCTGACGCCAAACATCTGACCGGTTGCGTATACCAGGAATGGGCGCAGACGTTTACCGCCTAATAATGCGCCATACTGCATGGTCTCGACCACGGGAGTGTTCTGAAAGGGCAATGGCGCGATAAAACGGCTCAGTGCCTGGTTGGCCTGCTCAACGCAAGCCTGTAGCTGCTGCGTAAAATCCATTTACTCATTATCCGGTGTAAAAGGCGTGAGGGCGGCATCTTCCGTCTCAGACAGCAGGATTTGCACGCGCTGTTCAGCCTGTTGCAACTTAACCTGTCCCTGACGCGCCAGCTGTACGCCACGTTCGAATTCGTTCAGCGCCTCTTCCAGCGGCAGGTCGCCGCTTTCCAGACGGGTAACAATCTGTTCCAGCTCGCTCAGCGCTGTTTCAAAGCTGGCGGGCGCTTCATTTTTCTTCGGCATAATGAATGTCTGACTCTCAATATTTTCAGCCCAAGCCATGGTAACGGACTTAGAGCAATTATCAAATAATGCGCAATGTGCACAGGAAGCTCGCGTAGTGGTATACTTCCGCGCCTGGATGCAGCCGCAGGTATGGGCTGCTGTATTATTCCCCAATACAAGCCTTTGATGCTTGCCAAAGAACCATTGCCGCCATGAAGTTTATCATTAAATTGTTCCCAGAAATCACCATCAAAAGCCAATCTGTGCGTTTGCGCTTTATAAAAATTCTGACAGGGAACATCCGTAACGTTTTAAAACACTATGATGAAGACCTTGCTGTCGTCCGCCACTGGGACCATGTTGAGGTTCGCGCCAAAGATGAAACCCAGCGTCTGGATATTCGTGACGCGCTGACCCGCATTCCGGGTATCCACCATATTCTCGAAGTGGAAGACGTGCCGTTTACCGATATGCACGATATCTTCGAGAAAGCGCTGGTGCAGTACCGCGATCAACTGGAAGGCAAAACCTTCTGCGTGCGCGTGAAGCGCCGTGGTAAGCATGAGTTTAGCTCCATTGAAGTGGAACGTTATGTTGGCGGTGGGCTGAATCAACATATTGAATCCGCGCGCGTGAAGCTGACCAAACCTGATGTGACCGTCAATCTTGAAATCGAAAACGACCGACTGCTGCTGGTGAAAGGTCGCTACGAAGGTATTGGCGGCTATCCGATTGGCACCCAGGAAGACGTGCTGTCGCTGATTTCCGGCGGTTTTGACTCTGGCGTTTCCAGCTATATGTTGATGCGTCGCGGCTGTCGCGTGCACTACTGCTTCTTTAACCTCGGTGGTGCGGCGCACGAAATCGGTGTTCGTCAGGTGGCGCATTACCTGTGGAACCGCTTCGGGAGTTCGCATCGCGTACGTTTTGTCGCCATCAACTTTGAACCGGTGGTGGGTGAGATCCTCGAGAAAGTTGACGATGGCCAGATGGGCGTGGTCCTCAAGCGCATGATGGTTCGCGCGGCGTCTAAAGTGGCCGAGCGCTACGGCGTCCAGGCGCTGGTGACCGGTGAAGCGCTTGGGCAGGTATCCAGCCAGACGCTGACTAACCTGCGTTTGATCGACAACGTCTCCGACACGCTGATCCTGCGTCCGCTGATCTCGCACGATAAAGAACACATCATTAATCTGGCGCGTGAAATTGGTACCGAAGACTTTGCTCGAACCATGCCGGAGTACTGCGGTGTGATCTCAAAAAGCCCGACGGTAAAAGCCATTAAAGCGAAGATTGAAGCCGAAGAACAAAACTTCGATTTTGCCATCCTCGATAAAGTGGTGGAAGAAGCCAATAATATCGATATCCGCGATATCGCTCAGCAGACCGAGCAGGCCGTGGTGGAAGTTGAAACCGTGAGCGGTTTTGGCCCCAACGACGTGATTCTGGACATCCGCTCTGTGGATGAACAGGATGATAAGCCGCTGAAAGTGGAAGGCGTGGACGTGGTTTCGCTGCCGTTCTACAAGCTGAGCACCCACTTTGGCGATTTGGACCAGAATAAAACCTGGCTGCTGTGGTGTGAACGTGGGGTGATGAGCCGCCTGCAGGCGCTGTATCTGCGCGAGCAGGGTTTTGCAAACGTGAAAGTGTATCGCCCGTAGTGACTTTTGCCTGATGGCGCTGCGCTTATCAGGCCTACAAGCTGTAGGTCTTTGTAGGCCTGATAAGGTGTTTACATCGCCATCTGGCAATGTTGTGCGAAAGCGTTATTCAAATCGAACGGGGAGCGTCTTCCCGTTCGATTCCCAGACGCCTTGATAGACACCGTCTTTCAATTCCAGCGTCATCTTCTCTTGCGCCTGTTCTGCGTCAGAGGTCTTCAGTTCATAATGTTGATTGTTGGCGGTGTCGCACTTGCCGGTTAATTCAATCGGTGCGCCAAATTTCTGGTAGAAGTAAGCCCCTTCAAAATAATCACCGTATTTGCAGTCCACCTTCAACACAATACGCAGGCTTTTTCCCAGCGTGCCGTACATCACCTTGCCGTCGATGCCGGGCGCGGGCTCAACCGGTGTTGTACCCTTTGCGCCAGTCAGATACTGGCCGTATGGCGTGAACTGATTATGCAGATCTGCGGTCGGGATTTTTGTTGTGAAATCGCCCAGTTCATCACCCGCGCGGTTGGCGTGGTTGCTACAGCGTCCGTTCAGGAAAGCCAGATGATCTTTTTGCAGGGAGAATTTGTCGATGTAGTACAACCCGTCGGTGTAGGTGGCGCATGATGCGTAGAAGTCGTCATAGCCCAAATCTTCACCGTCTTCCTCTTTTATTGGCTCCGACTTTTGTGATTTCTGTGCGGCAACAAAGGTATCAATTTGGCTGCGGATATCTTTTCTGATGCGGGTGTTTAATTCGGCCATCGTGGCGCGAGAAAAGAGATCGTTAAGGGTAATTGCCGCGCCATTGGCTAAATCGAAGCTCATCGGCACGTTATACGACTCGCAATAGGCCCCGCAGCCTTCGGCAAACATATTCAGGGTCAGCACGTTGGCGTCGCGATACTCGACCGTGTAGTCAAGGTTGGCGGTGGCATTCATCTCTGATTTCGCAAACTGATTCACTGTCGCCTGCGGGTTATTCCCTGGTAACCGATTGATGAAGCTTGCGAAAATATAATCGTTAATGCGTTTTGCAACCTGCGGGTTATCCGTTGAGGAAAACCATGGCACGCGATACTGCATTTCAGTGCTATTGGGATAACGGTACTCAAGGCTCTTAATTTCAAGCTGGGTTGCGGCGGTGGTGCTGGAAAGGAGCAGTAAAACCACTCCGCTCAGATATCCTTTCATAACGGTTCCTTTTAGAGGGAGTGGCCTAAGTGTTACTCGTAGTAGTTATAAATGCCTGCGGGCATCACCAGTTGTGACGCCACTTCATGAGCCTTTTCGCGACTGACCAGCAGATCAATGATTTTTAAGCCAAAATCAATCGATGTTCCTGGCCCCTGGCTGGTCAGCAGGTTGACGCGCGGATCCCAGACGACGCGTTTGTCCTGCCATTGTTCAGCGGGGATTTTGTCTTTCAGCGCCGGGAATCCGGTCATATTGCCGATGGGGAAAATGTCATGCGGAACCAGCACGGTGGCGGCTGTGGCACATATAGCTGCCACAATACGCCCGGAGCGATGAAACTGTTTAACGGTTTCAATCAGCAGCGGGCTGTCGCGAAAACATTCTGCGCCTTTAATACCGCCGGGCAGCACGATAATGTCGTAATCGCCGTCGGCGACTTCAACCAGCGGTGCATCCGCCAGCAACTTGACGCCGCGCGAGCAGACAATCGTCAGGTCGCCATCGCTGGCTACGCTGGCGGTTGTTACCTGGATCCCGCCTCGAACCAGCAGGTCGATAGTGGTGACCGCTTCGGTCTCTTCACTACCAGGGGCGAGACATACCAGTGCTTGAGCGCTCATATTCACTTTCCTTTCGCTTTACCATTTCAAACAGGTGGGCATTTTCCGGGACGGCGATGCCGTGCGCACGCGCGCGTTTCAACAAATAACCGGTAATGTAGTCAATCTCCGTATGGCGCAGAGCACGAATGTCCTGCAGCATGGATGAGATATTTTCTGCCGTACTGTCAATTACTTGCTCAACATAATAGCGTAAATCATCCACGGATGTATGGTGGCCTTCGCGTTCGATAACCGCCGCCACTTCCTCGCATATCTGCGCTATTTTTTCAGGATGCTGGCGTAACTCGCCGTTTTGGCAGTTCCACAGCGCGGTGAGTGGGTTAATGACGCAATTGACTGCCAGCTTGCGCCACAGTTCCGCGCGGATGTTGTCGTGCCAGGCAACGTCAGGCAGCACCTCTTGCAGGATCTCAGCCAGATAACTGAAATCGCCATCCTGTTCACGCGCCGGGCCGATGCGCGTTGTTCCTTTCGCCACATGGATTATGATGTTGCCATCACGGCGAGCGGCCTGCGTGGTGGTGCCTATCAACAGTGGTTGCGTAATGCTTTGCAGCTCATCAATGGTGCCCATTCCGTTGTGAATCAACAGAATTGGGGTGGTCTTTGGCAGAATAGTTGCCAGGCTTTTTACCGCATCAGAAACCTGCCAGGCTTTCAGCGTCACCAGTAACAGATCGCTTTTTGCCAAAAAGTCGGGATCGTTTGCCGTCAGGGATTCATTAAAAACTGACCCATCCGTGTCAATCAAATTCACGCTGCAATAAGGTTGTGGCACGCGTAGCCACCCTTGAACCTCATGTCCATGTTTGCATAGCGCGGTAAGCCAAAGCTGCCCTAAGGCTCCGCATCCCAGTACGGTAATTCTCATTCATCCTCCTCACCTGCAACAGCACCAGGTGCTAATCCATATCGTCTGCATCCCATTATTGTTCGCCGCTACCATTGGCACGTACAATTAGGGGATACAGCCTAGTATAGCGCTGTCTGTTGAGTAACTTTGCAGGTATTATGCTTCGCATCAAAAACGAAGGGAGAGGAAAAGATGCCATCTTTCGATATTGTCTCTGAAGTTGATCTTCAGGAAGCGCGTAACGCGGTCGATAACGCGAGCCGCGAAGTGGAGTCACGCTTCGATTTTCGTGGCGTTGAAGCCACTTTTGAGCTGAACGAAGCCAATAAGACCATTAAGGTGCTGAGCGAGTCTGATTTCCAGGTTAATCAGTTGCTGGATATTTTGCGCGCCAAGCTGCTGAAGCGCGGGATTGAAGGGACGTCACTGGACGTACCGGAAACCTTTACGCACAGCGGAAAAACCTGGTTTGTGGAAGCGAAGCTGAAGCAGGGCATTGAAAGCGCGGTACAGAAGAAAATCGTCAAGCTGATTAAAGACAGCAAACTGAAGGTGCAGGCGCAGATTCAGGGCGAAGAAATTCGTGTGACCGGCAAAGCGCGTGACGATCTGCAATCCGTCATGGCGTTGGTGCGTGGCGGCGACCTCGGCCAGCCGTTCCAGTTCAAGAACTTCCGCGACTAAGCCGTTCTGCCTGATGGCGCTACGCTTATCAGGCCTACCGATCGCACACGCTATTTGTAGGCCGGATAAGGCGATAGTCGCCATCCGGCAATCCTCACGCCTGGCTTATCGCCTGCTCAATTTCAAATCGATTGGTCACTTTGCTGTCGATTTTCACATAGGCAGAATGCTCTTTTGCCACAATTAACACCTCACTCACGCCTTCTTTTGCCTGCAGTCGCTGTTTTAGTGTGTCATCTGCGGCGATCTCAGGGGGGATCTCCACGCGCAGGCTGCTGACATACGGCGGCTCTTTCATCGTGCTGGCCACCAGTAGCCAGATTGCAGCCAGTAATGCGCCTGCCAAAAATACCGCCTGACCATCAAACATTTCGACCACCCAACCGCCCAGCGAACCCCCGATGGCGACGCCGAGGAACTGGCTGGTGGAGTAAACGCCCATCGCCGTTCCTTTATACCCCGCCGGTGATTCTTTGCTGATGAGCGAGGGGAGAAGTGCTTCCATCAGGTTAAAGGCGAGGAAGAAGAGCTGAACACCTGCAATCAGCCCCCAGAAACGAATGTTAGCGCTCCACAGGACAATCTCAGCAGCCAGGATCAGCACCACACACGACACAAATACCCGCTTCATCCGGCGTTTTACTTCGGCATAGATGATGAACGGCACCACGGAAACAAAGGACAGCAGCATCGTCACCAGATAAATCTTCCAGTGTTCGGCGGCGGGAAAGCCCGCTTTTGCCAGCTGGCCTGGCAGGGCGACGAAAGTGGACATCAGTAAAATATGCAGGCACATGATGCCAAAATTGAGCTTCAGCAGTTTAGGCTCCGCCAGGACTTTACTGAAGCTGCCTTTGACCATGCCTGATTCGCGGTTCAGCACGTGGGTGGTGCTATTGGGAACCACCCAAATGGTCAGTACGATGCCGGTGGTTGCCAGTGCGGCGATCATCCAGAACAGCGCGTGTAATCCCAGCGCGTGGGTAACGATCGGCCCAAGCACCATTGCAATGGCGAAGGTGATACCAAAGCTGACGCCAATAAACGCCATCGCTTTTGTGCGGTTCTGTTCGCGGGTTAAGTCAGACAGCAGCGCCATCACCGCGGCGGCAATCGCCCCGGAACCCTGCAGTGCACGTCCGAGTATAATTCCCCAGATAGAGTCCGAGAGCGCGGCGATCACGCTACCGAAAACGAATATCGCCAGCCCACCGACGATAAGCGGTTTACGACCGATGCGGTCGGAAAGCAAGCCGAAGGGGATCTGGAAGACCGCTTGTGCCAGACCATAAATACCGATGGCAAGCCCGATCAGCGCTTCGCTGGCGCCCTGCAGCGCCATACCATAGGTGGTCAGAACCGGCAGGACCATAAACATGCCAAGCATGCGCAACGAGAATACGGTCCCTAAACCCCAGGTGGCGCGCAACTCACCGGGCGTCATTTTATAATCGTTCATTCCCACCTCTGTTTTAATTTCGCGCCTAGTGTAAAGCGGTATGCGGGCGGGGTAAATATGCGCTTCATTAACAAATGTTGTGGTTGTGAGGGGAGGGCGTGGCAAAACGACAAATAAAAAAGGGTGCCGAAGCACCCTTTATAGTATAAGCAGATTTTACCAGACGTAAGTTAGCAGGTTCTGCGAGTTTGGCACCATAAAGTCGACGGACATCATCACGGAAAGCGCGGTGATGGCAATGATGGAGAAACCGAACAGCTTGCGCGCCCAGACTCTGTCATCTTCCACTTTGTACCCACGCAGCGCCATGCCTAACCACCAGACGCTGACCGCAGCCGCCACAACCAGATATTTGTAGCCGGCGTAACCGCCCAGAGACAGCATCAGCGTGGCGATAGCAAAGGCGATGATATACAGCGTGATATGGTTCTTCGCCACCGAAATGCCTTTCACCACCGGCAGTACCGGAATGTTGGCAGCCTGATAATCCTTAAAGCGGAAAATCGCGATGGCGTAAGAGTGCGGCATCTGCCACAGGCTGAAAATCGCCAGCAGAATCAGCGCACCGCTGTCAAAGCTCCCCGTCACGGCGCAGTAGCCAATCACCGGCGGCGCAGCGCCGGAGAGTGAGCCAATCAGCGTACCGTAGACCGAGTGGCGTTTCATGTACAGGCTGTACACGCCAACATAGACCACGAAGCCCATCACCCCCAGCCAGCAGGCCAGAGGGTTCGCGCCAAACCACAGCAGCATAAAGCCAGCAATACCCAGCAAGGTGGCGTATACCAGCGAGACCGCAGGAGAAATCAGACCTTTAACCAGCACACGGTTTTTGGTCCTCTCCATCTTCCTGTCGATATCCCTGTCGATGTAGTTGTTAAATACACAACCCGACGCCACAACCAGTGACACCCCAACCAACGTGTAGATAAACAGGGGATAATCAATGCTACCTTTAGAGGCTAGCAGGAATCCACCAATCACCGAGATCAGGTTGCCAAAGATGATGCCTGGTTTCGTTACTTGCAGGTATTGCTTAAACATCATAATCGCCGCTCTTAGTGCATCATCATGTTGTAGTTCAGGTTCCACATAATCCAGATGGAGCCCACAACCAGAATGGCGATGATTAGCACAGTAAAGACAAAGGCCGTCATGTTCCAACCTTCATCAGATTTGCTATTCATGTGCAGGAAGCACACCAGGTGAACCAGTATCTGTACCACTGCCATAATGAGGATAGTCCCCAGAATAACGGCAGGAGAGGCAGAACCTGTCATCACCATCCAGAACGGAATGACCGTCAGGATGATAGACAGGATAAAACCTGTCATGTAGGTTTTTACGCTGCCATGGGATGCGCCGCCGCTCACGTTTGAATGACTCATTACATCGCCCCCATCAGATAAACAACAGTGAACACGCAGATCCACACCACATCCAGGAAGTGCCAGAACAGGCTCAGGCACATGATGCGGGTACGGTTAGTGCTGGTCAGGCCGCGACGGGCAACTTGCACCATCAGCACCGCCATCCAGATAAGACCGGAAGTGACGTGCAGACCGTGCGTACCAACCAGCGCGAAGAACGCCGACAGGAAACCGCTACGATCTGGGCCCATATCGTTAACAATCAGGTGGTGGAATTCATAGATTTCCATCCCGATGAATCCGGCACCGAACAAGAATGTCAACGCCAGCCAGGAAATGACCTGGCTCTTGTTGTTCTTGTACATGGCGATCGCCGCCATGCCGTAAGTAATGGAGCTGAATAACAGCAGGAAGGTCTCTACCAGGACGAACGGCAGCTCAAAAATGTCCTTACCTGTTGGGCCACCTGCGGTGCCGTTCACCAGAACGGCATAGGTTGCAAACAAAATAGAGAACAGAATGCAGTCGCTCATCAGGTAGACCCAAAATCCGAAGATTTTGTTCTGACCTGCATCGTGGTGCCCGTGTTCGTGCGCGTGGGCATTCGCGTGCGCTAAAGTATCAGTTGCCATTTTTCAGCCCTGCCTTAGTAATCTCATCGAAATGCTGATTTTCCAGTTTTTCGACTTCCGGGACCGGCACGTAGTAATCCACGTCTTCATCAAAGCTTTTCACGATCCAGCTGATAATCATGCCTGCGAAGCTTGCAATTGCCAGCCACCAGATATGCCAGATCATGGCGAAACCAAACAGTGTTGCGAAGGCGGTAATGACGATACCGGCGCCGCTGTTCTTCGGCATATGAATCTCTTCATAGTGCGTAGGTTGCTTATACGCTTCGCCTTTTTCTTTCATTTCCCAGAAGGCATCACGCTCGTGAACGTGTGGCACAACGGCAAAGTTGTAGAACGGAGGCGGGGAAGAGGTTGCCCACTCCAACGTACGACCACCCCACGGGTCACCGGTCAGGTCACGGTTCTGCTCGCGGTCGCGAATAGACACGTAGATCTGAATCAGCTGGCACAGGATACCCAGTGCAATCAGCGCGGCACCGCAGGCGGCAACGACCAGCATCGGATGGAACTGCGGGTCAATCTGCTGGCTGAGACGACGGGTCATACCCATAAAGCCCAGCACATACAGCGGCATAAATGCCACGAAGAAGCCGATGATCCACAACCAGAATGCGCGTTTGCCCCAGGTTTCGTTCAGCGTGTAGCCAAACGCTTTTGGCCACCAGTAGGTCATACCGGCGAAGCAACCAAATACCACGCCGCCGATGATAACGTTGTGGAAGTGCGCAATCAGGAACAGGCTGTTGTGCAGTACGAAGTCCGCACCCGGAACCGCCAGCAGTACGCCGGTCATACCGCCGACTGAGAAGGTCACGATGAAGCCAATCGTCCACAGCATCGCTGAGTGGAATACGATACGGCCCTGATACATGGTGAACAGCCAGTTGAAGATCTTCACCCCGGTAGGGATGGCGATAATCATGGTGGTAATACCGAAGAAGGCGTTAACGTTAGCGCCTGCACCCATGGTGAAGAAGTGGTGCAGCCAAACAACGAACGACAGAACGGTGATACACACGGTTGCCCACACCAGCGAGGTGTAGCCAAACAGGCGTTTACGCGAGAAGGTTGCTGCGATTTCGGAGAACACCCCGAAGACCGGCAGAATCAGAATGTACACTTCCGGATGGCCCCAGGCCCAAATCAGGTTGATGTACATCATCATGTTGCCGCCCATATCGTTGGTAAAGAAATGGGTGCCCAGATAGCGATCCAGGGTTAGCAACGCGACGGTAACCGTCAAGATTGGGAAGGAGGCGATAATCAGGATGTTGGCGCACAGAGATGCCCAGGTAAATACCGGCATCTTGAACATCGTCATACCCGGTGCACGCATCTTGATGATGGTCACAAAGAAGTTGATACCGGTTAAGGTTGTACCGATACCGGACAACTGCACCGCCCATATCCAATAATCAACCCCGACGCTTGGACTGTACTCTATTCCCGAGAGCGGCGGATAGGCCAGCCAGCCGGTCTGTGCGAATTCACCTACGCCCAGAGACAGGTTAACCAGGATAACGCCGACAACGGTGAACCAGAAGCTCAGGTTGTTCAGGAAGGGGAAGGCAACGTCACGTGCGCCGATCTGTAGCGGAACCACCAGGTTCATCAGACCGATAACAAATGGCATGGCGACGAAGAAGATCATGATCACGCCGTGAGCCGTGAAGATCTGGTCGTAGTGGTGAGGTGGCAGGAAGCCCGCTTCACCTGCAGACGCCAGCGCCTGCTGACTACGCATCATGATGGCGTCAGCAAAGCCACGAATCAACATGACGATGGCGACGATGACATACATGATGCCAAGACGTTTGTGGTCAACCGAAGTCAGCCACTCTTTCCACAGGTAGGTCCACTTACCGAAGTAAGTAATGAGGCCCAGTAAGGCCGCCCCACCGATGATAATGGCAGCGATCGTAACCATGACGATTGGTTCATGGAACGGGACTGCATCCAGTGTCAATTTTCCGAACATCGTATTCTTCCTCGGCCCCTTAGTGAGCGGATTCCGCGTGGCTCATGTCCATGCCTTCCATTCCTTCGTGTGCGCTGTGCTCACCTTCTGGTTTGGCCATGTCCATGCTCTTACCGTGAGCCATAAATTTGTTAATAACGTCTTTAAACAAATCCGGTTTCACGTTGGAGAAATATTCCACCTGGTTGTATTCGCTTGGTACAGCCACTTTCTCGAACGCTGCCATGTCACTCATGGTGTTCGTGGACTGTTTAGCTTTAGCAACCCATTGGTCGAATTCGGCGCGGTCCTTTGTTGCGATAGCCTTGAACTTCATACCGGAGAAGCCTGGTCCGCTGTAGCTTGCGGAGATACCATCATAAGTACCGGCTTCGTTGGCGATCAGATGCA
Organism: Citrobacter sp. wls829; assembly: GCF_005280825.1. Taxonomy (NCBI): domain Bacteria; kingdom Pseudomonadati; phylum Pseudomonadota; class Gammaproteobacteria; order Enterobacterales; family Enterobacteriaceae; genus Citrobacter; species Citrobacter sp. wls829. The sequence goes on from NZ_SZWP01000066.1 coordinate 136,210, forward strand.
GTCGAGTCTGCATACCGGCCATGGCATAAATCTGGCTACCCAGACGCGGGATAAAGAAGGAGTTCATCACGGAGTTGGATGTCACTTTGAATTCAACCGGAGTGTTCGCCGGGAAGGCGATTTCATTCACGGTAGCGATACCCTGTTCCGGATAGATGAAGAACCATTTCCAGTCCATGGAAACCACTTCGATGGTAATGGGCTTCTCGTCATGCGCCAGCGGTTTGCTTGGCTCAAGCGCGTGCGTGGTTTTCCAGGTCAGTACGGCAAGGAAAATGATGATTAAGATAGGCACCGTCCAGACCACAGCTTCCACTTTATTGGAGTGTGACCAGTTCGGGCTGTACTTCGCATCTTTATTGCTTGCACGGTACTTCCAGGCAAAACCAACAGCCATCAAGATGGCAGGAATAACGACGATCAACATCAGGCCAAATGCCGTCAGTATCAATGAACGTTGTTCCAGACCAATCTGTCCTTTAGGGTCAAGCAGCGCAGAATTACAGCCACTGAGTAATGCAGTGCCTGCAATTAATGACAACCATCCCAAACTTTTATTGTATTTCCTGAGTCTCATTTAACGACCTCAATTCCACGGGACCGGGTGGCGTTTAAAGTGTGAGGGCATTTTACGGGAAGGTTACATTACTGTAAACATCATTGGATCTGTGTTACCGGGTTCTGCCGTGCATGTCACATATGTTGCAATATATACCGCGTTGACTTTAAGAACCTGTTGCAACATCACGTTATAACGAAAGCAGGCACGCGGGGGCAGTGCGAAGGGCAATTGGTATAACCAATGCTAAAATAAAACAATTAATTAACAACTGATTATCATTAAAAGGACAATTAGAGAACAAAAAATAGAATGGCGTTGGCTGAATCGAGTAAGGAAAATAGAATTTATAAAAGGCGTCAATAATTTCCAAAATCTATGGCGCACAAAACAACAAATAATATTTTTATTAAGTGTTGTTTATTTAGCCGTTATAATTACGCAGGGTTATTACAACGGCCAAATATGCTCGTCATACTTCAAGCTACGGGTGTGTTGGCAATAACTCGGCCCATCCTGGGCCTCACCCTTACGGGCGCTGTGAACAGCGTTCAAATTCGTTCCCGACGAATTTGTCCTCGCTCACCCCTGTCACTTACTTATGTAAGCTCCTGGAGATTTGCTGCGTCGCCGCGTGATTCGGCCTTTCGGCCTCTCCCCTACGGGGCCAGCGCAAGCGCTGTTCAAAACGCTCACGCCTTTTGTCCCGTAACTCGAATTATTTAGAGCATAAATATGCAACATCACGCCAGACGCGTTTTGCGCAGCGCCAGATAATCCAGCAATCCACCGAATACCACACCGCAGACTGCGACCACGACCGCAACTTCAAGCAGTTCCGGCAGGAAGGAGAAGTTAGTATAGTCCAGGGCGTTCATTGTCAGCAGTAACAGCCAGACCACCAGCAAACAACAGCCCGCCACCAGCGTCATCAATGCCAGGTTGTACGCGCTACGAAACTCCGTGCGCGGGATAAAACTTTCGTTTTTCCAGCTATGTTCCAGCGTCTGGCGACAGACCAGCAACAGAATAAGGCCAGGGATCGCGGCAAAGACGGAGAACAGATAAAACGTGGGCCAACCGTGTGCTTCGACAAACCAGCCTGCGACCGGGCCGACATAAACGCGCCCCACAGCGGAAAGCGCGGAGAGCAGGGCAAACTGCGTTGCGGAGAAGGATTTATTACACAGCGTCATCAGCAGGGCGACAAATGCTGCTGTCCCCATCCCACCGCACAGGTTTTCGAAGAATACTGCCGCACCCATGCTAAACATATGTTTGTCGGTAATGGAGAGCAACCAGTAACCCGCGTTCGATGCGCCCTGCAAAATGCCAAAAATCAGCAATGCGCGAAACAGCGACAGGCGTTGCATCAGGATCCCGCCGTACAGTGCGCCAACAATTGTCGCCAGCAGCCCCAGCGTTTTATTGACCACCCCAACTTCACCGGCGTCAAATCCGACGCCGCGGATTAAAAAGGTGGTGGTCAGGCTCATGGCGAAGGCATCGCCAAGCTTATACAGCACAATCAGCAGCAGGATTAACCAGGCGTTGTTACGGCCAAAGAAATCGCGCAGCGGCGCGGCAACAGCTTGCTCCAGCGTTTTAGGGACCGGAATCGCATCTGTGGGTTCGGGGGCTAACAGGGTGGCGATAATACACGGTATTAGCAGGGCCGCCATCAGCCAGTACATGCCCTGCCAGCCAAGCCAGCGATCGGCCATCCACAGCGCCAGGCCACCGGAAACCAGCATCCCTAAGCGGTAGCCGAGCACGCTGATGGCAGCGCCGGTGCCGCGTTCTTCGGCGGGTAAAACATCCGTTTTCCAGGCATCAAAGACGATATCCTGCGACGCTGAGCAAAAGGCGATTACTACCGCCAGTGCTGCCATCCATCGCAACTGCGTGCCGGGCTCCAGAAAACCCATTGCAGCAATAGAAATCAGCAGCAAAATCTGTGTGGTCAGCAGCCAGCCGCGACGTCGACCCAAAAACGGCGGCGTGTAGCGGTCCATCACAGGGGACCAGAGAAACTTAAAGACGTAGGCCTGACCGACCAGAGAAAAGAAGCCGATAGTTTTAAGATCGATGTTCTCGACCGTCATCCACGCCTGAAGCGTACCGGAGGTCAGCGCGAGCGGTAAACCGGAAGCAAAACCCAGCATCAGCAGAATTGCTGACTTAGGTTGCTGAAAAATACGTAAGTAGTGACTGGACATGGCGTCTTTAGGCCCGACGTGCGCCGGGCCATAAGGGCAGAAATTAACGTGCGTTCTGCTTGATGAAATCGTGAACGCTGGTGTCCTGAGACATATCAGCGATGGTATCGGTCAGGACGCTGTTAACGGCATCAGCAATATTTTTGTTAGAGGCCTGCAGCGCGCCTTCAACAGAATAGCTTGCGCGGTAGTTTTTGGTCATCTTGTTGCCGTTGGCTGCGGTAGCAATAATGGCGATGTCTGCCTTGGTGGCGATGTTATAACGCACGCTACCCTGAGACACGTCGGCGTACAGCTGGCTCACGATGATTTGCAGGTTCACTGCACCGTTTGGACCAATCATATAACCGCGTGCGGTCATCTGTTTTTCCAGCACTTCTTGCAGCAGGAAACGCAGATCGCGGGATGCAGTCAGCGTTACCAGTTGATTGTCGCGGGTGACTTTGGCCAGAGCCTGATCCTGACGCTGATCGGCCCCATTAATGCTGAGGGTCACACCCATCAGGCTAGGGTCCTGCTGCGGCAGGGTAATTTTTGGCGAAACGTCAATGGTGGTCGGTGGCGTTGCGCATCCAGCTAACATAAACAGCGCGACTAACGGAAAGAGGATTTTTTTAAACATGCCAGGGGTTCTCAGTGGATCTACATTTTATGGTTAGAGAAAATTCCCGCCATCATAACATTGCCAGAGACGAGGGGAAGTGGGTAACGCATGTAAATTCATTGCGTTGTCCGTTTATCTACTTTGATGAGACCATAAATGGACTTTTTGCAATAAACCGGTTAGTTGAATCAGTGAACTTCATTCGTTTGGCTGAGAAAATCAGATAAACGCTAATTTTTTGTTGCTAAGGTGTAATGGAAACGGTAAAAGCGGCTAGTATTTAAAGGGATGGGTGACATCTCAGCGTTGTCGGAGGAAAAATTTCATGATGATTCGTGAGCAAATAGAAGAAAAATTAAGGGCAGCGTTCCAACCCGTGTTCCTCGAAGTTGTGGATGAAAGCTATCGTCACAATGTTCCGGCAGGTTCTGAAAGCCACTTTAAGGTTGTGCTGGTCAGCGATCGCTTTACAGGTGAACGTTTTCTTAATCGTCATCGGATGATTTACAGTACGTTAACGGCGGAACTCTCCACAACCGTACATGCGTTAGCCCTGCATACCTACACCACCAAGGAGTGGGAAGCGTTGCAGGACACGATTTTTGCATCGCCTCCCTGTCGTGGAGCGGGAAGCATCGCGTAGAAAAACGGATTTGCAACAACCGGCGCTTTTCCAGTATGTTGCTACAGATTATGTGAAAACGGCCTACGGGCCGTTTTGTTTTGTCTGAATTCTGAGTCAGTCGTACAGTATTCAGACAAAAATTAGCCGGGAATTGTGAAAAAAGCCGCAGCAACGCGCGATAACCGTTCTCGACTCATAAAAGTGATGCCGCTATAATGCGCGTCTTATTTTTCGGAATGTCTTCGGGATGATTCTGACGACAGGGAATGTGATTGATTTTGAGAACATCCCGGTTCCGCGAAGCCAACAACCTGTGCTTGCGGAGAAGAGTTGACCGAGCACTGTGATTTTTTGAGGTAACAAGATGCAAGTTTCAGTTGAAACCACTCAAGGCCTTGGCCGCCGTGTAACGATTACTATCGCTGCTGACAGCATCGAAAACGCTGTGAAAAGCGAGCTGGTCAACGTAGCGAAGAAAGTGCGTATTGACGGCTTTCGCAAGGGAAAAGTACCGATGAATGTTGTTGCTCAGCGTTATGGCGCTTCTGTTCGCCAGGACGTTCTGGGCGACCTGATGAGCCGTCACTTCGTTGATGCAATCATCAAAGAAAAAATTAATCCGGCTGGCTCTCCGAACTACGTTCCGGGCGAATACAAACTGGGTGAAGATTTTACTTACGCGGTAGAGTTTGAAGTTTACCCGGAAGTTGAGCTGAAGGGTCTGGACGCAATCGAAGTTGAAAAACCGGTTGTTGAAGTCACCGACGCTGACGTTGACGTCATGCTGGACACCCTGCGTAAGCAGCAGGCGACCTGGAAAGACAAAGACGGCGCTGCTGATGCAGAAGACCGTGTCACCATCGACTTCACCGGTTCTGTAGACGGCGAAGAGTTCGAAGGCGGCAAAGCGTCTGACTTCGTACTGGCAATGGGTCAGGGTCGTATGATCCCAGGCTTCGAAGAAGGCGTTAAAGGTCACAAAGCTGGCGAAGAGTTCACTATCGAAGTGACCTTCCCGGAAGACTACCACGCTGAAAACCTGAAAGGTAAAGCGGCTAAATTCGTTATCAACCTGAAGAAAGTTGAAGAACGTGAACTGCCGGAACTGACTGAAGAATTCATCAAGCGTTTCGGCGTGGAAGATGGTTCTGTTGCCGGTCTGCGTGCTGAAGTGCGTAAAAACATGGAACGCGAGCTGAAAGGCGCCGTGCGTAACCGCGTTAAGTCTCAGGCGATCGAAGGTCTGGTAAAAGCGAATGACATCGACGTTCCTGTTGCCATGATTGACAACGAAATCGACGTTCTGCGTCGTCAGGCTGCACAGCGTTTCGGTGGCAACGAGAAACAAGCTCTGGAACTGCCGCGTGAACTGTTCGAAGAACAGGCTAAGCGTCGCGTTGTTGTTGGCCTGCTGCTGGGCGAAGTTATTCGTACCAACGAGCTGAAAGCTGACGAAGAACGCGTAAAAGGCCTGATCGAAGAGATGGCTTCTGCTTACGAAGATCCGAAAGAAGTGGTTGAATTCTACAGCAAGAACAAAGAGCTGATGGAAAACATGCGTAACGTCGCTCTGGAAGAGCAGGCTGTTGAAGCGGTTCTGGCGAAGGCAAAAGTGACTGAAAAAGCCACTACCTTCAACGAACTGATGAACCAGCAGGCGTAATTCGTCGCGTTTTTAGCACGAAATTCGCACATAAGCCCGTCACCTTCCGGTGGCGGGTTTTTTTTTGTCACGCATTTTGCATGGGAAGGGTGCGAAAACAGCGTTTCAGTGTTAGCGTTACAACAAAAGATTGTTATGCTTGAATTATGGCGATGTCGTACCCATTACTGAGGGACTAGCTGATAATCCGTCCATAAGGTTACAATCAGCACAGCAGGTTTTTTCAAATTTTATCCAGGAGACGGAAATGTCATACAGCGGCGAACGAGATAACTTTGCACCCCATATGGCGCTGGTGCCGATGGTCATTGAACAGACCTCACGTGGCGAGCGCTCTTTTGATATCTATTCTCGTCTACTTAAGGAACGCGTCATTTTTCTGACCGGCCAGGTCGAAGACCATATGGCTAACCTGATCGTGGCGCAGATGCTGTTCCTGGAAGCGGAAAACCCAGAAAAAGATATCTACCTGTACATCAACTCCCCGGGTGGGGTAATTACCGCAGGGATGTCTATCTATGACACCATGCAGTTTATTAAGCCGGACGTTAGCACCATTTGTATGGGCCAGGCGTGCTCAATGGGCGCGTTCCTGTTGACTGCAGGGGCAAAAGATAAACGCTTCTGCCTGCCTAACTCTCGCGTCATGATCCACCAGCCTCTGGGCGGTTACCAGGGCCAGGCAACGGATATTGAAATTCATGCCCGTGAAATCCTTAAAGTGAAAGGGCGCATGAATGAACTTATGGCGCATCATACGGGTCAATCGCTTGAGCAGATTGAACGTGACACCGAGCGCGATCGCTTCCTCTCTGCTTCTGAAGCAGTAGAGTACGGTCTGGTCGACTCGATTTTGACCCATCGTAATTGATGCCCAGGACGCAAGTGTGTCGCTATACACTTCATCCTTCACGCTACCTCTTTGTTGGCTGCCAGCGCTCCCCCCAGTTACTTACTTATGTAAGCGCCTGGGGAGTCGCTTAGTTGCCGCCTCGATGTAGCTCGAATGATTTTGTGTATATACTAATGAAGGGCGGCACAACGCTGACAAGCGGCTTGCGCCTGAGAATGGCATTTGCGTCGTCGTGTGCGGCACAAAGAACAAAGAAGAGGTTTTGACTCATGACAGATAAACGCAAAGATGGCTCGGGCAAATTGTTGTACTGCTCTTTTTGCGGCAAAAGCCAGCATGAAGTGCGCAAGCTGATTGCCGGACCATCCGTGTATATCTGCGACGAATGTGTTGATTTATGTAATGACATCATTCGCGAAGAGATTAAGGAAGTCGCACCGCATCGTGAACGCAGTGCGCTGCCGACGCCGCATGAAATTCGCAACCACCTGGACGATTACGTTATCGGTCAGGAGCAGGCGAAGAAAGTGCTGGCGGTCGCGGTATACAACCATTACAAACGTCTGCGCAACGGCGACACCAGCAATGGCGTCGAGTTGGGCAAAAGTAACATCCTGCTGATCGGCCCGACGGGTTCCGGTAAAACGCTGCTGGCTGAAACGCTGGCGCGCCTGCTGGACGTTCCGTTCACTATGGCCGACGCCACCACCCTGACCGAAGCAGGTTATGTGGGTGAGGACGTTGAAAATATCATTCAGAAATTGTTGCAGAAGTGCGATTACGACGTACAGAAAGCGCAGCGCGGCATTGTCTATATTGATGAGATCGACAAGATCTCGCGTAAATCAGACAACCCGTCCATCACGCGTGATGTTTCCGGCGAAGGCGTACAGCAAGCGCTGTTGAAACTGATCGAAGGTACGGTTGCTGCTGTGCCTCCGCAGGGCGGACGTAAACATCCGCAGCAGGAGTTCTTGCAGGTTGATACCTCTAAGATCCTGTTTATCTGTGGCGGTGCATTTGCCGGTCTGGATAAAGTGATTGCTAACCGTGTTGAAACCGGCTCCGGCATTGGTTTTGGCGCGACGGTAAAAGCCCAGTCTGATAAAGCCAGCGAAGGTGAACTGCTGTCGCAGGTTGAGCCGGAAGATCTGATCAAATTTGGTCTGATCCCTGAGTTCATAGGACGTCTGCCGGTGGTGGCAACGTTGACCGAGCTGAGCGAAGATGCGCTGATCCAAATCCTGAAAGAGCCGAAAAATGCCCTGACCAAGCAGTATCAGGCGTTGTTCAATCTTGAAGGCGTGGATCTGGAATTCCGTGACGAAGCGCTGGATGCTATCGCCAAGAAAGCGATGGCGCGTAAAACCGGTGCTCGTGGTCTGCGTTCTATCGTTGAAGCTGCACTGCTCGACACCATGTACGATCTGCCTTCTATGGAAGACGTCGAAAAAGTGGTTATCGACGAGTCCGTTATCGGTGGTCAGAGCAAGCCATTACTGATTTACGGTAAGCCGGAAGCGCAGCAGGCATCTGGCGAATAATTAACCATTTTATACAATCGGTTAATCAAAAAGGGGGGATTTTATCTCCCCTTTTATTTTTCCGTAAACATGGCGTTGAATGTGTGGGAAACATCCCCATATACTGACATACATGTTAAAGGTGGTAATAAGAAGCACAGCAATGCCACCTGATTACCTGGCGGACACTAAACTAAGAGAGAGCTCTATGAATCCTGAGCGTTCTGAACGCATTGAAATCCCCGTATTGCCGTTGCGCGATGTGGTGGTTTATCCGCACATGGTCATACCCTTATTTGTAGGGCGGGAAAAATCTATCCGTTGTCTGGAAGCGGCCATGGACCATGATAAAAAAATCATGCTGGTCGCACAGAAAGAAGCATCAACGGATGAGCCGGGTGTAAACGATCTTTTCACCGTCGGGACCGTGGCCTCTATTTTGCAGATGCTGAAACTGCCTGACGGCACCGTAAAGGTGCTGGTCGAGGGGTTACAGCGCGCGCGTATTTCTGCGCTGTCTGATAACGGTGAGCATTTCTCTGCGAAAGCGGAGTACCTTGATTCGCCGGCCATTGATGAGCGCGAACAGGAAGTGCTGGTGCGTACCGCAATCAGCCAGTTCGAAGGCTATATCAAGCTGAACAAGAAAATCCCACCAGAAGTGCTGACGTCGCTTAATAGCATTGACGATCCTGCACGTCTGGCGGACACCATCGCTGCGCACATGCCACTAAAACTGGCGGATAAGCAGTCCGTGCTGGAGATGTCAGACGTTAACGAACGTCTGGAATATCTGATGGCAATGATGGAATCTGAAATCGATCTGCTGCAGGTTGAGAAGCGTATTCGCAACCGCGTGAAAAAGCAGATGGAGAAGTCCCAGCGTGAGTACTATCTGAACGAGCAAATGAAAGCCATTCAGAAAGAACTCGGCGAGATGGACGACGCGCCGGATGAAAACGAAGCGCTGAAACGTAAAATCGACGCGGCGAAAATGCCGAAAGAGGCAAAAGAGAAAGCGGAAGCAGAACTGCAGAAGCTGAAAATGATGTCTCCGATGTCGGCAGAAGCGACCGTGGTTCGCGGCTACATCGACTGGATGGTGCAGGTACCGTGGAACGCGCGTAGCAAGGTCAAAAAAGACCTGCGTCAGGCGCAGGAGATCCTCGATACCGATCATTATGGTCTGGAGCGCGTGAAAGACCGCATCCTTGAGTATCTTGCGGTTCAAAGCCGAGTCAACAAAATCAAGGGGCCGATCCTGTGCCTGGTAGGGCCGCCGGGGGTGGGTAAAACCTCTCTGGGGCAGTCCATTGCTAAAGCGACCGGGCGTAAATACATCCGTATGGCGCTGGGTGGCGTGCGTGACGAAGCGGAAATCCGCGGTCACCGCCGGACCTATATCGGTTCAATGCCGGGCAAACTCATCCAGAAAATGGCCAAGGTGGGCGTTAAAAACCCGCTGTTCCTGCTCGATGAGATCGACAAAATGTCTTCCGACATGCGTGGCGATCCGGCGTCCGCACTGCTTGAAGTGCTGGATCCCGAACAGAACGTGGCGTTCAGCGATCACTACCTGGAAGTGGACTACGATCTCAGCGACGTGATGTTTGTTGCGACCTCTAACTCCATGAACATTCCGGCACCGCTGCTGGATCGTATGGAAGTGATCCGTCTGTCCGGTTATACCGAAGACGAGAAGCTGAATATTGCTAAACGCCACCTGCTGCCGAAGCAGATTGAGCGTAACGCACTGAAAAAAGGTGAACTGACGGTCGACGATAGCGCCATTGTGGGCATTATTCGTTACTACACCCGTGAAGCGGGCGTGCGTAGTCTGGAGCGTGAAATCTCCAAACTGTGCCGCAAAGCGGTGAAACAACTATTGCTTGATAAGTCACTGAAACATATCGAGATCAATGGCGATAACCTGCACGACTACCTGGGTGTGCAGCGCTTTGACTACGGCCGTGCGGACAACGAAAACCGCGTAGGTCAGGTCACTGGTCTGGCGTGGACTGAAGTGGGTGGCGATCTGCTGACCATCGAAACCGCCTGTGTGCCGGGTAAAGGAAAGCTGACCTACACCGGTTCTCTGGGCGAAGTAATGCAGGAATCCATTCAGGCAGCGCTGACCGTGGTACGCGCACGTGCGGAGAAACTGGGTATTAACCCGGACTTCTACGAAAAACGTGATATTCACGTTCACGTCCCTGAAGGGGCAACGCCGAAAGATGGCCCAAGCGCAGGTATTGCTATGTGTACCGCACTGGTATCGTGCCTGACCGGTAACCCGGTTCGTGCGGATGTTGCCATGACCGGCGAGATCACCCTGCGTGGTCAGGTTTTGCCGATCGGTGGTTTGAAAGAAAAACTGCTGGCAGCACACCGTGGTGGTATCAAAACGGTCTTAATTCCTGATGAAAACAAACGTGACCTGGAAGAGATTCCGGACAACGTTCTCGCCGATCTGGACATCCATCCGGTGAAGCGCATTGAGGAAGTTCTGACTCTGGCACTGCAAAACGAACCTTCAGGTATGCAGGTTGTGACGGCAAAATAGTGACCTCGCGCAAAGAGCGTCAATAAAAACAGGGCTGGCAGGCCATTTCGGGCTTGCCAGCCTTTTTTTGTATAGCTAATTTAGATGACGGATTAGGCTTGCCATCATTAACGGGTGTTGTAAGGGCATGGCAGGCCTGATATAACTGCTGCGCGTTCGCACTTTGAAGGATTCAGGTGCGATATAAATTATAAAGAGGAAGAGAAGAGTGAATAAATCTCAACTGATCGACAAAATTGCTGCAGGGGCTGATATCTCTAAAGCTGCGGCTGGACGTGCGTTAGATGCAATTATTGCTTCTGTTACCGAATCCCTGAAAGAAGGTGATGACGTAGCGCTGGTAGGTTTTGGTACTTTTGCCGTTAAAGAGCGTGCTGCCCGTACTGGTCGCAACCCGCAAACTGGTAAAGAGATCACTATCGCCGCGGCTAAAGTACCGGGTTTCCGTGCAGGTAAAGCACTGAAAGACGCGGTAAACTAAGTGATTCCCCCTTTGGGGATGTGACTAAGTACAAGGGCGCATCAACAGATGTGCCTTTTTTATTTGTGATTCCGGGACTTTCTACGTGTTGTGGGCTGACAATCGCCCCTGTTTCTTGTCACAATAGACCTTTCCACGCAGCGTTCAGAAAACGCTATGCTGCGTGAGGTATACAGTCACCTACAGCGGAGTGTGGTTACACCATGATGGACAGCTTACGCACGGCTGCTAACAGTCTCGTGCTCAAGATTATTTTCGGTATCATTATCGTGTCGTTCATTTTGACCGGCGTGAGTGGTTACCTGATTGGCGGAAGCAACAACTACGCCGCAAAAGTGAATGGCCAGGAAATTAGCCGCGGGCAGTTTGAGAATGCGTTTAACAGTGAACGTAATCGCATGCAGCAGCAGCTGGGCGATCAGTTCTCTGAGCTGGCGGCGAATGAAGGCTACATGAAAACGCTGCGTCAGCAGGTGCTGAATCGTCTGGTAGACGAAGCGCTGTTGGACCAATACTCTCGCGAACTGAAGCTCAGCATCAGCGATGAGCAGGTTAAACAGGCTATCCTCTCAACGCCTGCTTTCCAGGTTGACGGTAAATTTGATAACAACCGCTATAACGCAATTGTAAATCAGATGGGGATGACCGCAGACCAGTATGCTCAGGCGCTGCGTAACCAGCTCACCACCCAGCAGTTGATCAACGGCGTAGCCGGGACAGAGTTCATGCTGAAGGGTGAAACGGACGAACTGGCGGCGCTGGTTGCACAGCAGCGTATCGTGCGTGAAGCGACTATTGACGTCAACGCACTTGCAGCGAAACAGTCGGTGACCGAGCAGGAAGTTGCCAGCTACTACGAGCAGAATAAAAACCACTTTATGATGCCGGAGCAGTTCCGTGTGAGCTACATCAAGCTGGATGCTGCAGCTATGCAGGAAACAGCCAGCGATGCGGATATTCAGTCTTATTATGACCAGCATCAGGATCAGTTCACTCAACCACAGCGTAATCGCTACAGCATCATCCAGACCAAAACGGAAGATGAAGCCAAAGCGGTACTGGATGCGCTGAACAAAGGTGGTGATTTTGCCGCCCTGGCGAAGGAAAAATCTGCCGACATTATCTCTGCCCGTAACGGCGGTGATATGGGATGGCTGGAAGAATCCACCACGCCAGAAGAGCTGAAGAATGCGGGTCTGAAAGAAAAAGGCCAACTGTCAGGCGTGATCAAGTCTTCTGTGGGTTTCCTGGTTGCTCGTCTTGATGATGTCCAGCCAGCGCAGGTTAAACCGCTGAGCGAAGCACGTGACGAGATTGCGGCGAAAGTGAAGCAGGAAAAAGCGCTGGATGCCTACTATGCGCTGCAGCAGAAAGTCAGCGATGCGGCAAGCAACGATAACGAATCCCTCGCGGGGGCTGAGCAGGCAGCGGGTATGAAAGCCGTTGAAACGGGCTGGTTTAGCCGTGACAGCCTGCCTGAAGAGCTGAATTTCAAACCGGTTTCAGACATCATTTTCAATGGTGGCCTGGTTGGTGAGAATGGCACTCCGGGCAGCAACTCTGACATCATCACCGTGGATGGCGATCGCGCGTTTGTGCTGCGTATTGCAGAGCACAAAGCGGAAGCTGTTAAGCCGCTGGCTGAAGTGAAAGATCAGGTAACCGCGCTTGTTAAGCATAACAAAGCAGAGCAGCAAGCGAAGCTGGATGCCGACAAACTGCTGGCTGCGCTGAAAGCCGGTAAAGGTGATGAAGCAATGAAAGCGGCAGGTCTGAGTTTTGGTGAAGCGAAAACCCTGAGCCGTACAGGTCAGGATCCGCTGAGTCAGGCGGCGTTTGGTCTGGCGCTGCCGGCGAATGACAAGCCGAGCTACGGCGTAGCGAACGATATGCAGGGCAACGTTGTTCTGCTGGCGCTCGACGCGGTGAAAGCGGGTTCAATGCCAGAAGAGCAGAAGAAAGCAATGGTTCAGGGGATTACTCAGAACAACGCGCAGATTGTCTTCGAAGCGCTGATGAGTAACCTGCGTAAAGCGGCAAAAATTAAAGTCGGTGACGCGCTGGAACAGCAGCAATAATCGAGACGCTTCGCAAAAAATTGCAAAAAGTTGTATACACCAAAGGCCGCTTTCGCGGCCTTTTCCATTTCTGAATTTTGCCATTTGTCTGCCGTTCTCCACCTCGCTATCGTGATTCCACTGTTAACAAACAAGGAGAAAACAGTATGAAACATGGAATCAAAGCACTGCTTATCACCCTTTCATTAACCTGTGCTGGCGTGAGCCAAAGTACTCTGGCCGCGGAACCTGTCGCCAAAAGCCAGGCGGTCCAGACCAAAGCTGAGGGCGCGGGTGCGGCGCATAGCAAAGCGACGGTACCGACGAAAGCCAGCGATGATGAAGGCACCAGGGTAAGCATCAATACCGCGTCGGCGGAGGATTTAGCGCGGGTCATGAATGGTGTCGGGCTAAAGAAAGCGCAGGCGATTGTCAGCTATCGGGAGGAGTACGGGCCGTTTAAAACGGTTGATGACTTAAAACAGGTGCCGGGAATGGGCAGTTCACTGGTGGAGCGTAACCTGGCTGTTTTAACACTTTAATAACTTGCAGAGCGCTGAAAATTTGCCAGACTGTAGAGGTCATACCAGTTATGGCCTCCTTATCCTCAAGTCTATTCCTATAAAAACAAATTAGGGTTCCTGCGCTATGCAAACACAAATCAAAGTTCGTGGTTTTCATCTCGATGTCTATCAACATGTTAACAATGCCCGCTACCTTGAGTTTCTGGAAGAAGCCCGCTGGGACGGTCTGGAAAACAGTGATAGCTTCCAGTGGATGACCGCGCACAACATCGCTTTTGTGGTGGTTAACATTAATATCAACTACCGGCGCCCCGCCGTGCTGAGTGATCTGCTGACGGTCACCAGTCAGGTACAACAGTTAAATGGCAAAAGCGGTGTGTTAAACCAGACCATCACGTTAGAGCCGGAAGGGCAGGTAGTGGCCGATGCGTTGATTACCTTCGTCTGTATCGATTTAAAAACGCAGAAAGCGCTGCCGCTGGAAGGGGAGTTGCGCGAAAAGCTGGAGCAGATGGTGAAGTAAGGGAAGATTGCCGGGCCTGCAAACATCAGGCCTGCAAATGATACCGATTTGTAGGCCGGATAAGACGCATTAGCGTCGCCATCCGGCATTATCATCGCGATAAATTACTTTAACCCGGTTTTCTGCTTCATGGCCGCCATCACTGCCGGTTTATCCGCCAGATAATGGTTCAGGCCGTTGGCACGCAGGTTACAGGCGGCACACTGGCCGCAACCGTTGCCCTTAACGCCGTTATAGCAAGTCAGCGTCTCTTCACGCACCAGATCCAGCTTGCCCCAGTAGTCGGCCAGTGCCCAGGTTTCGGCTTTATCAAGCCACATCAACGGGGTTTCAAAGCGGATATCTTTTGCCATGCCCAGACTTACGGCATGATTCAGCGCTTTGACAAACTCATCGCGACAATCAGGATAGCCGGAGAAATCGGTCTCGCAAACGCCAGTAATGACCGCTTCCGCTTGCACCTGATATGCATAAATCGCTGTCAGCGTTAAGAACAAAATATTACGTCCGGGCACAAAGGTGTTGGGAATGCCGTTGGCTTCCGGTTCGTAATCCGGTACCGGAATGTTATCGCGGGTCAAGCTACTGACCGCCAGTTCGCTAAGCAGCGTGACGTCGAGAACTTTGTGCGCGCGTGCGCCGAGTTTTAAGGCCAGGTCACGTGCGACATCAATCTCAGCGCGATGGCGCTGACCATAATCAAAGGTCACACAGTGCACTTCATCATACTGATGCAGCGCCTGCGCCAGACAGGTGGTGGAGTCCTGACCTCCACTAAATACGACAACGGCACGTTTCATGGTTTTTCCTGACAAATAACGAAAACCCTATGGTAGCGCCTGGGCGCGGCGTCGACCAGCTTCTTCACGATGAAGGCGGCGGCAGCCAGGCCTCGGTGAATTCAAACCAGCCTCTGGGGGTGAGCCGCACGCCGTTGACGCCCGGTGGGGCGCTAATGCGGTAATGGTAATTAAACAGCGGCGTTAGCGTGGCGTCATTCATCAGGTTAGTGAAAACCTGCTGTAACGCCGCGTGACGATGATCCTCATTAGCCTGGGTTTGCAGCGCATCCAGCGTGGCCTGTAGATGAGAGAATGCCGGGGCATCCAGAACATGCGGCCAGAGCTGATCGCAGCGTAGCCACTGTTCAAGTGTATATTCTGGTGCTTCGCCAATCAGACGGTCGCCCATCATCAGGTCGGCCTGGGCCAGAGGATGGTCACCGTCCCAGTTCTTGGCATTGTGAAAAATCAGCGTTAACTCGCAGCCCAGCGTTGCCAGTACCTGGCGAAGCTGTTCGGCCATGGCGTGCAACTCTACTGGCAGGTGATATACCAGCGTCAGTTTTTCCGGCAGGGCCACTTCATCCAACTGATCCCATTGCGGAATGGTCCACCCTGGCAGCAGCGCATTGCTTGGGGTAATCAGATTCTCTTCCACCTCAAGCGTCTGCAACAGGGAAGAGCGGTGGATGATATTGACCAGCCGACGCGCCTGAAGCACGTTCAGTCGTGCGCTTTTCCTGAGGGTTAAATAACAAAATCCGAGGCTGATCCCGCTACTGACCTGGCTAAGCATCGGCAGTTCCTCAGGCTTGCCAATGGCAATTTGCACCGGATGGCGGCAGCTGGTACCCAGATCCTGGTCGAAAAGCTGCGGTGTTATCCAAAATTCAATGGCTTTCAGCAACGGGTGGCTGAGGTGATAGTGGTCATGGCTCTCGATACGGACCAGTTCCGGTGTAAACAGCGTCAGCCTAAACGGACCGGTGCCGACGAGCGGCTGTTCCGGGTGCGCCAGATGACTGCTGTAGCTGGCCAGACGGTGTGCCAGCCAGAAGTCGGGGCGATGTAAAATAAACGTCAGGCATTGAGGGTGAGTCACCTCAATACGCTTCACGCTGATAAATAATTTATTGAGCGCGGGCAGCTCCAGCAGCTGTTGCAGGCGTTGATGTAGCTGCGAGGTGCTGAGCACGTCACCGTTATGCCAGTGCAGCGTGGAGCGAATATAGAAATCCCAGCGCAGGCCGTCGGCGGAGATATCCCAGTGGTGGGCCAAATCACCGCAGGGGCGCTGGGTCGTACTGTCAAAACGGGTCAGTCCGGAGAAGACTTGCCCGGCAAGATGTTGTTCGGCACGACCGGGGAGAAAGCCGGGGCGGAGGGGATCAAGTGGGCGATAGTAGGGAATACGCAGGGTTGGCGTATCGTTATGCCACTGGCCGCCCATAAACGGCTGCAGCAGCGTTCTTAATTCTCCGGGAGCCAGCTGCGCCAGCTCCAGCACGCTACGCTGTTCTCCCTTTTGCAACGCCTGCTCCATCATCGTATTACGCAGCGAGTCGGGCGTGACCAAAAAGCGCAATTGTCCCCGTTTTCCGCGTCCTGAGCGTGCTTCCCATACCAGCCAGCCCGCCTCCTGTGCCTGGCGTAGCAGCGTACGGACATGGCGTTCGCTGCAAAAACAGCGTTCAGCCAGTTCGCCGACGGTGACCGACTGCGGCTCTCCGTTTGAGGGCTGCCAGAGGCGTTGGTACTGATTCAATCGATTCAAAAGTCGCATTTGCACTTCATCCTTCGGGCAACATAAACCCGGAACAATTCGTTTTATCTATTCACTATTACTTCCGTATATCTCAGGTGATACTGAACCACAAGTTAACCGCGTCACAGTGTGGAGAAAGAAATGGCTCGTCTGGCTGCATTTGATATGGATGGCACCCTGCTGATGCCGAATCACCATTTAGGTGACGAAACACTCTCGACGCTGGCGCGCCTGCGTGAACGCGACATCACCCTGACGTTTGCCACTGGCCGCCATGTGCTGGAGATGCGTCATATCTTAGGGACCCTCTCGCTGGACGCATTTTTGATAACGGGTAACGGGACGCGTATTCATTCGCTGGAAGGGGATGTACTGCATCGTCAGGATCTGGCACCCGAGGCAGCAGATATCGTCCTGCATCAGAAGTGGGATACCCAGGCCAGCATGCATGTCTTCAATGACAATGGATGGTTCACCGGGCAGGAGATCCCGTCGATCCTCAAGGCGCATGTGTACAGCGGATTCCGTTATCAAGTCGTGGATGTGAAACGTATCCCCGCGCATCAGGTGACGAAGATCTGCTTCTGCGGCGATCATGACGACCTGATACGCCTGCGCATTCAATTGAATGAGGTGCTGGGTGAGCAGGCAAATCTCTGTTTTTCCGCCGTAGACTGTCTTGAAGTGCTGCCGCTGGGCTGTAACAAAGGCTCCGCGCTGGCGGTACTGAGTGACCATTTAGGTTTTTCTATGGCTGAGTGCATGGCATTTGGTGACGCGATGAACGATCGCGAGATGCTGGGCAGCGTGGGGCGAGGTTTGATTATGGGCAACGCCATGCCGCAATTAATTGCTGAGCTTCCTGATTTACCGGTGATTGGACATTGTCGCAATCAGGCGGTATCGCACTTTTTAACACATTGGCTGGATAATCCGCATCTACCTTATTCCCCCGAATGAGAGATCCCTTCCAGCAAGCCAGACCATTAGGTCTGGCTTTTTTTTGCCGGTTTACTGGGTATTCAGCAGTTGGGCGATTTCCGCTTTCCATGGTGTCAAATCGCCAATATGCGCATTAACCCACTCTGGGTTGTAGTAGGTCTCAAGATAACGTTCGCCGCTGTCGCACAGTAACGTTACCAGTGAACCTGTTTCTCCAGCCTCACGCATGCGGGCGGCAAGTTGCAGCGTACCCCACATATTGGTCCCGGTTGAAGCTCCGACTTTGCGGCCCAACTGCGTTTCCAGCCAGTGCGCGGTAGCGACGCTGGCGGCATCCGGCACGCGCAGCATTTCATCAACCACGTCCGGAATGAAAGAGGGCTCGACGCGCGGGCGACCGATACCTTCGATTTTACTGCCCACCGGGCTGCGTAATGTGGCGTCACGCGCCTGCCAGTATGGCAGAAAAACAGAGTTTTCCGGATCGACCACCATCAGCCTGGTGTCGTAACCCTGGCAGCGAATGTAGCGCCCAATGGTCGCTGACGTGCCGCCGGTTCCGGCGCTCATCACAATGTGGCGGGGAACGGGATGTGGCTCGCATGACATCTGGCGGAAGATACTGTCGGCAATATTGTTATTGCCGCGCCAGTCGGTAGCGCGCTCGGCGTAGGTGAACTGATCCATATAATGGCCGTTGAGTTCACGGGCCAGCTGTTCAGACGCGGCATAAATTTCGCAGGCGCTTTCCACGAAATGGCAGCGACCGCCGTAAAACTCAATCTGCTCAACTTTGCGTTTTGCCGTGCAGGACGGCATGACGGCGATAAACGGTAGCCCCAGCAGGCGGGCGAAATAGGCTTCAGAAACCGCCGTGGAGCCGGAAGACGACTCAATAATGGTGGTGCCTTCTTTGATCCAACCATTGCACAGTCCGTACAGGAACAGTGAACGCGCCAGTCGATGCTTCAGGCTACCGGTCGGATGTGTACTTTCATCTTTCAGGTACAGCTGAATCCCCGGGAACGCCGGAAGTGACAGGCGGATAAGATGAGTATCTGCGGAGCGTTGATAATCCGCATTGATTTCATTGATGGCGTTTTTAACCCAGGAGCTATTCATCATTAATATCCATTTGTCATTTTGTGCCTAGAGTAACGAAAAGCACGGAAAAAATTGTTGCCATTTAGCCTTTAAAATAGAATGTAGGGAGAAAATTCTTCTCTGTGGAGTGGATATGTTAGACAAAATTGACCGCAAGCTGCTCAGCTTGCTGCAACAGGATTGTACCCTTTCTTTGCAGGCACTCGCAGATGCCGTTAATCTGACAACCACCCCCTGCTGGAAACGACTCAAGCGACTTGAGGATGACGGCGTTCTGCTTGGCAAAGTCGCGCTGCTGGATCCCGAAAAGCTGGGACTTGGGTTAACGGCCTTTGTGCTGATCAAAACGCAGCATCACAGCAGTGAATGGTACTGTCGCTTTGTGACTGAAGTGACCGGGATGCCAGAGGTACTGGGATTCTGGCGCATGGCCGGGGAGTATGACTACCTGATGCGAGTGCAGGTCGCCGACATGAAACGCTATGATGACTTCTACAAACGGCTGGTGAACAGCGTGCCGGGGTTGTCGGACGTTACCTCAAGCTTTGCGATGGAACAGATTAAATACACAACTGCTCTACCTATTGAATAATTCTCCCGGCGCTCATTGTCGGAAATCATGTCAGGACATAACGCGTGCGATTATTTGCTCAATTAAGCTGGTACTTTCGCCGGGAGTGGCGTCGCTACCTCGGGGCAGTGGCCCTGCTTATCATCATCGCTATCCTTCAACTTATTCCGCCTAAAGTGGTCGGCATTATTGTTGATGGCGTGACGGCTCAACGCTTCACGACCGAACGCCTGCTAATGTGGGTTGGCACAATTGCACTGATTGCGGTGGTGGTCTATTTGCTGCGCTACGTCTGGCGCGTGCTGCTGTTTGGGGCATCCTACCAGCTGGCAGTAGAACTGCGCGAAGATTATTACCGTCAGTTGAGCCGTCAACATCCTGAATTTTATCTGCGCCATCGCACGGGCGATCTGATGGCGCGCGCCACCAACGATGTTGACCGGGTGGTGTTCGCCGCCGGAGAAGGTGTGCTGACGTTGGTCGACTCGCTGGTGATGGGCTGTGCGGTGCTTATCGTCATGTCTACGCAAATAAGCTGGGAGTTGACGCTATTTGCCTTGCTACCGATGCCGGTGATGGCGCTGATGATTAAGCGTTACGGCGATCGGCTTCATAACCGCTTTAAGCAAGCGCAGGCGGCATTCTCCAGCCTCAACGATCGTACTCAGGAGAGCCTGACCAGCATTCGCATGATTAAAGCCTTTGGTCTGGAGGACCGGCAGTCGGCCTTATTTGCCGCAGATGCGCAGGATACCGGTAAGAAAAATATGCGCGTCGCGCGCATCGACGCCCGCTTCGATCCCACCATTTATATCGCTATTGGTATGGCGAACCTGCTGGCGATTGGCGGTGGAAGCTGGATGGTGGTTCACGGTTCGCTGACGCTCGGTCAGCTGACCAGCTTTATGATGTATCTCGGTCTGATGATTTGGCCGATGCTGGCGTTGGCGTGGATGTTTAATATCGTCGAGCGCGGTAGCGCCGCCTACAGCCGTATTCGCGCCATGTTGGCGGAAGCTCCCGTGGTTAATGATGGCACGGAACCCGTGCCGGAAGGGCGCGGGGAACTGGCGGTTGCGATTCGTGAATTCAGCTACCCGCTGATGGCGCGCCCGACGTTGGAAAACGTTAATTTCCAGCTTAAGCCTGGGCAGATGCTGGGTATTTGTGGGCCGACCGGTGCGGGAAAAAGTACCATTCTGTCGCTGATCCAGCGCCACTTTGATATTACCCAGGGCGATGTGCGCTTTCATGACATTCCGCTGACGCGCTTACAGCTTGATAGCTGGCGCAGTCGGCTGGCAGTTGTTAGCCAGACGCCGTTCCTGTTTTCGGACACCGTCGGCAATAACATTGCACTTGGACGCCAGCAGGCGACGCAGGCCGAAATCGAACATGTGGCGCGCCTCGCCAGCGTGCATGAGGATATTTTACGTTTGCCGCAGGGATATGACACCGAAGTGGGCGAGCGGGGCGTGATGCTCTCGGGCGGGCAAAAACAGCGAATTTCTATTGCCCGAGCGCTGCTGCTTAATGCGGAAATTCTGATTCTTGACGATGCGCTGTCGGCGGTAGACGGCCGTACCGAACATCAGATCCTGCATAACCTGCGCCAGTGGGGCGAGGGAAGAACGGTTATTATCAGCGCCCACCGCTTGTCGGCGCTGACGGAAGCCAGCGAGATTATCGTGATGCAGCACGGACATATTGCCCAGCGTGGCGACCATGACACGCTGGTCCAGCAACCCGGTTGGTACCGCGATATGTATCGCTATCAGCAGCTGGAAGCGGCGCTGTCTGATGCCCCTGCGTTAAATGAGGAGGCGGCGAATGCGTAGTTTTGGGCAATTATGGCCGACGCTGAAACGGCTGCTGCGCTATGGTTCACCGTGGCGAAAACCACTGGGCATTGCGGTGGTGATGCTGTGGGTGGCGGCGGCGGCAGAAGTCAGCGGTCCGCTGCTGATAAGCTACTTTATTGATAACATGGTGGCGAAAAACAATTTGCCGTTGGCGATGGTGGCTGGTCTGGTTGCGGCTTATGTCGGTCTGCAACTGCTGGCGGCGGGACTGCACTATGCGCAGTCACTGTTGTTTAACCAGGCTGCCGTCGGTGTGGTGCAACAGCTACGCACGGATGTAATGGATGCTGCGCTGCGCCAACCGTTGAGTGAATTTGACATCCAGCCCGTCGGACAGCTTATCTCTCGTGTAACCAACGATACCGAAGTGATCCGCGACCTGTACGTGACGGTCGTGGCGACGGTACTGCGCAGTGCGGCTCTGATTGGTGCCATGCTGGTGGCGATGTTTAGCCTCGAATGGCGTATGGCGCTGGTGGCGATGGCTATATTCCCGGCGGTGATGGTGGTGATGGTGATTTATCAGCGCTACAGCACGCCGATTGTGCGCCGCGTTCGTGCCTATCTGGCCGATATCAATGATGGCTTCAATGAAGTCATTAACGGTATGAGCGTGATCCAACAGTTTCGTCAGCAGGCGCGCTTTGGGGAGCGCATGGGCGAGGCCAGCCGTTCGCACTATATGGCACGCATGCAGACCTTGCGGCTGGACGGTTTTTTACTGCGTCCGTTGCTGAGCCTGTTTTCCGCCCTGATCCTCTGTGGTTTACTGATGTTGTTCAGTGTGACCTCTGGCACGTCCATCGAGGTTGGCGTGCTGTATGCGTTTATCAGCTATCTCGGGCGTCTGAATGAGCCGCTGATTGAGCTGACGACCCAACAATCTATGCTGCAGCAAGCGGTTGTCGCCGGTGAGCGCGTCTTCGAACTGATGGACAGACCGCGTCAGCATTATGGCGATGATGATCAGCCGCTGAAGAGTGGCAACATTGAGGTTGATAACGTGTCATTTGCTTATCGCGATGACAATCTGGTGCTGAAAAATATTAGCCTGTCCGTGCCTTCACGTAGTTTTGTGGCGTTGGTTGGGCATACCGGTAGTGGCAAGAGTACGCTCGCCAGCCTGATGATGGGCTACTATCCGCTGACGCAAGGGGAGATCCGTCTGGACGGGCGCCCCCTCTCCTCGTTGAGTCACGGCGTCTTACGTCAGGGCGTCGCGATGGTGCAGCAGGATCCGGTTGTGATGGCGGACACCTTCCTGGCAAACGTCACGCTGGGCCGCGATATTTCTGAAGATCGAGTGTGGCAGGCGCTGGAGACCGTACAGCTGGCTGAGCTGGCACGTGGTCTGAGTGACGGTATTCACACCCGATTGGGCGAACAGGGCAATAATTTGTCCGTGGGGCAGAAACAGCTGCTGGCATTGGCGCGGGTTCTGGTCGAAACGCCGCAGGTACTGATTCTGGATGAAGCCACCGCCAGTATTGACTCCGGCACGGAGCAGGCCATTCAGCAGGCGCTGGCTGCTGTGCGCGAACACACTACGCTGGTGGTGATTGCCCATCGACTCTCCACGATCGTGGAAGCAGACACCATTCTGGTGCTGCACCGGGGGCAGGCCGTCGAGCGCGGCACACATCAGCAATTACTGGCGGCGCAAGGCCGCTACTGGCAAATGTATCAGCTGCAACTGGCCGGTGAAGAGCTGGCGGCCAGTGCGCATGAGGATTCCATTATTGCCTGATGGCGCAGTGCGTTTCAGGCCTACGGCTAAATTGGTTCAAGAAGCATCAACAATCTGGTGCAAAAATGTAACGCACTATGCACCGTTATAGTGCGTTTTTTCTTTTTCTACCCCGGCCGCGCCCTGCGAGCCTGAATCATCCCGCGTTTTTCATTCCTGGCACACCCCTTGCAATATTCATCCTGTGTATCTGCAGCCACTACTGAATTCTGACTGGAGGGGATCTATGAAGCTGGTTACCGTGGTAATCAAACCGTTCAAACTGGAAGACGTCCGTGAAGCACTGTCTTCTATTGGTATTCAGGGGCTGACCGTCACCGAAGTGAAGGGCTTTGGTCGACAGAAAGGCCATGCCGAGTTGTATCGGGGAGCCGAATACAGCGTCAATTTTTTACCGAAGGTGAAGATTGATGTGGCGATTGCCGACGATCAGCTTGATGAGGTGATCGACGTCATCAGCAAGTCGGCCTACACCGGAAAAATTGGCGACGGCAAAATTTTTGTCGCCGAGCTGCAACGTGTGATTCGTATTCGTACCGGCGAAGCCGACGAAGCCGCACTGTAACTTCTGGCACACAGTGATAGGAAACCAAAAAATGAAGATAGCAACGATGAAAACGGGTATCGCTTCACTGGCACTGCTGCCGGGACTGGCGATGGCAGCGCCAGCCGTCGCGGACAAAGCTGATAACGCCTTTATGATGATATGTACCGCGCTGGTGCTGTTTATGACCATTCCGGGCATCGCGCTGTTTTACGGCGGTTTGATTCGTGGCAAGAACGTTCTGTCGATGCTGACGCAGGTGACGGTGACGTTCGCACTGGTCTGCATTTTATGGGTGGTGTATGGCTACTCGCTGGCCTTTGGCGAGGGGAATAGTTTCTTCGGCAACTTCAACTGGGTGATGCTGAAAAACATTGCCCTGACGGCGGTAACGGGGAGTTTCTACCAGTACATTCACGTTGCGTTCCAGGGCTCATTTGCTTGCATCACCGTTGGACTTATCGTTGGGGCGCTGGCTGAACGCATTCGCTTCTCTGCGGTACTGATTTTTGTGGTGGTATGGCTGACGCTGTCCTACATTCCGATTGCGCATATGGTCTGGGGTGGTGGTCTGTTGGCCTCCCATGGCGCGCTGGATTTTGCGGGCGGGACGGTGGTGCATATCAACGCCGCGATCGCCGGGCTGGTGGGTGCTTATCTGATTGGCAAGCGTGTGGGTTTTGGCAAAGAGGCTTTCAAACCGCATAACCTGCCGATGGTCTTTACCGGGACCGCGATTCTCTACATCGGCTGGTTTGGTTTTAACGCAGGTTCTGCTGGGACGGCAAATGAAATCGCTGCACTGGCCTTTGTGAATACCGTGGTGGCGACCGCTGCTGCCATTCTCGGCTGGATCTTCGGTGAGTGGGCGCTGCGCGGTAAACCGTCGCTGCTGGGGGCGTGTTCTGGTGCCATTGCGGGCCTGGTTGGCGTGACCCCTGCTTGTGGGTACATTGGCGTCGGCGGTGCGTTGATCATCGGGGCAATTGCCGGTCTGGCGGGACTGTGGGGCGTGACGATGCTGAAGCGTTTTCTGCGCGTTGATGACCCGTGCGATGTGTTCGGTGTGCACGGCGTTTGCGGCATTGTCGGCTGTCTTCTGACCGGGGTGTTCGCCGCCAGTTCGCTGGGTGGCGTAGGCTTTGCTGAGGGCGTGACCATGGGGCATCAGGTGCTGGTGCAGCTCGAAAGCGTGGCGATTACCATTGTCTGGTCCGGTGTGGTGGCCTTCATCGGCTATAAGCTGGCGGACATGACGGTAGGGCTGCGCGTACCGGAAGAGCAGGAGCGCGAAGGGCTGGATGTGAACAGCCATGGTGAAAACGCCTACAACGCTTGATATTTCACTCTGCCGGATGGCGCTAAACGCTTATCCGGCCTACGACAGATGTAGTCTGTAGGCCGGATAAGACATCAGTTGCGATTGCGCATCACCCCTTCCTGTACGGTAGAGGCAACCAGTACGCCGTCCTGTGTATAAAATTCCCCGCGCACAAAGCCCCGGGCACCGGAGGCAGAGGTGCTCTCGACGTTATACAGCAACCACTCATTGATATTGAAAGGACGATGGAACCACATCGAATGGTCGATAGTGGCTATCTGAATCCCTTTCTCCAAAAAACCAATTCCGTACGGTTGTAGCGCCACAGGCAGGAAGTTCAGGTCGGAGGCGTAACCCAGCAGATACTGATGCACGCGTAGGTCGTCCTGCACCGTACCGTTGGCGCGGATCCACACCTGTCGTGCCGGTTCGGCGACATGGCCTTTGAGCGGGTTATGAAACTCCACCGGACGCACTTCCAGTGGGCGGTCATTGATAAATTTCTCTTTCAACAGCGGTGGCAGCAGATGCGCCACTGAACGGGCAATTTCGGTTTCGGATTTCAGCGCGTCGGGCCCAGGTGCGTGCGGCATGGTTTTTTGATGTTCAAAGCCATCTTCCGGCGCCTGAAAAGAGGCGGTCATGTAGAAAATGGGCTTTCCGTTCTGGATGGCGGCAATGCGGCGAGCGCTGAAGCTGTTACCATCGCGCAGCACTTCGACATCGTAAATTATCGGTTTTTGGCTATCGCCAGGACGTAAAAAGTAGCTGTGAAAGGAGTGCACCAGCCGCTCTTCCGGTACGGTTTCTTTAGCGGCATACAGCGCCTGTCCGACGACCTGCCCGCCAAAAACCTGGCGTAATCCTAAGTCTTCACTTTGGCCGCGAAAGAGTCCTTCTTCAATTTTTTCCAAATTCAACAATGTCAGCAAACTTTTTAGTGCCAGACTCATAGGTGCTCTCCAGGTCATGTCGATGTCGCAGCGAAGTAGGCAGAGTATAACGCAATTTTGAAAGTGGTCCGATGGGTGCAATTGTCTGAATTACCGGTCGATTGCAGGCAAAAATAGCTACTTTGTGCCACACTTAGTCACGTTATGTTTTTGTTAACCACTCTTCTGGCGAGGAAAGTTCTCGCTGGTGCATTGACGATAAGGAGAATTTAATGAAACTCGTGCACATGGTAAGTGGTTTAGCCGTTGCGGTCGCGCTGGCGGCCTGTGCTGATAAAAGTGCAGATATTCAGACACCTGCGCCAAGCCCTACTACGTCAATTGCTGACACACAGTCAAAAATTCAACAGCCGAATGTTTCTGGTACGGTGTGGATCCGCCAGAAAGTTGCGCTGCCACCGGATGCCGTACTGACCGTCACACTGTCGGACGCTTCGCTGGCGGATGCCCCGTCAAAAGTTCTGTCGCAAAAAGCGGTGCGTACTGAAGGGAAGCAGGCGCCATTTAGCTTTGTGCTGCCGTTTAACCCGGCAGATATTCAGCCGAACGCCCGTATTTTGTTGAGTGCAGCCATTATGGTGAACGACAAACTGGTGTTTATTACGGACACCGTGCAGCCGGTTATCAACCAGGGCGGTACCAAGGCCGATCTGACGCTGGTTCCTGTTCAGCATACGGAAGTTCCGGTTCAGGCCAGCGGTGGTGCGGCAACTACGGTGCCGTCAACGTCTCCCACGCAGGTGAATCCGTCTTCAGCCGTCCCTGCACCTACGCAGTACTAAGCCTGGCATAACCCTCTCCGCCAGGGGAGGGTTAATACACCCAGCGATAACGTTGTAAATCGATGTGCCCACTTCCCGAAACCACCACCCCTTCAGACAGCAATGCCTGACGCTGGCGCTGTAGATCCGGCCCGGTCAGCGATATAGCACCATGGCGATTAACGACTCGATACCACGGCAGGGTGCTGCCTTCGGGAAGCCGTTTGAGGACGCCGCCGACCTGACGCGCTGCACGCGGAGATCCGGCAAGTCTGGCGACATCACCATAGGTAGTGACGAATCCTTCGGGGATTGAGGCGACAATTTGCCAGACGCGTTGGGGGAAAGAGTCTTGTATATCCATCATTTATTCCTGCGCTAATTCCCCAGCATAATCTGGAATGGCGGGTGAGTGAAGCCGCATTGCACAAGAAAACAGCATCTGGTGCTGGATGGGTTGCAATTACACGGTGCAGCAGTGATAATGCGCCTGCGCGTTGGTTAACAACGCTCTCAATGGGGGCTCTGTTGGTTCTCCCGCAACACTACTCTGTTTACCAGGTCAGGTCCGGAAGGAAGCAGCCAAGGCAGATGACGTGTGTGCCGGGATGTAGCTGGCAGGGCCCCCACCCAATTCTGCCGTTCGGCAATCTCTTTCACCTTTCCTCGTCACTTAGATTATTTTACGTATTTTCCCATGACTTGCCTGTGAACGCAGAGTGTCCCAGATCGGCTGCAACGTGTTGAAGGCGGCGCGCATCGTGTCATCCGGCAGCGCGAAGGGCATGCGTAAGAAACGATCGAATGCACCCGCTAACCCAAAGCGCGTTCCGGTACCTAACTGAATACCGGCGCTGTCGGAGCGAGTGGCAAACAGCGTCGCCAGCGTATCGGGCAATTCTACCCAGAAAGATAACCCGCCCTGCGGTTGGGTAAATTGCCATTCCGGGAAATGCGATCGCATCAGAGTATGGCACTGGTTGCGTCTGGCGGTGAGCAGTTGTCTTCTGTCCGGGAGAAACTGCGCGGCGTTATCCAGCAGCCAGCCGGTAGCGAGCTGTTCCAGCACCGGTGAGCCTAAATCGAACGTGTCGCGGGTTTGCACCAGTGAGGCAATAGTCCGTGATGACGCCCGCACCCAGCCAAGACGTAATCCTCCCCAGAAACTTTTACCGGCAGACCCCAACATAATGATGGGTGCATCGCGATTGAAGGCGGCAAGCGGCGGTGGTGGCGGGGCGTCATACCACAGATTGACCATGGTTTCGTCCACCACCAGCGTGGTGTGCGTTTTGGCGGCGATATCGGCCACCACCTGGCGTGTGGCGGCGTCCATGCAACGTCCGGTAGGATTGTGAAAATCCGGCATCAGGTAGGCCATGCGGGGGGCGGTTTGTGCGATGGTGGCGACAAGACCCGCAGTATCCCATCCCTGTTCAGGCAGCGACACCCCCACGGGTCGGCAGGAGGCCCCCTGAATCGCCGCAATAGCGAGCGGGTAAGTAGGATGATCAACCACTACGCGATCGCCTGGACCGGTAAGCAACCGCAGGATCAGCGCCAGCCCGCTGACTGCACCATTGACCACCATAACCTCATCCGGCTGCGTGGGTAATCCGCGTTCGCAGTAATGCCGGGCAATGGATTCGCGCAAAGACGGTAGCCCCTGGGGCAGATACCCGGAACTTAATAGATGCTGCGGTATGGCAAACAGCGCCTGCTGGTAAGCCTGATGAATTTCGGGACCTGCGCTGAGCGCGGCGGTGGACAGATCGAGTGCGGTACCGGTGACGGTGCGAGTCGGTACATGGCGAATATGTTCCGGCAGGATCACCCGTGAGCCGCTACCCTGGCGGCTTTCCAGATATCCTTCTTCCCGCAGCTGTGCCATTGCGCTGGCGATAGTTGTTCGGCTGACTTCCAGCACCGTAGCAAGTTCGCGCTCGCCGGGAAGCCGGCTATCCAGCGCCAGCCGGCCATCCAGTATCAGCAGACGCAAGGCTTCGGCCAGCTGTCGCCAGATTGGGGTACGTGAGGGACTCTCCTGCCAGTGCCCGAGCAGGCGCTGGAGAGACTGACTTCCATAACGACGAGATGACATTGCAGTCCACTTTTTGGAAACTGGTCATTAATCATAGTGCCAATTGCGTTGAAGATGAAGACTGTCTGCGCAGGGAGAGGAGAAAAGCATGCTGCGTCGTTTACTGCAATTGTTTATCGGGCTGATGCTTTACGGCGTGTCGACGGCGATGTTTGTGCGTGCGGATTTAGGCGCTGATCCCTGGAACGTTTTTCATCTGGGTGTGGCAAATCTGTTGTCGATGAACATCGGCTTGGTGATTATTGCCGTGGGCGTATTGGTCCTGTTGGCATGGATCCCACTACGCCAGCGTCCGGGGTTTGGCACATTGAGTAATGTCATTATGATTGGGCTGGCGGCTGATGTGGCGCTGATGCTAATCCCGGGATTTGAATCCCTGTTTGCCCGCAGCGGTTTGTTGGTATCTGCGGTGATACTGAACGCCTTAGCGACCAGTCTGTATATCGGTGCGGGGTTCGGTGCTGGCCCACGTGATGGTCTGATGACCGGCATTCACGCGCGTACCGGTTGGCCGGTGAGGCGAATTCGAACGGCCATCGAAGTGTCGGTGTTGTTTATCGGTTGGCTACTCGGGGGAACCCTGGGCGTTGGTACGGTGCTGTATGCACTGGCGATTGGTCCGCTCATTCAGCTTTGCCTGCCGTGGTTTCGGCATCAGCCGCAGTCACGTGTTCGGGTTCGGAATGAACCTACGGCATGATCGCGGGCTGACGACTAAACTTAATCTCGACTGACGCGGCCAGAATTGGCTTGCCGCGCAGTAAACTTCGGAGGCTTTTCTCATGAAGTATGTTGATGGTTTTGTGGTTGCCGTACCCGCTGAAAACAAGGAGGCGTATATCGCGATGGCGGCAAAAGCGGCTCCGCTTTTCAAGGAGTTCGGTGCATTGCGCGTGGTGGAATGCTGGGCAGACGATGTCCCTGACGGCAAATTGACCGATTTTCGCATGGCGGTAAAAGCGCAGGATCATGAAGAAGTGGTATTCAGCTGGATTGAGTATCCTTCAAAAGAAGTCCGTGACGCGGCGAATCAGAAGATGATGTCCGATCCCCGAATGAAGGAATTTGGCGAATCGATGCCCTTTGATGGCAAGCGCATGATCTACGGTGGATTCTCGCCCATTATGGATGACTGACGTGACTGGCTGTGCGGCGTGCCGCCAGCCATCTCAATCTTTTCGCATGTCGGCTACAGTCGTGTCTCCGCCCACAGGATAAACTCTGCCTTTGGCAATGCCTTACTGTATAGCCAGCCCTGGCCGTACTGCACGCCATGCTGTCGTAGCCACTCTTCCTGATTTTTCGTCTCGATACCTTCTGCCACCATTTCCAGCTTCAGCGTTTTTGCGATCTCGATAATATGCGGCGTCACGTTGTTGTATCCCAACGCATCCACGAACGATTTGTCGATCTTCAGAATATCGACATCCAGATCCTGCAAGTAACTGAGACTGGAATAACCGGTGCCAAAATCATCAATGTAAATCGAATGGCCGGCCTGGCGGTACTTGGCGATGAACGGAGCGCTGGTTTTCGGATCGGCAAAGGCGCGTTCTGTGAGTTCGAGTGCAATTTGCGACGGGTTTATCTGATAGTGATTCACCTTCCGGCTGAGCAGACCTGGCAGCGTTTCTGATGTCAGATTATCGGCTTCAAGATTGATGGAGATATGCTGCTCCGGATGGTGATGAAGCCATTTGCCCAGATCGTCAAACACGCTTTCGATAATCAGGCGAGTGAGAGGGGTTGTCAGGCCGGTCTGCTGTGCCAGCGCGACGAAAATCTCTGGTGAGAGAAAACTGCCATCGGGCTGCGGCCAACGGGCCAGCGCTTCGGCACCTACCACTTTCCCGGTACGAAGAGAAATGATCGGCTGATAGTACACCTTAATTTCACGGCGCTGGATAGCCTCCTGCAACTGATGATGGGGAGACTGCAAACGACGTAAAATACGCAGAACAAAGGCGGCGGTCAGCAGACCGATAAGAATTCCCGCCGGGAGCCAGATAAGCGCCTGTCGGTGCCATATTTTTTTTAGCGGCAGCGTAGATGCCCAACTGACGACGGTAATACCTAATGCAGGGAAGGGACGAGCGTTGTAAATAACGCCCTCTTTTTGCAAATGCGTAGTGGCATTATCTTGTTGAAAATTTTGCAAAATATCTTCGGGTAGCGTTCCGCTACTGGTGACAATCCTGCTTTTATCGGCGCCAATAATGGCGACATCAATCGGCCACGAACCAAACGGAACAACGTCAATGAACGTGGCGGGATCGACCATCACCACATAGTTTTCGCTGCCTAATGCAGCCATAAAACGCTGGATACCTAAGTCGTTCTCCGTGGTTAACCAGGCACGGTAGCCATCCTCGGTGACTTTCATCGCCGCAGGGAAGGCGACAGCACGGCTTTTATTCTCGAGGGAAGAGCATTGCGGGACGTTGTCCTTAAGGTACACCACTTCCTGAATGTAACGATAGCTGTATGACAAACGACGCATTTCCAGTAAATGTTCCGTTCCGCAAGGTTCTCCCTTGAAGGTCTCAATCTGGCGTAATGCTTTTTTCGCCTGCTCGCCGACCCTTTCTGTGCGCAAAGCAACCCGGGTGGTGTAAGAATCAAGCTCGTCCATAAATTTAGTTTCAACCTGACGATACGCCAGCCACAGACTCAAACCCACTGGCGCAAGGATGGACAGAATCAGTATTCCGGTCACCAGGCCGATCAAATGTCGTGTTGTCACAGTGATATCCTTATTTACACAGCGTAGGGAAAGTATATCCGAAAGTGAAAAATCTATTCGAATGACCTAATAGATTTAAGAGGGGTATTTCCAGATTAATTACCCACTGTGTAAATGAGGTTGAGCCAGGGACGAGAGTAGTGTACTTTATTGTTATGTTATAATGTAACAATTAGAGGTTACTATGAAACCGGATATCCATCCTTTTTATCGTACTGTGGTATTCCACGACACCAGTGCCAATGAGTACTTTAAGGTCGGTTCGACCATCAAAACGGAACGTGAAATTGAATTTGAGGGACAAACGTATCCCTACGTGACCCTTGATATTTCGTCTAAATCACACCCGTACTACACCGGGAAGCAGAAGACGTTCGACAACGAAGGCAGTGCGGCGCGCTTCCAGAAACGTTTTGGCCATTTTATTGGCACTAAGCGAGGTTAATATGCAGGTTCTTAATTCACTTCGAAGTGCCAAACAGCGCCACCCTGACTGTCAGATAGTCAAACGCAAAGGGCGTTTGTATGTTATCTGCAAAACGAATCCGCGATTTAAAGCGGTGCAGGGCAGGAAGAAAAGACGTTAGACATTTTGCCAACATTTTAGGGAAACCAGTGCGTGCCAGCGGGTACGCACTTTTTTATTGGCTGGTAGGCAAGCTACTGACCGGCAGCTTCTGCGCGAGTTAGCGTGAAGACGTCGTAGAAAGAGAGTTCGCCTTTCCGCGCCATCATTTTTTGCAATTGGGCTTTACGTTCGCCATCCACCCGCGGTGAATGCAGAATGGTCTCGATAAGCGCTGGCGGAACAAAACGGGTGTTATACCATTCGCCGTTATAGCAGACTCTGAAGTCCAGCACGTCGATGTCTTCGAAACGGTAACGCGGCGCGACGTCAAAAAAGAAAAAACCATTGAGGATGACAAACAATACCACCAGCAGCCACACTGAATCGACCAGCGTTTCTGATTGCAGCATAACCGCCAGCGTGGCGAACCAGGCGACATACATGCCAATAAACAGTCCCGGATACTTGCGAATGAAGCTGATGCTAAAGCGCGGTCTGTTATCGCGCTTTTCGCGCACATTTAAGTCGTCAATTGTTTCGGTGAGCAGGCGCTGTATTTCTGTCATCTCTTGCCTTCGTGATGTCTTCAATATTCAGGTGGGATCGACCCATTTTAAGAGGGGATAGTGCCTGAAAAAAGTAACAGATTAACCACAATTTAGCATAACAGTTACATTTGAACGTATAGCGTTTTGATGAGGCGCGCAGGATTGCCGCCTACAACGGTGTTTTTGACCCAACAGGTTATGCAGGACAGTCTGCATCTTCTGTTTGCCGAACGTTCATTATGGCAAAACAATAAAATGCAATGCGCACAGGGGAGCGTTCCCATTACCTTATTGTGATCGAAGTCACCTGATTTGAATTAAATAACTATTGTAAATATGAGGAGGTGGTCAGCCAGACAAACAAATCTAACGCGATACCTGACTTAACCTCGTGAACAATTAGCGAATAAATTTCCAAACGGAAGTTGGAATCTTGTCGTACAGCTTATTCATCGTCAATTCAGCAAGGCGATGATCTGCTGCTGAGTAAAATACAGCCAGTTCATTGTCGGACAATTCATATTTATTTTTCTCAATAACGCGCTCGAGCGTGTCAATTGTCTGGCAGCGTCGAAGACGCATCAAATAATCTGTTTTAGTTAATGGTTTATCAGACATAACTCTTACCTATGATTGTAATATTTTTTAACAAGACAAACTAACAGGATTAGCCCTGGTGGCATTGACAAAACAGCGAAACAGTCGATTTCCGGACTTTCGCCATTTCTGCAAATCCTGCGTATTAATACCATAATTGCTGAACAACATAAAAGTGTCATCCAGGTATTCATCAATCTGCGCAATCAGCTTATTGTCCTCATTGTACTTAATTTTATAATTAAGTGCGAAGGTTGCAATATGCTCTATCAGTTCGTTGAGCTGCAGGCTGGTTGCTGAAGTCGGGTCATTAACCCAGCCATGGTTGCTTTGTTCAAGGTTTGCAAGACAGTCATGATACAAGGTTTCGCAGAGAAATTTAAGCTGCGCGATATCATGCCGTTTGGGTGAGTACTCGTCCATAGCGCATCCCCTTCTTAGTGGTTTAAACTAACCGAACACCTTCGGGGTGGATACAACAAACTACCTGAAACTTGCCCGTGACGCCTGATGATTTAACTATAATCTACTCTAAAAAAGATTTCATCGTCATATCATGAAAAATTACAATTGCGTAAAATTATGATGTGGCACCCTTTTTACATTTTACCTTAAAAATGAAGGTATTCGAAATGGAACAACTTCTTTATTGTTCGGGCAATCATCAGGTTAACGGAGTTAGCTTTAGCAATCAAAGGCAACCTCTAACAATGCAGATTAGCTGCTAGGATTAATCTTAATAATTATTCAGGTAAAATAAGAAACCTCAAGAATTCTTAAGAATAGCCTTTAAGCCTACAGGGATTATATCGCTTATTCACTCGGCAGAAAATAAACGTAATCACAATAAGTGATTTTTATGATTTTTCCAGAAAAAAGGCCGCTTGCGCGGCCTTTTCATTAGCGATGAATCAATGGTGATCAACCGGGTGGCTGTGTTCAACATCTTCATTCTTGCGGCTAAAGCGGCGGCGAACCACCACAAAGAACACTGGAACGAAGAAGATAGCCAGTACGGTTGCTGTAACCATCCCGCCCATTACGCCAGTACCAACGGCGTTCTGCGCGCCACTCCCTGCGCCGGAGCTGATAACCAACGGCATGACGCCAAGAATAAAGGCCAGCGAGGTCATCAGGATCGGACGTAAACGCATACGAACTGCATCCAGCGTCGCCTCGATCAACCCTTTACCCTCTTTATCCATCAAGTCTTTGGCGAATTCGACGATCAATATCGCGTTCTTCGCCGACAACCCAATGGTTGTGAGCAGGCCTACCTGGAAGTAAACGTCGTTAGTTAATCCGCGGAACGTCGCGGCCAGCAACGCACCGATAACCCCCAGCGGAACCACCAGCATAACGGAGAACGGAATTGACCAGCTCTCGTACAGTGCTGCCAGACACAGGAAGACGACGATCAGTGAAATGGCATACAGGGCCGGAGCCTGGTTGCCAGACAGTCGTTCCTGATAGGACATCCCGGTCCAGTCATAGCCGATACCGGACGGCAGTTTGCTTGCCAGTTGCTCCATCATTGCCATGGCTTCACCGGTACTTTTACCCGGTGCGGCCTGGCCTAAGATTTCCATGGAAGGCAGACCGTTATAGCGTTCCAATCGCGGTGAACCATATTCCCAACGTGAGGTAGAGAAGGCGGAGAACGGTACCATTTGTCCATCGCTACCGCGAACGTACCAGTTTCCAATATCTTCCGGCAACATACGGTATTCCGCTTCAGACATGACGTAAACTTTCTTCACACGACCGCGGTCGATGAAGTCGTTCACGTAGCTTCCGCCCCATGCTGCACCCAGCGTTGTATTAATATCACTAATGGAAACGCCCAGCGCCTGCGCTTTTTCCTGATCGATATCGATCTTGAACTGCGGCGTATCTTCCAGGCCATTAGGACGAACACCGACCAACAGATCCGGATGCTTGGCCACTTCACCAAACAGCTGGTTACGCGCCTGTGTTAGTTTGTCATGGCCCAAACCACCCTGGTCAATCAACTGGAAGTCAAAACCAGTTGCGGTACCCAGTTCGACAATCGCGGGCAGGTTAAAGGCGAAGACCATCGCATCTTTAATCTTCGAGAACGCCCCCATCGCGCGAGCGGTGATTGCCTCGACCTTGTTCTCATCACCCGGACGTTCGCTCCAGTCTTTTAACGACACGAAGGCAATACCGGTGTTCTGACCGCGTCCCGCAAAACCGAAGCCGTTAACGGCAAATACCGATTCAACGTTATTTTTTTCTTTGGTCAGATAGTAATCCGTCATTTCGTCCAGCACCTTCTGGGTACGCTCTTGCGTAGCACCTGCAGGTAGCTGAGCCATGGACAGGAATACCCCCTGGTCTTCATCCGGCAAGAAGGAGCTTGGCAGGCGAACGAACAGATAAGCCATGCCGACGACAATGATCAGATACAGCGCCAAATAACGACCCGTACTGCGCAGAATGCCGCCAACGCTGTCGGTATAGTGGTTGGTGCTCTTATCGAACATGCGGTTAAACCAGCCGAAGAAGCCTTTTTTGCCTTCTCCGTGATCGCCCTTAGCGATCGGTTTGAGCATGGTGGCACAAAGAGCCGGCGTCAGAATCAACGCCACCAGTACTGACAACGCCATTGCAGAAACAATGGTGATGGAGAACTGACGGTAGATTGCCCCGGTAGATCCGCCAAAGAATGCCATCGGGATAAATACCGCTGACAGCACCATCGCGATGCCCACCAGTGCGCCCTGAATCTGGCCCATTGATTTACGCGTCGCTTCTTTCGGCGGCAGTCCTTCCTCCGCCATAACGCGCTCAACGTTCTCGACCACCACGATGGCGTCATCCACCAACAGGCCGATGGCGAGCACCATCCCGAACATCGTCAGGGTGTTTATCGAGAAGCCGAAAATGGCCAGCACTGCAAAGGTACCCAGCAAGACCACCGGTACGGCAATGGTCGGAATCAACGTCGCGCGGAAGTTCTGCAGGAACAGATACATAACCAGGAACACGAGGATGATTGCTTCCACCAGCGTTTTCACCACTTCGTGAATTGAGATTTTCACGAACGGCGTGGTGTCATACGGGTAAACAATTTTCAGGCCTGATGGGAAGAACGGCTCCATCTTCGCCAGTTCAGCGCGGATGGCGCTAGCGGTATCCAGGGCGTTAGCACCTGTCGCCAGTTTGATACCCAGACCGGAAGCCGGTTTGCCGTTAAACTTCGCAATGATGTCGTAGTTTTCGCCACCCAACTCCACTTTCGCCACGTCACGCAGACGAACCTGAGAACCGTCCTGATTCACTTTCAGCAGAATTTTGCTGAATTCATCGGCAGAGGTCAGACGGGTTTGCGCGATGATTGACGCGTTAAGCTGCTGGCCTTTCACCGGTGGCGTACCACCTAACTGACCGGCTGCAACCTGGGCGTTCTGCGCTTTAATGGCGTTGATCACATCAACCGGCGTCAGCTGGAAGTTGTTCAGTTTGTTCGGATCCATCCAGATACGCATTGCGTACTGGGAACCGAACAGCTGAACGTCACCCACACCTGAAGTACGGCTGATGGCGTCCTTCATGTTAGCGCCCACGTAGTCTGAAATATCTTCCTGGGTCATGGTGCCGTTGGTGTTGATAACACCGACAACCATCAGGAAGCTACTTGAAGACTTCTCTACGCTAACCCCTTGTTGTTGAACTTCCTGAGGCAGTAACGGCATCGCCAGCTGCAGTTTGTTCTGTACCTGCACCTGTGCGATATCCGCATCCGTACCTGACTGGAAGGTAAGGGTGATCTGCACGGTACCCGTGGAGTCACTGTTGGAGGACATGTACATCAGGTTATCGATACCGTTCATATTCTGTTCGATAACCTGCGTAACAGTATCCTGTACTGTTTTCGCATCAGCGCCAGGGTAGGTCGCGGAGATCGTCACTGCAGGCGGTGCAATAGTTGGATATTGCGCTACCGGCAATTTGAGGATCGCGAGCCCCCCTGCCAACATGATGATAATGGCGATCACCCACGCAAATATGGGGCGATCGATAAAGAAATTAGGCATGTCTTAACGGCTCCTGTTTAAGTTAAGACTTGGACTGTTCAGGCTGGCTACCGCTTGCGGCTTGCTGGTTGTTATCCGCGGTGACTTCCTGCGCTTTTACCTGCGCGCCTGGACGTACTTTTTGCAGCCCCGTGACAATCACGCGGTCGCCTGGCTTAAGTCCTTCTGTGACCAACCATTTATCGCCAATTGCTTGTGCTGCCACAATCTGGCGGGTTTCCACTTTGTCATCAGCACCGATAACTAACGCGCTGGCTTCACCGCGCGGTGTACGGGTTACGCCTTGCTGCGGAACCAGTATTGCCGTTGGGTTGATCCCTTCTTCCAGACGAGCACGGACGAACATACCCGGCAGTAAGGTGTGATCCGGGTTAGGGAAGATGGCGCGCAGCGTGATAGAACCGGTGGTCTGATCAACTGTCACGTCAGAAAACTCCAGCGTACCGGACTGCGGGAATTTAATGCCGTCGCTGGTCACCAGTTCCACTTTCGCTTTACCGTTCTCTTGCTTCAGCTTGCCGTTCGCCAGCTCTTGTTTCAGTCGCAGGAAATCGTTGCTTGATTGTGTGACGTCGACATAGATCGGATCCAACTGCTGTACGGTTGCCAGCGCGGTCGCCTGACCGTTTTGCACCAAAGCACCTTCCGTAACGGCAGACTTACCAATACGGCCGCTAATTGGCGACGTGACTTTGGTATACGCCAGGTTAATACGCGCCGTTTCTACTGCGGCTTTCGCGGCAATAACGGCCGCATTTGCCTGTTGCGCATCGGCCTTGGCGGTATCGTATTCCTGTTGACTGATGTACTTGGTACCCAACAGTTTCTGATAACGATTCACCGTCAACTGAGCGATATTAGCTGCCGCCTGCGCTTTAGCCAGATCGCCTTTTGCACTTTCATATGCGGCCTGGTAAGTAGCAGGATCAATCTGATAGAGAGACACTCCCGCTTCAATGTCACCGCCTTCTGTGAAATTACGCTTCAGGATGATGCCGCTAACCTGAGGGCGAACTTCTGCAATGCGGAAAGCACTGGTGCGACCCGGGAGTTCAGTTGTTATCTGTAGAGGTTCAGCTTTGAGCGTCACAACTCCAACCTCTGGCATCTGCTGGCCCCCTTGTTGGGCCTGTTTGTCGTCACATCCTGTTAGCGCTAAGCTGCCTGAGAGCATCAGAACGACTGCCAGAGGCGTTAACCCTCTGTTTTTGTTCATATGTAAACCTCGAGTGTCCGATTTCAAATTGATCAATGGCTTAAAGCCTATAAACCCATTGCTGCGTTTATATTATCGTCGTGCTATGGTACATACATTCACAAATGTATGTAAATCTAACGCCTGTAAATTCACTAACATATGGCACGAAAAACCAAACAAC
Source organism: Citrobacter sp. wls829 (assembly GCF_005280825.1). Classification (NCBI taxonomy): domain Bacteria; kingdom Pseudomonadati; phylum Pseudomonadota; class Gammaproteobacteria; order Enterobacterales; family Enterobacteriaceae; genus Citrobacter; species Citrobacter sp. wls829. Next base: position 174,753 of record NZ_SZWP01000066.1, read on the forward strand.
AAGCGCAGGAAACGCGTCAACACATTCTCGATGTTGCTCTGCGTTTGTTCTCGCAACAAGGGGTCTCTTCCACCTCGCTTGCAGAGATCGCAAAAGCCGCTGGCGTCACGCGTGGTGCAATCTATTGGCATTTCAAAAACAAGTCGGATTTATTCAGTGAAATCTGGGAGCTGGCAAAACCCAATATTGATGAACTAGAGTCTGAGTATCAGGCAAAATTCCCTGACGATCCACTATCAGTATTAAGAGAAATTTTAGTTTACGTTCTTGAAGCTACCGTGACAGAAGAACGCCGGCGTTTGCTGATGGAGATTATATTCCACAAATGCGAGTTTGTCGGGGAAATAGCCTCTGTTCAGTTGGCACAACGTAGCCTGTGTCTTGAAAACTATGATCGCATCGAGCAAACCCTTCGCAACTGTATGAACGCAAAAATGTTGCCGGAGAATCTGAACACGCGTCGTGTGGCGGTGTTACTGCGCAGCTATCTTTCCGGCATTTTAGAAAACTGGTTATTTGCACCAGAGTCTTTTGATCTGAAAAAAGACGCGCGTGAATATGTCGCTGTGCTGCTGGAAATGTGTCTGCTGTGCCCTACGCTTCGCGTGCCTGAGACCTGCTGACCAGAGGGTTTCACTCCAGGAATTTTCCTGGACATTTTCACCCCCGCTATTTTGTCCATCACAGCCGTGATATTCTAGCTGCTTGACTATTTTCGGTCACTTTTCTGGTTAGAAACATTCATCCTCATGACTATGTTGCAGCTTTATAAACGTTCACAGCATCTCATTGCTATTACCATTATTTTCTTCATTCTATTGCTGTCTTGCCAGTCATCAGCATTTGCGCGAGCGCAACAGAATGGCGAACTGCCGACGAAAGCGGATATTCAGAGCCAGCTAGACACGCTGAATAAACAAAAAGACCTTTCTGCGCAGGATAAATTGGTTCAGCAGGATCTCATCGATACCCTCGCCACGCTCGATAAAATTGAGCGCGTGAAGGACGAGACCGTTCAACTACGCCAGAAAGTGGCCCAGGCGCCGGAAAAAATGCGCGAGGCGACGGCGGCGTTAAATTCGCTCAGCGATGTCGATAATGACGATGAAACGCGAAAAACCCTGAGCGCGCTCTCTCTGCGACAACTCGAGTCGCGCGTCGCCCAGGTGCTGGATGACCTGCAAAGCGCGCAAAACGATCTGGCCGCTTATAACAGCCAACTGGTCTCGTTGCAGACGCAGCCTGAGCGCGTGCAAAACGCGATGTACACCGCCTCGCAGCAAATGCAGCAAATCCGCAATCGCCTGGATGGAACCAGCGTTGGCGAGGCGGCATTACGCCCCAGCCAGCAGGTGCTGCTTCAGGCGCAGCAGGCGTTGCTGAATGCGCAAATCGACCAGCAGCGTAAAAGCCTGGAGGGCAACACAGTTTTGCAGGATACCCTGCAAAAACAACGGGATTACGTGACGTCCAACACCAACAGGCTCGAACATCAGCTCCAGTTGCTGCAGGAAGCGGTGAACAGCAAACGTCTGACGTTAACCGAAAAAACCGCGCAGGAAGCAGTGACGCCAGATGAAGCGGATCGTATCCAGACCAATCCGTTGGTAAAACAGGAACTGGATATTAACCATCAGCTTAGCCAGCGCCTGATTTCCGCCACGGAAAACGGCAACTCACTGATGCAGCAAAACATTAAAGTCAAAAACTGGCTTGATCGTGCGCTGCAATCGGAACGCAATATTAAAGAACAAATCGCTGTGCTGAAGGGCAGTCTGCTGCTATCGCGCATTCTGTATCAGCAGCAGCAAACGCTGCCGTCGGCAGACGAACTTGCTGATATGACTAACCGCATTGCCGATCTGCGTCTGGAGCAATTTGAAGTTAACCAGCAGCGTGATGCACTGTTCCAGAATGATGCCTTCGTTGCCAAACTGGAAGAAGGGCACAGCAATGAAGTGAACGGCGAAGTTCATGATGCGCTGCTGCAGGTTGTGGATATGCGCCGTGAACTGCTGGACCAGCTGAATAAGCAGTTGGGAAATCAGCTGATGATGGCGATTAACCTGCAGATCAACCAGCAGCAGTTAATGAGCGTGTCGAAGAACCTCAAGAGCATCCTCACTCAGCAAATTTTCTGGGTTAACAGCAACCGCCCAATGGACTGGGATTGGGTGAAATCCTTCCCGCAAACGCTCAAAGACCAGTTTAAATCGATGAAAATCACCGTGAACTGGGAAAAAGCCTGGCCGGCGGTGTTTATCGCATTCCTGGCCGGTTTGCCGCTGCTGTTGGTAGCCGGGCTTATCCGCTGGCGCCTGAAGTGGCTGAAAGCGTACCAGGCGAAACTCGCCGCCGCGGTGGGTAACTTGCGCAATGACAGCCAGCTCAACACACCTAAAGCGATACTGATCGATCTGATTCGCGCCTTGCCGGCATGCCTGATTATCCTTGCCGTGGGCTTGATTCTGCTGACTATGCAACTGAACGTCAGCGATCTGCTATGGGCATTTAGCAAGAAAATGGCCGTCTTCTGGCTGGTGTTTGGCCTGTGCTGGAAGGTGCTGGAAAAAGACGGCGTGGCGATCCGCCACTTCGGCATGCCCGCGAAACAGACCAGCCACTGGCGTCGCCAGATTGTGCGTATTAGCCTGGCACTGCTGCCGCTGAATTTCTGGTCGGTGGTCGCTGAGCTTTCGCCTCTCAATCTGATGGATGATGTGCTTGGGCAGATTGTTATTTTCTTTAACTTGCTACTTATTGCCTTCCTGGTATGGCCAATGTGTCGTGAGAGCTGGCGTGATAAGGAATCTCACGGTCTGCGCCTGGTGACGATAACCGTATTGTCGATTATTCCGATCGCGCTAATGGTGCTGACGGCGACCGGTTATTTCTATACCACGTTGCGTTTATCCGGTCGCTGGATTGAGACCGTATATCTGGTGATCATCTGGAACCTGCTGTACCAGACGGTGCTGCGCGGATTGAGCGTTGCGGCGCGCCGAATTGCCTGGCGTCGTGCACTTGCCCGTCGTGAGAACCTGGTGAAAGAAGGGGCCGAAGGCGCCGAGCCGCAGGAAGAACCTACCATTGCGCTGGAGCAGGTCAACCAGCAAACGCTGCGTATTACCATGCTGCTGATGGTGGCCCTGTTTGGCGTGCTGTTCTGGGCTATATGGTCCGATCTGATCACCGTGTTCAGCTATCTCGACAGTATCACGCTCTGGCATTACAACGGCACAGAAGCCGGTGCCGCGGTGGTGAAAGATGTCACTATGGGCAGCCTGCTGTTTGCGATTATTGCCTCAATGGTGGCCTGGGCGCTGATCCGCAACTTACCGGGTCTGCTGGAAGTGTTGGTGCTGTCGCGCCTGAAAATGCGCCAGGGCGCATCGTATGCGATCACCACAATCCTCAACTACGCGATCATTGCCATCGGTGCGATGACGGTCTTCGGGTCGCTCGGCGTATCGTGGGATAAATTGCAGTGGCTGGCCGCTGCTCTGTCGGTCGGTCTCGGTTTTGGCTTACAGGAAATCTTTGGTAACTTTGTCTCGGGTCTGATCATTCTGTTCGAACGCCCGGTGCGTATCGGCGATACCGTCACGATTGGCACTTATTCCGGAACAGTCAGTAAGATTCGTATTCGTGCGACCACCATTACCGACTTTGATCGCAAAGAAGTGATCATCCCGAACAAAGCGTTTGTGACCGAGCGACTGATCAACTGGTCGCTTTCAGATACCACCACGCGTCTGGTGATCCGCATTGGGGTCGCTTACGGTTCAGATCTCGATAAAGTGAAGAAAGTGCTGCTGCAGGCGGCAATGGAACACCCGAAAGTGATGCACGATCCTGAGCCAGCCGTGTTCTTCACCGCCTTCGGTGCCAGCACGCTGGATCACGAACTGCGTCTGTATGTCCGTGAACTGCGCGACCGCAGCCACACGGTTGATGAACTTAACCGCGCGGTTGACCGCTTGTGCCGTGAAAACAACATTGATATCGCCTTTAACCAACTCGAAGTGCACCTGCACAACGCCAAAGGGGATACTGTGACTGAAGTTAAGCGCGACATCATCAACGGTGATGATCCGACGCCTTCAGTAGGCTAATAGGAAATGTGATTGCCTGATGGCGCAGCGCCATCAGGCAATCCTGCTACCGTTCTTTTTTGGATGATGTGAGCTGTTTCGTTTCATAATCCCGCTTAACGATCTCTAGTGCTTTCAGCACGGTTTCAGGCGCAACCTGATTCTCTTCAAGTAAGACAATCAAATCGACGGCCAGTTTGACTTCGTCCGGGGCGCTTTCAAGTGACATACATTCTCCGACGATTAACGGGTGATACGTGCGAGCACGTTTTCTATTCTTTCCAGCGCATGGCGACAGCGTGCCAGACGCGCCTCGAAGGCTTCCACTTCTCGTAGCAGGCGCTGCTGCTCCTCAAAATTAGTTGCCCGAGCCAGTTGGGCCTTACGTTCGCGTGTCATCTCGACCAGTCGGCGCTCATATTCCTGATGTTGAACGCGTTTGCGCTGCCAGCGGGCAAGCCCTGGCGACGCGCTGTCCCATTCTCTGAGCGACCAGGTGGCGGTCTCACGGGAAATGGCTTCCAGTTGAGACGCTAAATGTTCAGCCAGCCAGGCTACCTGGGGACGCTGCTGGTGTTCAACGGCATGGCGTAACGCGCTCAGGTTAGCATCGGCTTCATCCAGGCAGGCCTGTAACCGTGTGCTGCGGGTGCGAAAAAGCTGGCGATCGAAACGGGCGCTAAGCGTTGCGTGATGCGCAAGAGGGGCGCAACGCTGCCGCAGGCTGTTGAGCTGGCTTTCGAGCGTCTGAAGCAGCAGGGCGGTTTTCACGATAACACTCCGATGAAAATGAGAACCGTTATGCTAAAGTAGCGATTCTCTGTGTTAAGTATTGATATTATGCGACGCATTATTCTAATCATCATTGGCTGGATAGCGGTAGTGTTAGGCACGCTGGGGGTGGTTTTGCCCCTGTTGCCCACAACACCGTTTATGCTGCTGGCCGCCTGGTGCTTTGCCCGCTCATCGCCGCGTTTTCACGATTGGCTGCTGTACCGTTCATGGTTCGGCGGTTATCTGCGCCACTGGCAGAAACACCGTGCGATGCCGTCAGGGGCAAAGCCGCGCGCCATTGTGTTTATTTTGCTGACGTTTGGCGTTTCGCTGTGGCTGGTTGAGATGATGTGGGTACGCGGACTGCTGTTGGTTATTCTCGCCTGCTTGTTGATTTTTATGTGGCGGATCCCGGTGATTGATGAAGAGCAACAAAAGCACTGAAGCATAATAATCGCTGTTGCAATTGTCTCCCGCAGCCAGTAAATTTGACCGTTTTCGAGCACGGGCGCAGGCGTTCAAAGGTTAAACAGATGTAACCTTTGCTCTTTATATATACAAAAAATCATTCAAGACGCGTCGAGGATGGAGTATATAGTGCGCCGTGAAGTAATACCGTATCAATCAGGCACAAACTTATGACCGCAACTGCACAGCAGCTTGAGTTTCTCAAAGATAGCATCAAAAGCATCAACGACTACCCAAAACCGGGCATTCTTTTCCGCGATGTCACCAGCTTGCTGGAAGACCCGAAAGCTTACGCACTCAGCATTGAACTGCTGGTTGAGCGTTACAAAAATACGGGTATCACGAAAGTTGTCGGCACCGAAGCGCGCGGCTTCCTGTTTGGCGCACCAGTCGCCCTGGGGTTGGGCGTCGGGTTTGTTCCGGTGCGTAAACCCCATAAACTGCCACGCGAAGTAATTGCTGAAAGCTATGAGCTGGAATACGGCACCGATCAGCTGGAAATCCATGTTGATGCTATCAAACCGGGCGACAAAGTTCTGGTTGTAGACGATCTGCTGGCGACCGGCGGAACCATCGAAGCGACCGTGAAGCTGATCCGCCGTCTGGGTGGTGAAGTGACCGATGCGGCGTTCATCATCAATTTGTTCGATCTGGGTGGCGAACAGCGCCTGGAAAAACAAGGGCTGACCTGCTACAGCCTGGTCCCTTTCCCGGGCCACTAAGTCGGACTATCTTTTTTGCCATTTTGGCCCCGGTCAGTGCTCAAAATCCTCACGTACTACGTGTACGCTCCGGTTTCTGTGCGCTGCCCGAAACCAAACTGACTGCAACGATAACGCCCGAATATAACGTGTCAACCTCGCCGTCGCTGCGAGGTTGTGTTAGCATTACTCCCCTGTGAATCCACCCTCCAGCCTTTCAGAGCCTGCCAATGAGTTATCAGGTCTTAGCCCGAAAATGGCGCCCACAAACCTTTGCTGACGTCGTCGGCCAGGAACATGTGCTGACGGCACTGGCTAACGGCTTGTCGTTAGGGCGTATTCATCATGCTTATCTTTTTTCCGGCACCCGTGGTGTCGGTAAAACCTCTATCGCCCGTCTGCTGGCGAAGGGACTCAACTGTGAAACCGGCATTACCGCCACGCCTTGCGGGGTGTGTGACAACTGCCGTGAAATCGAGCAGGGACGTTTTGTCGATCTGATTGAAATTGACGCCGCGTCGCGCACCAAGGTTGAAGATACCCGTGACCTGCTGGATAACGTCCAGTACGCGCCCGCACGTGGACGCTTCAAGGTCTATCTGATCGACGAAGTGCACATGCTGTCGCGCCACAGTTTTAACGCCTTACTGAAAACGCTCGAAGAGCCGCCAGCGCACGTTAAGTTCCTGCTGGCGACTACCGATCCGCAGAAGCTGCCGGTCACTATCCTGTCGCGCTGTCTGCAATTTCATCTTAAAGCGCTGGACGTTGAGCAGATCCGCCATCAGCTTGAGCATATCCTCAATGAGGAACACATCACCCACGAACCGCGTGCACTGCAGCTGCTGTCGCGCGCGGCGGACGGGAGCCTGCGCGATGCGCTAAGCCTGACCGATCAGGCGATTGCCAGCGGCGACGGCCAGGTCTCAACTCAGGCGGTGAGTACCATGCTCGGTACGCTTGACGACGATCAAGCGCTGTCTCTGGTTGAGGCGGTGGTTGCCGGGAATGGCGAACGCGCCATGACGTTGGTTAATGACGCTGCCGCGCGTGGTATTGAATGGGAAGCGCTGCTGGTTGAGATGCTGGCGTTGCTGCACCGAATTGCGATGGTTCAGCTCACGCCTTCCGCGCTCGGTAGCGATATGGCCGCCATTGAACAACGTATGCGCGAACTGGCGCGGACCGTGCCGCCGACCGATATTCAGCTGTATTACCAGACTCTGTTAATTGGACGTAAAGAGCTGCCGTATGCGCCGGACAGGCGTATGGGCGTAGAAATGACGCTGCTGCGGGCGCTGGCTTTTCACCCGCGCGTCCCGCTACCGGAACCCGAAGTCCCTCGCCAGTCGTTTGCACCCGCGGCTCCTACCGCGATCATGGCACCGACACAGGCCCCGGAGCAACAACCTGCGCCTGCGCATCAGGACGTGCCGTTGTCTGAGGCAACCAGCCAGGTGCTGGCTGCGCGTAGTCAGCTGCAGCGTGCTCAGGGAGCGACCAAAGCAAAAAAGAGTGAACCGGCAGCCGCATCCCGCGCGCGGCCGGTGAATAATGCTGCGCTGGAAAGACTGGCGTCGGTGACGGAACGCGTTCAGGCGCGCCCGGCGGCCTCTACGCTGGAGAAGGCACCGGCGAAAAAAGAAGCCTATCGCTGGAAGACGACCAATCCGGTTGCAGAAGTCAAAGAAGTTGTTGCCACGCCAAAGGCGCTGAAAAAAGCGCTGGAACATGAAAAAACACCGGAACTGGCGGCAAAACTGGCGGCGGAAGCCATTGAACGCGACCCGTGGGCCGCGCAGGTCAGTCAGCTTTCATTGCCTAAGCTGGTGGAGCAGGTGGCGCTCAATGCCTGGAAAGAAGAGAATGGCAACGAGGTTCGCCTGCACCTGCGTTCCACGCAGCGGCACCTCAATTCCAGCGGTGCGCAGCAACGACTTGCTGAAGCATTGAGCAGCTTAACGGGCTCAGCGGTTGAATTGACCATCGTTGAAGATGATAATCCTGCGGTGCGCACGCCGCTGGAGTGGCGTCAGGCCATTTATGAAGAAAAACTTGCGCAGGCGCGTGAGTCAATTATTGCGGATAATAACATTCAGACGCTGCGTCGTTTCTTCGATGCGGAGCTGGACGAAGAGAGTATTCGCCCCATTTGATCGTAAGCCATTTTCCATGGTTTTATGGTTGTCATCCCTTAACGTGATTGAGAGAGAAGCCTATGTTTGGTAAAGGCGGTCTGGGTAACCTGATGAAACAGGCCCAGCAGATGCAAGAAAAAATGCAGCAGATGCAGGAAGAAGTGGCCAAGCTGGAAGTGACCGGCGAATCGGGTGCGGGTCTGGTGAAAGTGACCATCAACGGCGCGCATAACTGCCGTCGTGTAGAAATCGACCCAAGCCTGTTGGAAGACGACAAAGACATGCTGGAAGATCTGGTTGCTGCGGCATTCAACGATGCGGCTCGTCGCATTGAAGAAACCCAGAAAGAGAAAATGGCCTCCGTTTCCTCTGGTATGCAGCTGCCGCCTGGCTTTAAGATGCCGTTCTGATGCAAACCAGCCCGCTGTTAACTCAGCTTATGGAAGCACTGCGCTGCCTACCGGGCGTTGGCCCGAAGTCAGCGCAGCGCATGGCGTTCGCGCTACTTCAGCGCGATCGCAGCGGCGGGATGCGTCTGGCGCAGTCGTTAACGAAGGCGATGTCGGAAATCGGCCACTGTGCTGATTGCCGCACCTTCACAGAACAAGAAGTATGCAACATCTGTGCGAATCCGCGTCGCCGGGAAAACGGCCAAATTTGCGTGGTAGAGAGTCCTGCGGACATCTACGCCATTGAGCAAACGGGGCAGTTTTCCGGCCGTTATTTCGTGCTGATGGGACACCTGTCGCCGCTGGATGGCATCGGGCCTGATGATATCGGGCTTGATCGTCTGGAGCAGCGACTGGCGTCTGAGCACATCAATGAAGTGATCCTGGCGACCAACCCGACGGTCGAAGGCGAGGCTACCGCCAACTACATTGCCGAGCTGTGCATGCAATATGACGTTGAAGCCAGCCGTATCGCCCACGGCGTACCGGTTGGCGGTGAGCTGGAAATGGTCGATGGCACCACGCTGTCGCACTCTCTTGCCGGGCGTCATAAGATTAAATTCTGAACAAACGGAAGCCGCGACGGCGGTTTCCGCTTGAAATTATCATTCCCTGTCCCCATTTCACTCTCAACGTGTTTTTACCATTAAAAATGGCATTGTTGAGGTAGATCTACATGAAAGGACAAGAAACTCGTGGTTTTCAGTCAGAAGTAAAACAGCTTCTGCACCTGATGATCCATTCTCTGTATTCCAATAAAGAAATCTTCCTGCGTGAGCTTATCTCTAACGCCTCCGATGCGGCAGACAAGCTGCGTTTCCGTGCGCTGTCTAACCCGGACCTGTATGAAGGTGACGGTGAACTGCGCGTGCGTGTCTCCTTCGATAAAGATAAGCGTACGTTGACCATCGCCGACAACGGCGTGGGGATGAACCGCGATGACGTTATCGATCATCTGGGGACCATTGCTAAATCCGGTACCAAATCTTTCCTCGAATCTATGGGTTCCGATCAGGCGAAAGACAGCCAGTTGATCGGCCAGTTCGGGGTTGGTTTCTATTCTGCATTTATCGTGGCTGACAAAGTCACCGTGCGCACCCGTGCAGCGGGCGACAAGCCGGAGAACGGCGTGTTCTGGGAGTCTGCGGGCGAAGGTGAATACACCGTGGCCGACATTACCAAAGACGATCGCGGCACCGAAATCACCCTGCACCTGCGTGAAGGGGAAGATGAGTTCCTCGATGACTGGCGTGTACGCTCCATCATCAGCAAATATTCTGACCATATCGCCCTGCCGGTAGAGATTGAAAAACAGGAAGAGAAAGACGGTGAAACCGTGGTTTCTTGGGAGAAAATCAACAAGGCTCAGGCGCTGTGGACGCGTAACAAGTCGGAAATCAAAGACGACGAGTACAACGAATTCTACAAGCACATCGCCCATGACTTCACCGACCCGCTGACCTGGAGCCACAACCGTGTGGAAGGTAAGCAGGAGTACACCAGCCTGCTGTACATCCCGTCGCAGGCCCCGTGGGATATGTGGAACCGCGATCACAAGCACGGTCTGAAGCTGTACGTCCAGCGCGTGTTCATCATGGACGACGCCGAGCAGTTCATGCCGAACTACCTGCGTTTTGTGCGCGGTCTGATAGATTCCAACGATCTGCCGCTGAACGTGTCCCGTGAGATCCTGCAGGACAGCACCGTCACCCGTAACCTCCGCAGCGCGCTGACCAAACGCGTACTGCAGATGCTGGAAAAACTGGCGAAAGACGATGCAGAAAAATACCAGACCTTCTGGAAACAGTTTGGCCTGGTCCTGAAAGAAGGTCCGGCGGAAGACCACGCCAACCAGGAAACCATCGCCAAGCTGATGCGCTTTGCTTCTACGCACACCGACTCTTCTGCACAGACCGTGTCGCTGGAAGACTACGTGTCGCGGATGAAAGAAGGACAGGAGAAGATTTACTACATCACCGCTGACAGCTATGCGGCGGCGAAGAGCAGCCCGCACCTGGAACTGCTGCGTAAGAAAGGCATCGAAGTTCTGTTGCTGTCCGATCGCATCGACGAGTGGATGATGAACTACCTGACCGAGTTCGACGGCAAGCCGTTCCAGTCCGTTGCTAAAGCTGACGAGTCTATCGACAAACTGGCGGATGAAGTCGACGAATCGGCAAAAGAAGCTGAAAAAGCGCTGACCCCGTTCGTTGAGCGCGTGAAAAACCTGCTGGGCGATCGCGTGAAAGAAGTGCGCCTGACGCACCGTCTGACCGACACACCGGCTATCGTAACCACCGATGCGGACGAAATGAGCACGCAAATGGCGAAGCTGTTTGCCGCTGCGGGCCAGGCCGTGCCGGAAGTGAAATACATCTTTGAACTCAACCCGGACCACGTGCTGGTTAAACGCACGGCGGATACCCAGGATGATGAGCAGTTTAAAGAGTGGGTTGAACTGCTGCTGGATCAGGCGCTGTTCGCAGAACGCGGCACGCTGGAAGATCCTAACCAGTTTATCCGTCGCATGAACCAGCTGCTGGTGTCGTAATTTCACCACAGATTGAGCATTACCGTAAAAGGGCAACGCAGGTTGCCCTTTTTTATGCTTAACGCATCGACACCGTGGTTACGCTATTGGTTGCCAGCGTTTCCTGGGTGTACTGTGCCAGCTCGCCGCTTTGCAAATAGACTTTGTGCTTAATACACAGGCTGATTTGTCCTTCCGGTAAACGTAACAGCCACGCTTCATCTGCATTGAGTATTTTCCCCGACCAGATTTTTACATCGTGACTGATGGCGTAGCCGCAGGTTTGCTCAATATAGTGCAGCACCGACTGGCGACAGTTTTCCTCAGTGAACGCCGGGAACAACGCCCGCGGCATCCAGGTTTCTTCAATGATAGTCGGCTGCTGGTTGATGATGCGCATGCGACGATAGTGGATCAGCGGTGTATCTGATGGTAAGTCGAAAAGCGCGGCGATCTCGGGATCGCTCGAAAGTGCGTCGTAACTGAGTACCACGTTGTCCAGCGTCTGATCGCGGTGTATACGCTCTGATAAGGTAATGACATTGTTGTCCTGATAAAACTCCGGCGGGTTCACGAAGGTCCCTGAACCCTGCCGGGTATGGACAAATGACTCTCTTTTCAGCCGCGCAACGGCTTTCTGAATAGTCGGTCGACTGACGCCATAGCGTTCTGCCAGCGCATGTTCACCTTCGACCGGTTCACCGGCAGCGTATTCCCCTTTGAGGATTTTCTCTCTTAACAACAGGTAGATATCAAGATACTTCATGGCGTCCGTTCTGGCGCGTCTGACGACGCGCCCTTGGTTAGGCTTGCGATTGAACGAGTAATTGCTGCTTTTTCGCCATTCTAAGTCGTTTGAGCACAATAGCAATTGCGGCTGTGGTGATAATGCCGCCGCTCATTGCGATCAACGCCATCAGTGGCTGATCGAAACCGCCGAGCAGCACGATAATTGGCCCACCATGTGCGACATTGCAATGTAATCCGAAAACAAAACCGAGGATGCATGCCACCGCAGAGCCAATCATGTTGGCTGGAATAACAGACAGCGGATCGCGGGCGGCAAAGGGAATCGCGCCCTCAGAAATTCCGACCAGTCCCATCGCCGCTGCCGCCTTACCGTTTTCGAACTCCTCGTCATCAAATAACGTAAAGCGTCTGCCAATAAAGGCCGCCAGCGCCATACCCAGTGGCGCAACCGGAATGGCCGCTGCCTGCGCGCCCATAAACTGAGTTTGCCCCTGGGCGATAAGACCCACGCTGAACATGAAGACCACTTTGCCAAACGGTCCCCCCATATCAAAGCCCTGCATTAGCCCCATCACCAGACCGATTATAATAATATTACCCGTGGAAAGGTTGGTCAGCAGATGATTCAGGAAGGCCATCAGATCAGCAACTGGTGCACCAATAACAAAGATAAATAATGCGGCGATGAAGGCGGTGCCCGCAATCGGCGCGATCATGATAGGCACCAGCGGCAGCAGCATTTTGTGCCATGAAAGGTGGGTCAGCCAGCGGATGAAATAGCCCACCAGCAGTCCGGCAATAATTGCACCGATAAACCCGCAGCCGGCGCTGGCTCCGTAAAACGAACCGGTATTGGCAATCCAGCCGCCGATAAGCCCTGGAGCCAGGGCGGGCCGCTCGCCAATGGCGAATGCAATATACCCGGCGAGGACCGGAATCATCAGCGTGAAGCCAACGACGCCGACATTCAGTACTTGATTCCACAGGCTTCCTTCCGGGATAGCCAGTCCGGACGGTGTCGGCACGCCACCCAGTGCCAGCGCGAGGGCAATCATTAACCCGCCGGTGACCACAAACGGGATCATATAGGAGACCCCATTCATCAGAGACTTGTACAACTGGCTGCGTACCGTGGTGCTCGACGTCTGGGTCTTCGCTGTGGCTCTCGCCTGGTAAGGCTGTGCCGCCAGGGCTTGGTGAATCAATCCCTGTGCATCTTTGATGGCCGCTTTGACCCCGGTAATCACCACCTTTTTGCCATTAAAACGGTCCAAATCGACCTGCTTATCGCAGGCGACGACAATGGCGTCAGCCCGGGCGATATCAGCGTCGCTGGGTGCATTTTTGACGCCAATAGAGCCGTTGGTTTCAACAATGGCTTCATAACCCATTTCCGCAGCGGCTTTTTCCAGCATCTCAGCGGCCAGGTAAGTGTGCGCGATACCCACCGGGCAGCCGGTTACGCCGATAATCAGCCCACGAGAGGCCTCAGCACTAACCTTTTCGTGACACGCCTCTTGTTGGCAGAAATAGTCCACGACCGCCTGAACGTCCTGACAGGCCAGGATCTGCCTGACGCTGTCCTCTTCGACCAGACGTGAAGAGATCTGTGCCAACACATCGATATGCGCAGTGCTGGCCTGTTTTGCTGAGGCGATCATCAGGATCAGATGTGTCGGCTGGCCATCTTCCGCGCCATAATCAATGCCCTGACGGCTGATACCTATCGCCACCGCCGGTGATAAAACGCTGTCGCAACGTGCGTGCGGCAGCGCAACGCCGCCTTCAAATCCAGTATTCCCGGTCTCTTCTCGTGCCCATACCTCCTGGAGAAACGCGTCGGTGTCGCGAATTTTATTCGCACGCAATAACAGGTCGGCGAGTTCAGCAAGTGCCGCGTCTTTTTGGTTTGATTTGAGATCCAGACAAATCAACGCCGGTTGAACAAGGTCGTTTATCTTCACAGTAGACTCTCTATGATTATTTGTATTTACAACTTTCGCAAAGGCTAAAAGTTTACCTGCGAAATTATCTTGATATTGATCATCTCTTTAGATGCGTATTTGACTGTTATTTCGGTTATGCAGGCTGTTTCACACAATGTGATTGATGATGATTTGTTCGTTTATTGATTTTTGATTTAGGTCAAAGATCGTAATTTGTAATTACAAGTTAATAGGGGACGTTTCTTTTGGAGGCAGGGCCGTGAGCAAACAAGCGATTATCGCCGAACAAGTTGATGTGAATAAAAAGATCCCGTGCGAAAAAAGCCCGGAAGAACAACTCGCGATTATGGAGGCCTACACCGAGGCGTTTCAGTCAACCCCGGAGCGTTTTCAGCGCGAGGTCCGCTGTCTGCAGGCGCTTTACCCCACGCTGTTCCGCCGTCCCTGTGCTGACGATCTGATCCTGGGACGCGTCGATGCGCTGCCGATTGGTTTTGGCTGCGTCACCTCCGTTGGCGGTGTGGGTCATTACTGCAATTTTGCCCGGCTGGACGAACTGCGGAAAATGCTGGAGTTCCCCGACCAACAATACCGAATCGATGTGCTTGAGCGCTTCTGGCGCGAGCATGACACCCGTTCCGTCTATTTTCGCCAGGCGCTGACCGATGACACGCTCGGCAAATTCGTTGACGTTAACTTTCCGGCGATTGCGACGGCGCGTTTAAGCGGCATGTATCTGGATTATCCGCAGTTGATGACGCTTGGGATCGGTGGGTTGCTGCAACGCATCGAACAGCAGCAACTGCAGGCTGAACGCGCCGGGGATGAGGCCGCGGTGCAGTTACAGCAATCTTTCAAGGACGTACTGGGCATTTTGCAGCAGGTGATTGACCGTCACATTGAAATAGCTGCCGATGAGATGGTGGAATGCACGGATGTGGAGCGCTGCAAGCATCTGCTGCTGTTAATGCGCGAGTTGGGCGCTATTCGTCATGACAAACCTGCAACTTTCATCCAGGGGATTGAACTGAGCTGGCTCTACAGCCTGTGTGCTGGCGTGGTGAATTATGGCCGTATGGATGACTACCTGGGTGATTTATTGGTGGCCGATCTTGACGCCGGACGTCTAAGCGAACGCCAGGCCATTGCGTGTATCCGTTCCCACTACCGCCTGATTGAAGCGCGGAAAACCACGGTGAATGGTCGCGTGGTGGTTGGCGGGAAAGGGCGGCGTAACCCGAAAAATGCGGATGTCTATTGTCGACTGGCGATCCAAGCCGTTGAGGAAAATGGTGATACGGAACCGCAATTTACTTTACGTATTTATCAGGGAATGGACAACGCAATCTGGCAACAGGCATTGACGGTGATTGGCACCGGCCTGACCTATCCCATTCTGTATAACGATGACGTCAATATTCCGGCGGTGATGGACGCGATGCAGGTGGGGGAAACGGAGGCCGAGCAGTATGTTCCTTTTGGCTGCGGCGAGTTTGTGCTGGCCGGGCGAAGTGTAGGCACGCCGAATACCTGTATTAACCTGCTTAAAATTCTCAATATCTCGCTCAGTGGCGGCATCGATTTTTGGGATGGTAAACAAAAAAGCGGCGGTGTGGCGTTAACCCCGCCAGAACAGATATCGTGCTTTGATGACGTGCTGAATAACTACCAGCGGTTGCTGGATTACTACATTGATATCACGGCGCACGCTCAGGCGTTGTCGTATCGGGTGATGAATGAACAGGTCGGCTTCTTGTTTACCTCGATCCTGACGGCAGACTGCGTGGCGCGCGATAAGGCGCTGCTTGACGGCGGCGTGCGCTACCTCGGCGGTACTAACGAAACCTATGGCAATACCAATGCGGCAGATTCACTGGCGGCAATCAAACAGGTTATTTTTACCGAGCAGCGTTATGACTACACAACGTTGATTGCGGCGCTGAAAGCGGATTTCGTGGGCTATGACGACCTCAAGCGGGCACTGATCGCGGCGACCAAGTTTGGTAATGATGACAATGCGGCGGATGACCTGGCGGTGATGATGCATCGCTATGTTTGTACCGGCGTACGCGATGCGGCGAGGCGAGTAGGGCTGGACAGCTATCTGGTGGTGATCATCAACAATCAGGTGAATACCGAATGGGGGCGTGCAACCAGCGCTTCAGCCGATGGGCGGCATAAAGGTATTTATATGAGCAACGCCAACAACCCGCAGAGTGGGGCGGATAAAAATGGTCCGACGGCGATGCTGAACTCACTGCTGAAACTGGAGGCAAAATATCACGCTGGTTCGGTACAAAACATTAAATTCAGCAAAGGGTTATTCAACACCCGTCGCCCGCTGGTGGAGGCGTTGATGCACTCTTATTTTGAGCGCGGCGGGCCGCAGTTGATGGTCAGCGTGGTGGGTAAGGGGGAGTTGGAGGCGGCGTACCAACACCCGGAAAACTACCCTAATTTGATTGTTCGCGTCGGTGGTTTTAGCGCGCGTTTTGTCAATCTGGACCGAGATGTACAGCAGGAAATCCTGAACCGTACGCTGAACGACTGAGGTGGATGATGAGCGAAGCGGGCACGGTTTTTGATATTCAGAAATTTTCACTGCACGATGGGCCGGGGATCCGCACCACCGTCTTTCTGAAAGGATGCCAGATGCGCTGTGTCTGGTGCCACAATCCGGAGTCGCTGAGAGCCGAAAAGCAGCTGGCGTTTCTGGAACATAAGTGCCTGCAATGTCAGCGTTGCGCAGAGGTCTGTCCGCACGGATGCCACCAGTTTTCCCAAGGGCGGCATGAGATAGATTATGCCGCCTGTCAGGCGTGCGGACGCTGCGTTGAGGCATGTCCGGCGCAGGCGCTTAAAATCTATGGGCAGACCCGGAAGGTGACTGAGATCCTTGAAGAGGTCATCAAGGATAAACCCTACTTTGACAAAACCGGGGGCGGCATAACCTTGTCCGGCGGGGAGGCGATGTTCCAGTTTCCCTTTGCGCTGGCGCTGGCAAAAGCGGCGAAAACCGCCGGTTTGCACGTCTGTCTTGAAACGAACGGCGCCTCTCGTCCCGAGCGGTATCGCGAAATCGCCCCGTGGGTGGATCTGTTTCTTCTCGATTACAAAGTGACCGACGCGCGTGCACATAAAGCCCATACCGGTATTGCGAAACACGTGGTGGAGAGCACGCTGGACACGCTTAATGAGATTGGCGCACAGGTGATCCTGCGCTGCCCGCTGATTCCGGGATATAACCTCAATGATGCGCATCTGGCGGCGATCCGCACGATAACCGAACGCTATGCGGCTATCCTGCACAGTGAAATATTGCCCTACCATAATCTCGGCATGGCGAAACATCGTGAGCTTGGACAGATCCCGGTATGCACGATTAGCGTACCGGATGAGGCAACGGTGGCACAGGCACTGGAAAAATTGAATCAGAACGCAGGAAAGACCGTGCGTCGGGGGTAAGCGCGGGGTGTTTGGGTAGAATATAGCGTACGCAATTAATGATATTTCACGATATCCTGCTGTTAAACGTTTCAGCGTCAAGCGCCTTTCTTGAGCCAATTGCGTGATGGTGGTATCGTTTAGCGCTTTTTTAAAATATCGACAACCTTTAAGGGGATTTTTGTAATGCGTATCATTCTGCTTGGCGCTCCGGGCGCGGGTAAAGGGACTCAGGCTCAGTTCATCATGGAGAAATATGGTATTCCGCAAATCTCCACCGGTGATATGCTGCGTGCTGCCGTGAAATCTGGCTCCGAGCTGGGCAAACAAGCGAAAGACATCATGGACGCCGGTAAACTGGTGACCGATGAGCTGGTGATCGCGCTGGTCAAAGAGCGTATTACACAGGAAGACTGCCGTAATGGTTTCCTGCTGGACGGCTTCCCACGTACTATTCCGCAGGCTGACGCCATGAAAGAAGCGGGTATCGTTGTGGATTACGTTCTGGAATTCGCGGTACCGGACGAACTGATCGTTGACCGTATTGTTGGTCGTCGCGTTCACGCGGCATCTGGCCGTGTTTATCACATCAAATTCAACCCACCTAAAGTTGAAGGCAAAGACGATGTGACCGGCGATGAACTGACCACCCGTAAAGATGACCAGGAAGAGACCGTGCGTAAGCGTCTGGTTGAATACCATCAGATGACTGCCCCGCTGATTGGTTACTACCAGAAAGAAGCTGAAGCGGGTCAAACCAAATACGCGAAAGTTGACGGTACGCAGGCTGTTGCCGCTGTTCGCGCTGACCTGGAAAAAATCCTCGGTTAAGTTTTAGCGTTGTGAACCCTTTATCAGGCCTGCCATTATCTCGTAGGCCTGATAAGCGCAGCGCCATCAGGCAATCGGTGCCGGATAGCGGCGTAAACGCCTTATCCGGCCTACCGGTATCGTTAGCGCCATCAGGCATATTCTTACCTCTCGCAGCAATTAGTTCTTCTTCCTCGCTTTTCCGCTACAATTATCAACAATTTGAATCAATACGAGGCGGTAATGCGTCAGACGAAAACCGGTATCCTGCTGGCAAATCTCGGCACCCCCGATGCCCCCACACCCGAAGCAGTTAAACGTTATCTGCGCCAGTTTTTAAGCGACACACGCGTGGTCGATACTCCCCGTCTGCTGTGGTGGCCGCTGCTGCGCGGAGTGATCCTGCCGCTGCGCGCGCCGCGCGTCGCGAAGCTATACCAGTCAGTCTGGATGGATGAAGGCTCGCCGCTGATGGTCTACAGCCGCCGTCAGCAACAGGCGCTGGCAAAATGCCTGCCGGATACGCCGGTTGCGCTGGGGATGAGCTACGGTTCCCCCTCGCTGAAAAGCGCGGTCGACGAACTGCTAGCGAGCGGCGTTGAGCACATTGTGGTGTTAACGCTGTATCCGCAATACTCCTGCTCAACGGTGGCCGCGGTGTGGGATGAACTGGCGCGCATTTTAGCGCGCAAGCGTGCGATCCCCGGCGTCTCCTTTATTCGCGATTATGCAGACGACAGCGCGTATATTGATGCGCTGGCCAAAAGCGCCCGAGATGCGTTTGCCCGGCACGGCGAACCCGATTTACTGCTGCTTTCTTACCACGGTATTCCACAGCGCTACGCTGATGAAGGCGATGATTACCCGCAACGCTGTCGCGATACCACGCGGGAGCTGGTGTCGGCGTTAGGGCTGCCGCCGGAAAAGGTGATGATGACCTTCCAGTCACGCTTCGGTCGGGAACCATGGCTGACGCCGTATACCGACGAAACGCTCAAAATGCTGGCGGAAAAAGGAACCCGACATATCCAGGTCATGTGTCCGGGATTTGCTGCTGATTGCCTTGAAACGCTGGAAGAAATCGCCGAGCAAAATCGGGAGATTTTCCTCGAAGCGGGCGGGCAGAAATACGAATATATTCCGGCACTGAATGACGCACCGGAACACATCGAAATGATGCTGAAACTGACCGCTGCCTATCGCTAAAGCTGCGCTCTGAAGAAACGCGCGCCATCCCGCAAGGCATCGTCGGCGGTTTTCATCATCCGCGAGTAATGCAGGAAGGCGTGCAGCGTGCCGAGGTACATTTTGTACTGACAGGGCTGCCGATGCGCCTGGAGCGTCTGGAACAGTAAGCGGCTGTCGTCAATCAGCGGGTCAAACTCTGCACTGGCGATAAAACACGGCGGCACATCGCGGGTGAGATCGTTGTTAAATAAACAATAGTACGGCGACTCGCGCTCATCGACGCTGTGTAGATAGGCGTCTTCGTACATCTGCAGATCGTCTCGCGTTAAGCCATCCCATTCTCCGCCCATCAGTCGTCGGCTGAGCGAATCCCGTAAACCGTACAGCCCGTACCACAACAGCACGCCCGCGACCTTACCGCAGGCAATTTGCTTATCGCGTAGCCACAGTGCGCTGGCAAGTGCCAGCATGGCGCCCGCGGAATCACCAGCAAAACCGATATTCTCTACGTTCAGCGCATAGTCAGCGGCATGGTGATGAAAGTACTGGCAGGTCGCGACAATTTCTTCGATGGCCTGTGGAAAGCGCGCTTCCGGCGAAAGTGAATAGTCGATGCCAATTACCGTGCAGCGCGTGTAACTCGCCAGCAAGCGCATAATGCGATCGTGCGTATCCAGATTACCGAGAATAAAACCGCCGCCGTGCAAATAGTACAGCGTGGCCTGGCTATGGGGTTGGGGGGAGTAAATCCGCGTCGCCACCGGGCCGCACGCGGTAGAAATGATGCACTCCCGGGTACTCATCTGCGGAGCATCGGCATTCCAGAACTGACGCTCGTGCACGTAGTGTTGGCGTTGGGCAACGAAATCATCCGCGGCGGGCCACGGCGGCAGGTCATCGCGATGAAAGTTCACCACGCTTTTCATTTCGTCTGAAATAAGGTCGAGGACGGGGATCTTGTTTTCCGGCTGCATAAAACGCTCCTTGCAAAAGGTGATGTATTGTAGAAATTAACGGCAGATAAACTGCGATCTCACCGCCCGATATTGAAAATTAGCACCGCGTCGCGCGCGCAGGAGGGAATGTGCTACCATGCATCGCTCAGTTAACCACCCGTAAAATCGACCATGAAATTTCCCGGCAAACGCAAATCCAAACACTATTTTCCCGTCAGCGCGCGCGATCCGTTGCTGCAACAAATTCAGCCTGAAAACGAGACCAGCGCCGCCTGGGTCGTCGGTATCGACCAGACTCTGGTGGATATAGAAGCCAAAGTCGATGACGACTTTGTGAAGCGTTATGGATTAAGCGCCGGGCATTCTCTGGTGATTGCTGATGATGTTGCTGAGGCGCTCTATCAGGAACTGGTGCGTGAAAATTTAATCACCCATCAGTTTGCGGGCGGAACCATCGGTAACACCATGCACAACTATTCGGTACTGGCGGATGACCGCTCTGTATTGCTGGGCGTCATGTGTAGCAACATTGAGATTGGTAGCTACGCGTATCGCTATTTATGCAATACCTCCAGCCGTACCGATCTGAACTACCTGCAGGGCGTTGACGGGCCGATTGGTCGCTGCTTCACGCTGATTGGCGAATCCGGCGAGCGTACCTTCGCCATCAGCCCCGGTCACATGAACAAACTGCGGGCGGACAGCATTCCCGAGTCGGTGATTGCCGGTGCCTCTGCGCTGGTGCTGACCTCATATCTGGTGCGCTGCGAACCGGGCGAGCCGATGCCGGAAGCGACCATGAAGGCCATTGAGTTCGCCAAAAAGCACAATGTCCCGGTGGTGCTGACCTTAGGAACCAAATTCGTTATTGCGGATAACCCGCAGTGGTGGCAGGAATTCTTGAAAGAGAATGTCTCCATTCTGGCGATGAACGAAGAAGAAGCCGAAGCGCTGACCGGCCTGAATGACCCGCTGCTGGCATCTGACAAAGCGCTGGATTGGGTGGATTTGGTGCTGTGTACCGCCGGTCCGGTGGGCCTGTATATGGCTGGGTTTACGGAAGATGAGGTCAAACGCAAAACGCAGCATCCGCTGCTGCCGGGCGCCATTGCCGAATTCAACCAGTACGAGTTCAGCCGCGCGATGCGCCATAAAGACTGTATCAACCCGTTGCGCATTTATTCGCACATTGCCCCGTACATGGGTGGCCCTGAGAAAATCATGAACACCAACGGCGCGGGTGACGGTGCGTTGGCGGCCTTGCTGCATGATATTACGGCAAACAGCTACCATCGCGGCAATGTGCCGAACTCCAGCAAGCACAAGTACACCTGGCTGACCTATTCCTCGTTAGCGCAGGTGTGTAAATATGCTAATCGCGTGAGTTATCAGGTGCTGAACCAGCATTCACCGCGCCTGACGCGCGGATTGCCGGAGAAGGAAGACAGCCTCGAAGAGGCTTACTGGGAGCGTTAAGCGGTATTGCGCGACATTGCCCGGTGGCGTTATTGCTTACCGGGCCTGCATAATGCGGTGTACCCGCAGGCCGGATAAGCGCTAGCACCATCCGGCACACAACATTAACTGGCGGTAGCAACGTTACCCGCTGGTGGCGTTTCAATCAGTTCCAGCATGGTGCGCGCGATTTCACGTTCACCCATCACCACCTGATTAGCACCACGCTCGGTAATGTATTCCACTTCATCGTCATAATGCGCGCGGGCGATAATCTCAATCGTCGGGCACTTCTCACGCGCGGAAGCCACAATCTCACCGGCTTCATAACCATTCGGGATGGTCAGCAGCAGCCAGCGCGCACAGTCCAGATGCGCCAGGTTCATGATCTCTTCGTTGGCTGCATTGCCCAGTACCGCGCGGATCCCACGTTCACGTAGCTCGTCCACGCGAGTCCGCGACGTTTCGATAACCACCAGCGGGATACCCGCAGCCATCAGTTTTTCACCTAACAAGCTACCGACGCGGCCAAAACCGACCAGCAGGGCATGATTACAGATATCGACCGGGATTTGCTTCTCTTCTTCGATAGCTTCTTCCAGCGTCTGCTCTTCCAGCGTTTCGGTTTTTGCGAGGTATTTTTCCAGCACGGCGAACAGCACTGGATTTAGCATGATGGACAGGATGGCCCCGGCCAGCACCAGGTTTTGTCCCGCCTGTGGTAACAGGTTAAGCGCCATGCCAAGGCCGGCGAGGATAAAAGCAAATTCGCCAATCTGCGCCAGGCTGGTGGCAATGGTGAGCGCTGTGCGCTGAGAGTGACCGAACAGGCGCACCAGGAAATAGGCGGCGAGGGATTTACCAAAGATGATAATTGCCAGCGTGCCCAGCACAGCCAGCGGTTGCTGGATCAGGACCAATGGGTCGAACAGCATGCCGACGGAAACAAAGAACAGCACCGCAAATGCATCACGCAGCGGCAGGGTGTCATGCGCCGCACGGTGGCTCAGTTCAGATTCGTTCAGCACCATACCGGCGAAGAACGCGCCCAGTGCGAAGGAAACATCGAATACTTCTACGGCACCAAACGCGATACCTAATGCGAGTGCCAGTACCGACAGGGTAAACAGTTCACGCGAGCCCGTGGCGGCGCTACGGGCCATGATCCACGGCACCAGGCGACGACCGACCAGCATCATAATGGCGATAAACGCGATTACTTTACCGATGGTGATGCCCATATCAACGGCCAGTGACGCAAAGCCAACGTTGTCTTTTTCCAGCATACCGGCGATGGCTGGCAGGAGAACCAGCGTTAGCACCATCATCAGGTCTTCAACAATCAGCCAGCCAATGGCGATCTGCCCGCGCTGGCTGTCAATCAACTGTCGTTCTTCAAGCGCGCGCAGTAGCACCACGGTACTGGCGGTAGACAGACATAATCCAAAGACGATACCGACCATCAGCGACCAGCCCAGCACAGCTGAAAGCGCCATACCCAGCAGCGTCGCCACGGCTATCTGGGCTATCGCACCGGGAATGGCGATGGACTTTACCGCCATTAAATCCTTCAACGAAAAGTGTAGCCCCACGCCGAACATCAGCAGGATCACGCCAAGTTCTGCCAGTTCCGGCGCAAGCTTGGTATCCGCAACAAAACCAGGTGTAAATGGACCGGCCAGAACGCCCGCTAACAGATATCCCACCAGAGGAGAAATACGCAGTTTATTGGCAAGCATGCCAAATATAAAAGCGAGCACAAGGCCGCCAACAATGGTGGTGATAAGCGGGGTGGCGTGATGCATTCCGTCTCCTTTGATTGCTGTGGTGATCCTGAAAACCCTAATTACGAGTAATAGTTTATGACAATTTTAATGTTTATGTTTATGAATAATTATTGAAATTTGATGAAAACAGGAATTTAGTCGTAAAAAAGCACGGATCGGATAACTGCGGGGGGGAGCATAGAGCAAACGCTGATGGTCACTGTAAGTGATGGCGGCCAAAGTTTACTTTTGGCCGCCATAAAATCAGGCTTTATGTCGGTTATCAGGTAAGAATATGGTCAGTATCCCCAGAAGAGGCAGGAAAGCACATATTTTATAGACCAAATCAATACTGGTATGGTCGGCAACCAGCCCTAACACCGCGGCCCCTAAGCCGCCCATGCCAAAGGCAAAACCGAAAAACAGCCCAGAAACCATGCCGATACGCCCCGGAAGCAGCTCCTGAGCGTATACCAGAATGGCAGAAAAGGCCGATGCCAGGATAAAACCAATGATCACGGTTAAAATCCCGGTCCATTCCAGCGTTGCATAGGGTAAAACGAGGGTAAATGGCGCTACGCCGAGGATAGAGCCCCAAATGACATATTTTCTACCGATTTTATCACCTAGCGGTCCGCCAATAACCGTCCCTGCCGCAACGGCAAACAGGAACGCAAACAGGTGGAACTGCGCATTTTGTACCGATAATCCGAATTTTTGCATCAGATAAAAGGTGTAATAGCTGCTGATGCTCGCCATATAGAAGTATTTGGAGAAAATCAGCACCAGCAGGATGCTAATCGCCAGCACCACCTTGTTGCGCGGTAGCGGGTTAACGATGGCGACTTTCGGCTTACCTTTACTCATCCGATGTTGGGCCGAATACCAACGGCTGATTTGCGCCAGTACCACAATCGCTAACAACGCGGCCAGCACGAACCACGCTACATTACCCTTACCGTATGGCGCGATGATGACAGCCGCCAGCAATGGCCCCAGAGAACTGCCGAAGTTACCGCCCACCTGGAAAATAGACTGGGCCAGACCATGGCGACCGCCGGAAGCCATCCGTGCCACGCGAGACGATTCCGGGTGAAACACCGATGAACCTGTGCCGACCAGCGCGGCGGCGAGCAGCACCATATGGAAATTACCGGCCATTGCCAGCAATACCAGTCCACTCAGCGTGAAGCACATGCCAATAGGCAGTGACCATGGCATCGGATATTTGTCTGTCCAGTAACCTACCACCGGTTGAAGCAACGAGGAGGTAAGCTGGAAAGTCAGGGTAATCATCCCGATCTGCATAAAGCTCAGCGAGAACTCTGACTGCAACAGCGGATAAATCGCCAGGATCAGCGACTGGATCATATCGTTGAGCAGGTGAGAAAGGCTGATCGCCCCTAAAATGCCAAACGAGGTGCGTGCTTTTTGCGACGGCGCAGCAGAGCCGGGGAGCGGTTGAGCGGTTTGATTGGTAGCCATAGGTCCACTTCAGTAATGATGAGACAGGAACAGGTGTAATTATTATCCGACTAACATACCTGCGGAAGGTGTTTGAAGGAAGTCTCATTTCTGAAAACATTTTCGGCTATTATTTCATATCATTGTAATTTCAGCGGTTGATATTGGGTCAGGGAGAGAAGCATGAAATTTTTGAAACGGGGCGTGGCGCTGGCATTATTTGCCGCCTTTGCGCTGGCAGGTCAGCCTGCTCAGGCTTACGAAAAAGATAAAACCTATAAAATAACCATTCTGCATACCAACGATCATCACGGCCACTTCTGGCGCAGCGAATACGGCGAATACGGACTGGCGGCGCAAAAAACGCTGGTGGACGGTATTCGTCATGAGGTGGCAGCCGAGGGCGGAAGCGTCCTGTTACTTTCCGGCGGCGACATTAATACCGGTGTACCGGAGTCCGATCTTCAGGATGCTGAACCGGATTTTCGCGGCATGAACCTGATTGGCTATGACGCGATGGCGGTGGGAAACCACGAATTTGATAATCCGCTGACCGTGTTGCGACAGCAGGAAAAATGGGCCAAATTCCCGCTCCTCTCCGCCAACATCTACCAGAAAAGCACCGGTGAGCGTTTATTCAAACCCTGGGCCATCTTTAAGCGCCAGGATTTAAAAATTGCCGTTATCGGTTTAACCACCGACGACACGGCGAAAATTGGCAACCCGGAGTTCTTCACCGACATCGAGTTCCGTAAACCTGCGGATGAAGCCAAGCTGGTGATTCAGGAACTCAATATGGGTGAAAAGCCCGATGTCATTATTGCCACCACGCACATGGGGCATTACGACAACGGCAACCACGGCTCCAACGCTCCAGGCGATGTGGAAATGGCGCGTAGCCTGCCCGCAGGCGCGCTGGCGATGATTGTGGGTGGTCACTCACAGGATCCGGTGTGCATGGCATCGGAAAACAAAAAGCAGGTGGATTACGTACCAGGTACCCCGTGTGCGCCAGATAAACAAAATGGTATCTGGATCGTCCAAGCGCACGAGTGGGGAAAATACGTAGGCCGCGCGGACTTTGAATTCCGCAACGGCGAAATGAAAATGGTCAACTACCAACTCATTCCGGTAAACCTGAAGAAGAAAGTGACCTGGGATAACGGCAAAAGTGAGCGCGTACTTTTCACCCCGGAAATCGCTGAAAACCCGCAAATGCTTTCCCTGCTAACGCCGTTCCAGAATAAAGGCAAAGCGCAGCTGGAGGTCAAAATTGGTAGCGTTAATGGGCGTCTGGAAGGAGACCGCAGCAAAGTCCGTTTTGTTCAGACCAATATGGGGCGTCTGCTACTGGCGGCGCAAATGGCGCGCACCGGTGCTGATTTTGGCGTGATGAGCGGTGGTGGCGTCCGTGACTCCATTGAAGGCGGCGATATTACCTATAAAAGCGTGCTCAAGGTTCAGCCGTTTGGCAACATAGTGGTCTATGCCGATATGAGTGGTAAAGAGGTGGTTGACTATCTGACCGCCGTCGCGCAAATGAAGCCGGACTCGGGTGCCTATCCGCAATTTGCCAACGTTAGCTTTGTGGCGAAGGACGGCAAGCTTAACGATTTGAAAATCAACGGCGAGCCCGTCGACCCGGCCAAAACCTATCGCATGGCGACGCTGAGTTTCAACGCCACCGGCGGTGATGGCTATCCGCGAATTGATAACAAACCGGGTTATGTGAATACCGGGTTTATCGATGCGGAAGTATTGAAAGAGTATGTGCAGAAGAATTCACCGTTGGATGCCAGTGCGTTTGAGCCGAAGGGTGAAGTTAGCTGGCAATAACAGGGCTATTTTGTTCGCCATTTTGAACGCGGGCAGTGCTCGGAATCCTCACGTACTACATGTACGCTCCGGTTCCTGCGCGCTGGCCGAGTCCAAACTGCCTTCACCAATAACGCCCTGTAGAGTATTCAGTTGTAGGCCTTAAAGCTGCGCGCCATCAGGCAATCATTCCAAAACAGGTTAATCGCGGCGTGCGATATCGGCGAATTTCGCATCCAGAATTTTGGCCAAATCGTCCGCCGCCAGTTCAATATCCAGCCCGCGTTTGCCGCCGGAAACATAAATGGTGTCAAACGTCCGGGCGGGGGCGTCGATAAGCGTCGGCAATTTTTTTTTCTGCCCTAATGGGCTGATGCCGCCCACCAGATAGCCGGTGGTACGCTGCGCCACCATCGGGTCGGCCATGTCGACCTTTTTCGCGCCCAGCGCCTTGGCGACCTTTTTCAGATCCAACTGTCCGGCTACCGGCGTGACGGCGACGGCCAGATGTTTCATATCGCCATTCACGGCAACCAGCAGCGTTTTATAGACCTGATCCGCATTCAGACCCAGTTTACGCACCACTTCATCACCAAAATTAGTCTCTGACGGATCGTGATCATAGGTATGAATCTGGAACGAAATGTTGTTTTTTTCGAGTAAGTTAACGGCGGGTGTCATAGCAATTTTTCCTGGCTCAGACAAAATACGACTAAAGCATACGCCTGATGGCGGTCGAAAAAATAGTACCATCTTGCGCAATAGTATTGGCAGGATGCTGACTTTGAGCGACAATCGACCTACACCGATGCTTTAAGCGTCGGCATAATAATAATGATGAAATTCCTCTTTGACGGGCCAATAGAAATATTGGCCATTTTTTTATCGCAACATCTCCGGCAAATTCCCTTCCCCATAAAGATGCAGTGCGCCCACTGCCACCACATAATGGCCTGCGGGCAACGCGTTAAGCTTGTCCCGCCATGCCTCATTTCGCTGGTGCATCAGGACGTCATATAACGACTGACTGAACGTATTGGGTAACGTGAGATCGTTATTCTGCGGCGGTGTTTTTAACCACCAACCCATCATCTGTTGCAGCAGACGGGCATTGGTATGCCAGTGTGTCAGGGTATCGTCCAGCAACGCCAGACCGTTATCCGGTAGCTGACATAAAAGATCGATTTGGCTGGCAGCACCTTCCAGCTCGATGACCGGCTTTTGCGCCTGCTTCGCCTGTTTCAGCAGTTGGTAATCAATTCCGTATTCCGCACGTAACCCCAACTGCTGCGCCTGGGTTGCCTGCAATATCATGGCGATTTGCCACAAAGGTTGGGTGGAAAACAGGGAAGGGGAAATGCCCAACTCAGCGCTGACTTTTTGCACGTGGCGGAGCTGTTCGTCGCTGATGCGGTCTTCCAGAGCGGCAAACGTGGGCAGGTTAGCAAACGGCGCATCGTCACCGGAGACATCGGCTTCGACGATCAGCGCGTCGGCGCGGTAGAGCTTTTTCAGGAGTTTGGCGGGCAGAGGGGCCATTTCACGGCTGCCCATATGAATACTGCCAATCAGATGAAAATGGCGATTACCGGGCAACGAGATGTCGATAGCAGGCCAGGTATAATGGTGACCGCGTAGTGCAGACCATAATGCTTTTACCCGGTATAACAGATCCATACGACCTCCCGTTGAAAAATCCCATGCTAGCGCGTGGTCCGGGAAGGTGCAATGCGTGAATCGCCGGATGGCGACGCGAAAGCGTCTTATCCGGCCTACGATATCATTTGCATTTTGTAGGCCGGATGAGCGTTAGCGTCATCCGGCACAGGGTTACTCTTTGGGTTTAAAGCGCAGCAGTCGGTTCGCGTTGCTTACCACGGTGATGGAAGAGAGCGCCATCGCCGCCCCAGCCACCACTGGGTTAAGCAGGGTACCGGTAAACGGCCACAGGATCCCGGCGGCAACGGGAATACCAATGCTGTTATAGATAAATGCGCCGAGCAGATTTTGCTTCATGTTCCGCAGGGTGGCCCGCGAGATAGACAGCGCATCCGCCACGCCCATCAGGCTATGGCGCATCAGCGTAATCGCCGCGGTTTCAATGGCGACATCGCTGCCACCGCCCATGGCAATCCCTACGTCGGCCTGGGCAAGTGCTGGCGCATCGTTGATCCCATCACCGACCATCGCCACCTGATGTCCCTGGCTTTGCAGGCGTTTAATCGCCTCTGCTTTTCCGTCCGGCAGAACGCCCGCGATCACCTCGTCGATGCCTGCTTCTTTGGCAATAGCGTTAGCGGTGGTTGGGTTGTCCCCGGTGAGCATCACCAGACGATACCCGGCGCGGTGCAAGCGCTGCAGTGCCGCCACGCTGTCGCTGCGCAGCGGGTCACGTACCGCGAGCAGTGCGGCCGCTTTGCCGTCAATCGCCAGCAGCACCGGAGTCGACCCCTGAGTGGCCTGCGCGGTGATTTCAGCTTCCATCTCTGTGGTGACCACCTGCTGTTCATGGAGCAGCGTCTGGTTGCCCAGCAGCAGCCTATGACCTTCCGCTTCACCGCTAATGCCTAAGCCGCGCAGCGTACGGAACCCATTGACCTGCGGCAGGGCCGCATCGCCGGCTTTATCCAGAATCGCGCGGGCCAGCGGGTGGCTGGAACCCTGTTCAAGGGCTGCGGCCAGACGGATGGCCTGCGCTTCATCGATATCACCGAAAGTTTTGATGGCGACAACCTGCGGTTTCCCTTCGGTCAGCGTCCCGGTTTTATCAAACACCACGGTATCAAGCGTACTGGCACGCTGCAGCGCATCGGCGTCGCGGACCAGAACACCAAACTCTGCGGCACGACCGACCCCGGAAATAATCGACATCGGTGTTGCCAGACCCAGCGCACACGGGCAGGCGATAATCAGTACGGTGGTGGCAATCACCAGCGTATAGACAATCTGCGGTGCCGGGCCAAAGAAATACCAGATTGCGGCGCTGACCAGCGCAATCACTACCACCACCGGAACGAACACCGAGGAGATGCGGTCAGCCAGCTTGCCAATCTCTGGCTTGCTGCTTTGCGCCTGACGGACCATGCGAATAATGCGCGACAGGGTGGTATGGCTGCCGACAGCGCTGGCGCGGAACAGCACGCTGCCATCCTGAACTACCGTACCGGCGTGGACGCTGTCGCCTTCGCCTTTTTGTTGTGGGATTGGCTCGCCGGTGAGCATGGCTTCATCCAGCCAGGCTTCGCCTTGGGTGATTTCACCGTCCACCGGGACGCGGTCACCGGTGGTCAGGCGCAGTAACATGCCTGCCTGAACATCGGCCAGCGGGACGTTTTTTTCGCCTTCTTCTGTCACCACGCGCGCGGTCGGTGGCGTGAGGTCGAGCAGTTTTTCCAGTGCTTTGGAGGAGCGTTGACGGGCGCGCGCCTCCAGCATATGTCCGAGGTTAATCAGACCGATAATCATCGCACTGGCTTCATAATAGAGGTGGCGTGCTTCCATCGGGAACCACTGCGGCCAGAGGTTAACGCTCATTGAATAGAGCCAGGCCACCCCGGTTCCGAGCGCCACCAGGGTATCCATGGTGGCGGTGCCGTTCATCAGGCTTTTCCATGCGCTGCGGTAAAAGTGACCGCCTGCGAAGACCATCACGGCGAGCGTCGCCAGACCGATGACCAGCCACAGGCTACGGTTATCGGCGGTGACCATCATGTTATCGCCCATCATGCCCCACACCATCACCGGTACGCCCAGCAGCAGCGCAACGGCTGCCTGCCAGCGAAAGCGTTTCATGGTGGCAACGGCCGTTTCCTGCTGGCGTTCACGACGTTTAACATCGTCTTCGATGGCTTCAGCGCCGTAGCCAGCTTTCTCTACGGCCTGGACTAATTCTTCGGCGGAAGCGCTGCCCATTACCAGCGCAGTACGCTCCGCCAGATTTACCCGTGCCTGCGTGACGCCCGGTACGTTTTGCAACGCATTTTGTACCCGGGAAACACAGCTGGCGCAGCTCATGCCACTCAACAACAACTGTTGGCTGTCATCTTCAGCCGTCGCTACCGGAAGCTCAGAAGAGACCGCTGTCAGCGCTTCCGACGGGATTGATGACTCCGCCAGCGGTTTAGCCTTTGGGTGGCTTAACTCTGCGCCATAGCCAGCTTGTTTGATGGTTTCAATTAACGCTTCAGCGCTGGCGCTACCGGTAACGTGTGCTTCGGTAACAGTGACATCCGCTTGCTCAACGTCCGGACGTTGTTCGAGACTTTCTTTGACGCGTTTAACGCAGTGACCACAGGACAATCCGTCCAGGGTCAGGTCGATGGTTTGAGACATAACAATAATCCTCTATGATTGGTCGGTGGTTTATTGACCTTGGCAATCGTTTTGACTAACTGTTATAAAGGTTAAACCTTCCATCAAGGGGAAGGTCAAGGGGGAAGATGTGAATATATCCGATGTTGCTAAAAAAACCGGTTTAACCAGTAAAGCTATCCGCTTTTATGAAGAGAAAGGGCTGGTGACGCCGCCGCTGCGCAGCGAAAACGGATACCGCACCTATACGCAACAACATCTGAACGAACTGACGTTGCTGCGTCAGGCGCGGCAGGTTGGCTTTAACCTTGAAGAGTGCGGTGAACTGGTAAACCTGTTTAACGATCCGGCACGCCACAGCGCGGATGTGAAAAAGCGCACCCTGGAAAAAGTGGCGGACATTGAGCGGCACATTAACGAACTCCAGGCGATGCGCACGCATTTGCTGGCGCTGGCGGACAGCTGTCCCGGCGATGACAGCGCCGAATGCCCGATCATTGATAATCTCTCCGGCTGCTGCCGCCACAAAGCGAAGGCCTAAAGGCGTGGTGGTTGCAGCATAAAGACCACCGTGCCACGAAACCATGGTGATGTCTCCAACTGCGCTTCCGCCTGCACATCCCGACTACCGTGTTGTACCAGCCCGAGCTTAAATGGAATGCGTAACCGGGTGAGTGCGGGCAGATACGCCTGATAATTGGCTACCGTGTGACGTCCCTGATAGCTCTGCACCACCAGTTCATCAACCGGTAGCGCATTCAGCGTGGCGACATCGCCGGTCTTGGCCCAGTCCAGCAGTCCGGTTACCCCAAGAGCGAACTCCGGCGGCAATTGTTGGCGCAGCTGTTGCAGAAATCGGGCGTAATCGGCGAGCTGATGGGTTGCCGCGTCAAAATCAACCTGTAGACCGACCACGTGGTTGCCTGCGGCCTGCCAGCGCTGCAACAGCCGCACGATACGTGCCGGGATCGCATCCGGTACGTCGAGGGTAGTAAAACGCACGGTCAGCCAAATTGACGGAAAGGTCAGGCGGCTGACCGGCAGACCCAGACGCTGAAAGACCACCTGGCCCGAGCGGGTCAGCACTTCCCCCTGGTGCAGATACACCGTTTGCGCGTCCCGCAGCTCGTGGCTGGCTTTTACCCCGGACCATAACCAAAAGGCCTGATGTTCACGGGCAGCTACCGTTTCTGCGGCCTGAGCCTGTCCGCTCAGCAGCGCAATTACCAGTAGTATTTGAGTTTTTGCGCCCACGGGCTTCCTGGATACTGCGTCTTCAACTGTGTGTACCAGTCTTTACGCTGCGACTTGTCCACCTCTTCACCGCCGCATTCGTTATAACCCGATGGTGCATAGCACATGATGGCCCGGTACAGCGCAAAACTTTTGTCTTCGACTTCTGCGTTGGGGGAAGCGATCACCTGCTGATAATAACGCTGGCGGTCAAACTGCCCGAACGGCTCTTTGCGTGAGATGGCCGTGCCCAGCACGTCGTTACCGGCGCGGTCTGCCTGCAGAGCAACATGGGTTTGCGAAGTGCGGAAGAATTCCCCCAGGCAGTTCAGCGCGTGGGCATCATCCGCTTTTTTGCTTAGCACAGTGACCGTTTCATCGAGGCTACGGCAGGTGTAACCGGCCTGGGCGGCGTCGCCGTTCCAGTCAAAGGTACTCAGATTCACATCAGCAAACGACTCGCCAATCACCGGTGGCGTAATCGCGCCAGCCAGCTTTTTGTCGTTCAACCAGTCGCTAAAACGATTCTCGGTGAGATCGCGTACCAACAATGTATGCAGGGCGATGGTGCGTTCTTCGTTGTTGGGGCCGCGAGTGGCCTGCTGGCGCAGCAGCTCTGGTGTTGCCTGTGCTTTTAACACCTGCGAACGAAAACGCAGGTTCGTCACCGCGCTGTCCGGGGCGAAAATAGACGCAATGTCGCCGCTGTAAACCAGCGTTGCCGCCAGCTTGGCCTGTACATACTGCTGCTGTTCGGGGTCCTGACTGATTTTCAGTAGCTGCTGCCAGAACGCGCGGGCGGCGGGCCACTGCTGTTGCCCCATCAGCGCTTCGCCGTACATCACTTGCTCACTGAAGGCGAGAATGTCGTGTGCGGGGAGTTTTTGCGCCGGTGTCACCGCCTGCACAATGGCCGCGTAATTGCCCGTTGCCATCCACAGATTCAGCTGTAGATCCTGCCACAGGGCGAGTTTGCCCCCCTTTTCAAACACCGGTTTGCTGGCATCAAGCTGGGCCTGCGTCAGCGTCGGTTTGTTGTCGTTGTTCAGACGCAGCGCGCGCAGCAACTCGATATAGCTGACCAGCGGCGCGTCGGGGAAGGCCTCCACCACGGGGCCTTCAAAGAATTGCATACCGAAAACATTATCGTATTCGATGATGATTTCACGCAGTTTCTGTGCGTCAGCCGACTGCTGGAGCGTCTGCTCATACAACCCGACCAACTGCGGCCACGCCTGTAAATACCAGTTAATCCGGCGCAGCATGCCGCGTGCGGAGTCGGCGTAGAGCCCTTGGGGAAATCGCTGCAGATAGGCCTGCGCCAGCGTTTGAGCCTGAGTAGCGTCTTCGCGGTTAATTTTTGCGATATCAAAATCGCCGAATTGGCCAATGCTGTTCTGACTGCTCTTGTTCAACGCGGTGCGCATCAGCATGTATTGCGCGGTTTCTGCCAGCCACGGACTACTGCTGGTGGCTAGCTGCGTGAAATCCTGTTCGGCAGTGACGTAGTCGCCTTCATAGAAACGGGCGGCGGCGATCAGATAGGTTTTGTATTGTTGCGCAGAGGCGTCGGCAGGGATGGTGGCAAGCGAGGATGTAATTTGCTCAGCGCTCGCGCCGGACAGTAGTCCCAGGCGTGCCCGGGCTAACGCCTGGCGTTGTTCAGCTGTTAACGTAGTATCCGCCAGCAGTGCGGCAAAGAACTGGCTGACGCTGGCTGTCGTATTCGACACATGGCGGTTCTCATGCTCTGCGTCGTCGGCGTTTGTCTCTTCGACGGTAATCTGCAGTTCGGCCATCTGGCGGGCAAGCGCATCATCTTTGCTTTGCACTGGGGCGTCGGCTGGCGGCGGAGATATTTCATCCCACTGTGGATGATATGCAAAATAGTAATCGCGGGAGCGGGTAACATCCGCAGGCAGTGACTGCACCGGCAGGGTGAATGATTTTTCCTGACTCAACAGACGCAGCAGGTTATCACGGGTGTCGTTTTCCGGGCTGAGTACCGGGATGCCTTTCAGCAGACAGCTCGCATCGCTCCATTTGCAATCTTCCATATCAAAAGAGGCGAATGCCTGTGGGGCACCCGCCAGCAAGGTACACACGGCAAAGGCGAGGGATGTCTTCCTGACCATAATCTTTATTCCTGTCATTATGTGGGTTATAAGGCTCTGATAATCAGGGTAATGCCTTCAACGGCAATCACCTCAACCTGTGTTCCTGCACTCAAATCGTCACGCGCGCTGACCGGCCAGGAGCTGTCTCCCACGCGCATATGTCCGCGCCCGTTCACCAGCGCCGTTTCCAGCACAAACCGGCGGCCGACCAGTTGCTGTCCGCGCTGGTTGAGATGGCTGTCTGCCGGTTTTTGTTCCTGCACACGCTTTGCCAACCACTTCCACCACAGCCAGGCTGCCAGCAGCGTTAAGACGGCGAACATCGCGCCCTGCCATGCCCAGTCGAGCGGCAATAGCCAGACGACCAGACCGGTGATGACTGCCGCCACACCGCTCCACAGCAGATAGCCGTTGCCGCCCAACATCTCAGCGGCCAGTAACAGACCGCCGAGGCTGAGCCAGAAGAGGTGTGGATGAACCAGAATCATCGCAATCATGATTTGTTCCGCTCGCTGGCGCTGTCCTTAATCAGTTCGCTAATACCGGCAATGGAGCCCATCAGGCTGCTGGCATCCAGCGGCATCATCACCACTTTGCTGTTATTGGACGAACCGATTTGTTGCAGCGCTTCGGTGTATTTCTGTGCCACGAAGTAGTTCACGGCCTGAATATCCCCGGCGGCAATGGCCTCAGACACCATCTGCGTTGCACGGGCTTCAGCTTCGGCGGAACGTTCGCGCGCTTCGGCCTGCAAGAACGCGGACTGGCGTTCACCTTCCGCTTTCAGGATTTTCGACTGCTTCTCACCTTCGGCCTTGACGATTTCGGCCTGGCGGATCCCTTCGGCCTCAAGAATATAGGCGCGCTTGGTTCGTTCGGCTTTCATCTGGGCGTTCATGGCGTCGATAAGCTCGGCCGGTGGGCGCACATCGCGGATTTCAATACGGGTAATTTTGATGCCCCACGGGTTGGTGGCTTCATCAACGATATGCAGCAAACGCGTATTGATGTTGTCGCGCTGGGAAAGCATCTCGTCCAGCTCCATCGAGCCGAGAACGGTACGGATGTTGGTCATCGTCAGGTTGATGATCGCCAGTTCCAGATTGCTGACTTCATACGCCGCTTTTGGCGCATCAATCACCTGAATAAAGCACACTGCATCGATGGACACGTTGGCGTTATCTTTGGAGATAACTTCCTGCGACGGAATATCGAGAACCTGCTCCATCATATTGATCTTACGACCAATCCGGTCCATGAACGGTACCACGAGGCTTAAGCCTGGCTGCAGGGTTTTGGTGTAACGACCAAAGCGTTCCACCGTCCACTGGTATCCCTGAGGGACGATTTTGACGCCTGCGCCAACAATCACCAGCGCGACAAAAATGAGAATGGGGATGAAAATGAGCATCGATAAAACCTCCTGTTACGCTGTCCTTTACTGCCTGATAAGTCAAATTATACCCGATTTATCAAGGTGGCTCCCCAATAATAAATTACAGGGATAGACTGTCTGCACGAAAGCGGTGAAAAGGGAATGATAATGGAAGAAAGCAGTATTTTGCTCCAGCTCAACGATGTCGGCTGGCAGGCGGGTAACACGAAGATTCTCAATAATATCTGTTTTAATCTCCACGCCGGGGAATTTAAGCTTATAACAGGCCCATCCGGCTGCGGTAAAAGCACATTGCTGAAGATTGTGGCCTCGTTAATTAGCCCAAGCAACGGTGAGATCCTCTTTGAGGGAAAGGAGATATCCACGCTCAAACCCGAAGCGTATCGACAGCAGGTCTCGTATTGTGCGCAAACCCCCGCATTGTTTGGCGACACCGTTTACGACAATCTCATTTTTCCGTGGCAAATTCGGCATAAACACCCACAAGAAGAGGCGTTTCTCGACGATCTGGCGCGCTTTGAGCTGCCCGAGACGATCCTCAAAAAAGGCATCAATGAACTGTCCGGCGGTGAAAAGCAACGCGTCTCGCTCATTCGTAATTTGCAGTTTTTGCCCAAAATTCTGCTGCTCGATGAAATCACCAGCGCGCTGGATGAAACCAATAAGCGGAATGTAAACGAGCTTATACATCGCTACGTTCGCGAGAAAAATATGGCGGTGTTGTGGGTGACGCACGACAAAGATGAAATTAATCATGCGGATAATGTCATAACCCTCCAACCGCATGCCGGAGAAATGCAGGAAACACGCAATGAACGAGCATAATATTACCAATGAGTCGCTGGCATTAGCGATGATGCTGGTGGTGGTGTCTATTCTGATTAGCCATAAAGAAAAACTGGCGCTGGAAAAAGATATTCTCTGGAGCGTATGTCGGGCGGTTATCCAGCTTATTATCGTCGGCTACGTGCTGAAATATATCTTTGGCGTGAATCACAGTATTCTGACCTTATTGATGGTGCTGTTTATCTGTCTTAACGCCGCCTATAACGCGCAAAAACGCAGTAAATATATCGGCAACGCCTTTATCTCGTCGTTTATTGCAATAACGGCAGGGGCCGGACTGACGTTGGCGGTACTGGTGCTGTCAGGCTCCATTGCGTTCACGCCGATGCAGGTGATCCCGATTTCCGGCATGATTGCGGGCAACGCGATGGTGGCGGTCGGGCTGTGTTATAACAATCTGGGCCAGCGATTTAACAGCGAACAGCAGCAAATTCAGGAAAAGTTGAGTCTCGGCGCCACGCCGAAGATTGCCTCCGCGCCGTTAATTCGCGACAGTATTCGTGCGTCGTTGATCCCAACCATTGATTCAGCGAAAACCGTCGGTCTGGTGAGCTTGCCGGGGATGATGTCGGGGTTAATCTTTGCCGGTATCGATCCGGTAAAAGCGATCAAATATCAGATTATGGTGACCTTCATGCTGCTTTCTACCGCCAGCCTGTCGACCATTATCGCCTGCTATTTAACCTATCGGAAGTTCTATAATTCGCGTCACCAATTAGTCGTAACGCATCTGAAGAAGACGTAATGTGAAGCCGGATGGCGGCTACCGCCTTATCCGGCCTACGGGATCGGTATTTGTAGAATTTGTGGGCCCGATAGGCGCAAGCGCCATCGGGCAACATCACGCGGATTAGTACAACAACGCGTACAGCTGACGACGATACTTCGACGCCAGCGCATCGCCGGTGCCCAATGCGGCGAGGATCTCCTGGAAGGTCTTACGCGCCTGGCCGTCAGCGGCAGCAAGATCTTTTCTCAGGTGGCTGAACAGCAGCTCCAGCGCTTCTTCGTTACGTCCGACCTGATGCAGTTGGATCGCCAGTTGGGTGGCCAGTGCGGCATCCTGCGGGTTGTCTGCTACCTGCTGCTGCAACAGTTGGATTTCCGGCGTGTCCGCTGCCTGCTTCAGCAGTTCAATTTGGGCGACCAGACCCTGATAGCGGGTGTCCTGATCCTGTAACGGAATGGTTTTCAGCACCGCTTCGGCATCGTCGGAGCGGTTCAGGGCGATTTGCGTTTCTGCCAGCAGCAGGCCAATTTCGCTGCTCTGGTTGGACATCTGCCAGGCTTCTTTCAGCAGCGGCAGTGCGTCAGCGTGGTTGCCAGCTTCAATGAATTCGATGGCCTGGCGTGCTTTCAGCTCTTCTTCACTTGGCAGGACTTTCTCGAGCAGCGCACGGATCACCTCTTCCGGCTGCGGACCCTGGAAACCGTCCACCGGCTGACCGTTCTGGAATAGATACACCGTTGGGATGGCACGCAGGCCAAACTGCGAGGCGATCATCTGCTCGGCGTCGCAGTCCAGCTTGGCGAGAATAAACTGACCGTTGTACTGCGCGACCAGGCTTTCCAGCACCGGCGTCAATTGCTGACAGTGCTGGCTGCGTTCAGACCAGAAATAGAACAGGACCGGCGTGGTCATCGACAGTTCAAGGGTCTGCTGCAGGTTAGATTCGTTAATATTGACAATATTTTGTACGGACATGGAGTCACTCTCTATTCGTCGATTTGTTTTTACATGGGGGCAGACGCGCTGGCTTCAACTCAGCCCTGTAAAATTTTGTCCATTACGCGACCTGGCAACAGGCGCTTTAACAGCATGACTGCCCAAGTCACCAGGGTGACGGGGTAGCGCAGTTTCGGTTTATCGCTCTCAAAAGCATGACGCACTTTGGCGACCACGGCCTCAGGTCCTAACGTAAACCGTGCGGCAATACCGGGGTTTTCTACCGGGGAATCGCTCTGTGTCTGGTTAACGTTCTCAGTGAAACGGGTGCGGATAGGGCCGGGTTCAATCAAGCTGACTTTGATGCCGCTGTGGCGTAACTCCATACGCAGTGCATCGGACCAGGCTTCCAGCGCGTATTTGCTGGCGGCATAGGCCCCACGCCCCGGCGTGGAGATCAGGCCCATCACCGATGACGTCATCACAATACGCCCTTCGCCGTGGGGCAACATGGCGGGCAGCAGGCGCATGGTCAACTGATGCGCACCAAAGAAGTTGGCGGAAAACTGCTGTTCCATCTGCTCACGACTGATGGTCGGCAGCGGGCCATACACGCCGAATCCGGCGTTATTAAAGATCCCATACAAACGATTATCGGTCAGGGCGATCACCTCATCGGCTGCGCGATCCACGCTTTCTGTAGAGTCCAGATCCAGCAAGATGCCGGTGAATCCCATGCCGTTCATGCGTGTGACATCGTCGGGTTTGCGGCAGCCTGCCAGAATTTGAAAACCCTGGCGCTTCAGCTCAAGCGCGCTTTCCAGGCCGATTCCACTGGAACATCCTGTTATTAAGACCGATTTTTGCATAACTTTACCTGTCAGGATCTCCGTTGTTTTACGAGTCGTGATTTACTAGAGGTGTGAGATGTTTCACCATCCAGTCGGCGATAAACGGCTGGGCGTCACGATTAGGGTGGATACCATCATCCTGCATCCATTGGGGTTTCAGATAGACCTCTTCCATAAAAAAGGGCAGCAGAGGAATATCAAACTCGCTGGCGAGCTTTGGATAAACTGCGCTAAAGGTTTCATTATACCGGCGACCGTAGTTGGCTGGCAGACGAATTTGCATCAGCAGCGGTTCGGCCTTTGCCGCTTTGACGTCGTGTAAAATTTTACGCAAGGTTTGTTCAGTTTGCGCAGGTGAAAACCCGCGCAGGCCGTCATTGCCGCCCAGTTCGACCAGCACCCAGCGTGGCTGGTGTTGTTGCAGTAATGCGGGCAGACGCGCCAGGCCCTGTTGTGAGGTGTCGCCACTAATGCTGGCATTCACCACCGA
Organism: Citrobacter sp. wls829; assembly: GCF_005280825.1. Classification (NCBI taxonomy): domain Bacteria; kingdom Pseudomonadati; phylum Pseudomonadota; class Gammaproteobacteria; order Enterobacterales; family Enterobacteriaceae; genus Citrobacter; species Citrobacter sp. wls829. The sequence continues at coordinate 214,411 of NZ_SZWP01000066.1, forward strand.
TGTTTTGTTTTGCCATTTGTCATGCAGCAGCGCTGGCCACGCTGCGCTGGCCGACATTCGGTATCCGGCACTCAGGCTGTCACCCAGAATTAATAACGTGTCCGCCGCGGCGGCGCGGAAAGTTAACAGAACCAGGAACAGGAAGGGCAAATGCCAGCGGAAAACATTGTTGAAGTTCATCATCTTAAGAAATCCGTCGGTCAGGGTGATCAGGAGCTATCCATCCTTACCGGAGTTGAACTGGTTGTCAAACGCGCCGAGACCATTGCGCTGATTGGTGAGTCGGGTTCGGGGAAATCCACGCTGCTGGCGATCCTCGCCGGGCTGGACGATGGCACAAGCGGCGAAGTCAGCCTGGTCGGGCAACCGTTGCACAGTATGGACGAAGAAGCCCGGGCGCAGCTGCGCGCGCAGCATGTCGGCTTTGTCTTTCAGTCCTTCATGCTCATTCCGACCCTCAACGCACTCGAGAACGTCGAACTACCCGCGTTATTGCGCGGGGAAAACAGTGGCAGCAGTCAGGCTGGAGCCAAAGCTTTGCTGGAGCAATTGGGGTTAGGCAAACGCCTTGACCACCTTCCGGCCCAGCTGTCCGGCGGGGAGCAGCAGCGTGTGGCGCTGGCGCGGGCGTTTAACGGACGCCCGGACGTGCTGTTTGCCGATGAGCCGACGGGCAACCTCGACCGGCAAACTGGAGACAAAATTGCCGATCTGCTGTTCTCTCTCAACCGTGAACACGGCACCACCCTGATTCTGGTCACGCATGACCCGCAGCTGGCGGCGCGCTGCGACCGGCGTTTACGTCTGGTTAACGGGCTGCTACAGGAGGAGGCATGATTGCACGCTGGTTCTGGCGCGAATGGCGCTCGCCCTCATTATTAATTGTCTGGCTGGCGCTCAGCCTGGCGGTGGCCTGCGTGCTGGCGCTGGGGAATATCAGTGACCGCATGGAAAAAGGGCTGAGCCAGCAAAGCCGCGAATTTATGGCGGGCGACCGGGCGCTGCAAAGCTCGCGGGACGTGCCGAAAGCCTGGATTGACGAGGCGCGACAGCGCGGCCTGAAGGTGGGCGAACAGCTGACCTTCGCCACCATGACCTTTGCCGCCGATACTCCGCAACTGGCGAACGTCAAAGCGGTGGATGACGTGTACCCCCTGTATGGCGCGCTGCAAACCAACCCGCCAGGGCTGAAACCGCAGCCCGGTTCGGTGCTGCTGGCCCCGCGTCTGATGGCGCTGCTCAATTTGAAAATCGGTGATGCCATTGATGTCGGGGACGCCACGCTGCGTATTGCTGGCGAGGTGGTACAGGAGCCGGATTCCGGGTTTAACCCGTTTCAGATAGCACCGCGTCTGATGATGAATCTTGCCGATGTCGAAAAAACGGGGGCCGTCCAGCCTGGAAGCCGTGTGACCTGGCGTTATAAATTTGGCGGCACGCCGCAGCAGTTGGAAGATTATGAAAAGTGGCTGTTGCCGCAGTTAAAACCGGAGCAGCGTTGGTACGGGCTGGAACAAGATGAAGGCGCGTTGGGGAAATCTCTCGAACGCTCGCAACAGTTCCTGCTGCTGTCGGCACTGTTAACGTTGCTGCTGGCGGTTGCCGCCGTTGCCGTGGCGATGAATCATTACTGCCGCAGCCGCTACGATCTGGTGGCGATACTAAAAACGCTCGGCGCGGGCAGGGCGCAGCTACGCAAGCTGATTGTCGGCCAGTGGCTGATGGTGTTGGCGTTGTCCGGTATCACCGGCGGGGCGTGTGGTCTGCTGTTTGAACGCATACTGGTGCTGCTGCTCAGGCCCGTTTTACCGGGTGAATTGCCGCCTGCCAGCCTGTGGCCGTGGCTGTGGGCGTTCGGCACCATGACCGTCATTTCACTGCTGGTCGGGCTGCGTCCCTATCGTCTGCTGCTGGCCACGCAGCCGCTGCGGGTGCTGCGCCGCGACGTGGTGGCCAACGTCTGGCCGCTGAAGATCTATTTGCCTGTGGCGACGATCGTGGTGGTTGCGCTGCTGGCCGGGCTGATGGGCGGAAGCATGCTGCTGTGGGCGGTGCTGGCCGGTGCGGTGGTGCTGGCGCTGTTGTGCGGCGTGCTGGGCTGGATGCTGCTCAACCTGCTGCGCGGCCTGACGCTCACCTCGCTGCCGCTGCGTCTGGCGGTCAGTCGTTTACTGCGCCAGCCGTGGTCAACGCTGAGTCAGCTGTCGGCCTTTTCGCTCTCTTTTATGCTACTGGCGCTGTTGCTGGTGTTACGGGGCGATCTGCTCGACCGCTGGCAGCAGCAAATGCCGCCGGAAAGCCCGAACTATTTCCTCATCAATATTGCCACTGAACAAGTGGGGCCGCTGAAGGCGTTCCTGTCCGAGCATCAGGTGATCCCTGAGTCGTTCTACCCGATTGTGCGGGCGCGTCTGACCGCCATCAATGACAAGGCAACCGAAGGCAATCAGGATGAGTCGCTAAACCGCGAACTGAACCTGACCTGGCAGGATACCCGTCCGGATCATAACCCGTTAACCGCCGGAAGTTGGCCGCCAAAAGCAGGTGAAGTGTCGATGGAAGAAGGGCTGGCGGAGCGATTGAACGTCAAACTTGGCGATCGCGTGACCTTTATGGGTGACACCCAGGATTTCAGCGCTACGGTCAGTAGCCTGCGTAAGGTGGACTGGGAAAGCCTGCGGCCTAACTTCTTCTTTATCTTCCCGCAGGGCGCGTTGGACGGGCAGCCGCAAAGTTGGCTGACCAGCTTCCGTTGGGAAAATGGCAACGGCATGCTGACGCAGCTTAACCGCGAGTTTCCGACCATCAGCCTGCTGGATATCGGCGCGATCCTCAAACAGGTTGGCCAGGTGCTTGAACAGGTCAGCCGGGCGCTGGAGGTGATGGTGGTGCTGGTTACCGCTTGTGGCATGCTGCTGCTGCTGGCACAGGTGCAGGTCGGCATGCGTCAGCGGCATCAGGAACTGGTGGTCTGGCGGACGCTGGGGGCGGGCAAGAAATTGCTGCGCACCACGCTTTGGTGCGAGTTCGCCATGCTGGGGATGGTCTCCGGGCTGGTTGCGGCCATTGGCGCAGAAACCGCGCTGGCGGTTCTGCAAACCCGCGTGTTTGATTTCCCGTGGGAGCCTGACTGGCGGCTGTGGGTCATCTTACCGGTTTGCGGGGCGTTGCTGCTCTCATTATGCGGTGGGTGGCTCGGCGCACGTCTGCTAAAAGGCAAGGCCCTGTTTCGTCAGTTTAACAATTAATTCATTTTAGTGATGATTACGCACCGGTTTTTACACCGGTGCGTATTTTTCGGTTATCCCGCACAAATTGATAACTCCTTGATATTTAACCGCACGGAACAATAAAAACCCGCCAACACGCGAGTATTAATAAACGTTAATATTTGCGTGCTGAATAATTGGCAGGCTATCTATCAAGGTAAAACAATCCATGACTATAAAAAAAACAGCGCTGGCGGTATCGATCGGCGCAGTAGTGGCATTAACGACGTTCGCCGCCCAGGCGGAAATCACCGTCCTGAAACAAGATCCGCAGGCGGGTAATCCGCTGAGCCGTCTTAACTTCACCGTCGGTGGCAGTATCCGTCCCCAGTTCCAGAACATGGCGGGCGACGATGGCAAGAATGGCTACAAGCGTAACGGTTTCGATGGCGGTACCCGTTTCCGCTTTGCCGCAGACTACTATCTGTTTGATGACATCAGTTGGGTGAGCTACTACGAACTGGGCGTTAACTTCCCGGCGATGTTCGACTGGGATAATCACCATGCAGACGGCGCCAACGACACCACGCGTCGTATGTTGTACACCGGGCTGAAGAGCGCGACTTGGGGTACGCTGACCTTCGGTCAACAGAACAGCATTTACTATGATGTGGTCGGTGCGAAAACAGATATCTGGGACTACGATATGATCGGTCAGGCACCAGGTAACGGGATTAATGGCGACTACGATGGTTCATATCGTACGCGTAAATCACTGAAGTATAAGAAAACCGTGGGCGATGTAGATCTCTATGCCTCTTATCTTTTCAGCGATGACTACAACCCGAACAACGGTCTGCGCTACAAACGTAAAGGCGGCGGCTCGCTGGGTGCCGATTACCACATTACCGACGACTTAACCTGGGGTACGGCGTGGAACTACACCCGTGCGGAAATGCGCGGCAATGGCAGCAAAACGTACGATCAGAACATCGTGGGTACTGCGCTGAGCTGGAAACCGGACAACTGGACCTTCTCCCTGGGTGGCGGCTGGTATCAAAACTTCATGACCACCAAGAAAGTGTCGGTTAACGACTATTTTGCCGGTGACGCGTGGGGTCTGGAATACTTTGCCGGTTACACTTTCCCGGTTGGCCAGTATGCACTGAAATCCGTTCAGCCTTACTTTATGGGCGATCGTATTGAATACGTGAATGGCCGTAACTACCTGCGCACCGACAACGGCGTGGGGATCAGCTTCCAGCTGGACTACGGCTTCCGTGTAGATTACGAACACGTCTTTACCTCCAGCACCGACAACCTGGGCGACATGAACCTGGTGCGTCTGCGTTACGATTTCTAATCGAACACCTGCCAAACGGAATGCCCGATGCACGTGTGCTATCGGGCCTACGAGAGCAGCGTAATCGAGTTATTTGTAGGCCGGATAAGGTGCTTGTGCCGCCATCCGGCTTTTTTCATGCCTTCCCCTTCAATTACACACTCTGCAATATCATGAAATAATTTCAAGGACAGCAGGTTGTGATCTGTGTCATGTTAACAATCAGCCTGTTAGGCAGGTCAACAACAACAACGCCGCATGAACGGCGTGAGATACCACATCACAACGTTAAAATGGAGAGATTATGGGATTGCGCCACAATTTACGCATCGCGACCGGAGCATTATTACTGGCCTGCGGCTTACAGTTTGCTCACGCCAATAGCGATCCACAGACTATCGTTTTCGGCGTCGCGCCGGGTCCGTATGGTGACATGGTAAAACAGGCTATTGCCCCGACGCTGAAAGAAAAGGGCTACAAGGTGGTGGTGCGCGAATTCAGCGACTACGTCCAGCCCAATATGGCGCTTTCCAACGGTAGCATTGACGCTAACCTGTTCCAGCACTCGCTGTACTTTGACAAATTCACTGCCGACAAAGGCCTGAAGCTGAGCAAATTGATTGTGGTCCCGACGGCCGGAATGGGGTTCTACTCACATAAAATCAAAAGCCTGGATGAGCTGAAAAAAGGGGACGTGATTACGCTTTCCAACGATCCCACCAACCTGGCTCGCGGGCTGCGCTTCCTGCAATCTATCGATTTGATCACCATTAAAGATAATATCGATCCCACTAAAGCTTCCGAGCGTGATATCGCCAGCAACCCGAAAGGGCTGATTTTCAAACCGCTGGAAGCTGCGCAGTTGCCGCGTACGCTCGACGGCGTGACCGGCGCGCTGGTCAACGGTAACTTCGCCGTTGCCGCAAAACTGGATCTCGCAAGTGCGTTGAAGCAAGAGAATCTGGATGAAAACCTGAAAAATATCATCGCGGTACGCAGTGAAGATGCGGATAAACCGTTCGCCAAAGACATTGTTGAGGCGGTGAAATCACCGGCTTATCGCGCGGTGATTGACGACCCGAAAAATATTTACAGCGCCTTCCAGAAACCGGAATGGATGTCGGCAGCCCAGTAATCGCTGCGCCAATGGGTTAACAGGGCAGCGATGACTGCCCTTTTCGCATTTCTGAGGTGGCTATGATTGAGATAGAGAAGGTTTGCGTGGACTTCGCCGCAGGCCGTGGGCCGTCAACCCGTGCGGTTGATGACGTCAGCCTGCGGATCGGCGCAGGCGAGATATTCGGTATTGTTGGGACCAGCGGCGCGGGAAAAAGTACCCTGCTGCGTACCCTGAACGCCTTAACGCGCCCGAGCGAGGGAAGCGTAAAAGTGAATGGCGTGGAAATCTCCGCGCTTGAGGGACGTCAATTACGCAAGGCGCGTCAGCGTATCGGCATGATCTTCCAGCACTTTAACCTGATGCATACCCGCACCGTGGCGCAAAATGTGGCCTTCAGCCTGAAGGCTGCAGGCTGGGAGGGCAGTAAAATTGCCCCACGCGTGACGGAGATCCTGGCCCTGGTGGGACTGTCTGATAAGGCCAACCGTTATCCGGTGCAGCTCAGCGGCGGGCAAAAGCAGCGTGTGGGTATTGCCCGTGCGATTGCCAACCACCCGGATGTGCTGCTCTGCGATGAACCGACTTCGGCGCTGGATCTGGAAACCTCCGCTACCATTCTGGCACTGCTCAAGCAGATCAACGCCCAACTGGGGATCACGATCGTCCTGATCACCCACGAGATGAACGTGATCAAATCTATCTGCGATCGCGTGGCGGTGATGTCCGGTGGCAAGGTGGTGGAGTCCGGCGAGGTGTTTGATGTTTTTGCCCATCCGCAGCACGCGTTTACCCAACAGCTGGTATCACACACGCTCAACCTGACGCTACCGGATCGCCTGCGGCAACATTTGCCGGGGCAGCTGTTAAAAATTCTGTTTATTGGCGATTCGGCAGAACAGCCGGTGCTGTCCGAGGTGGCAGTGAAATTTGGCGTGGCGGTGAATATCCTGCACGGCAAAATTGAATATATTGGCGAGCGGGCGCTGGGGATTTTGGTGGTGCAACTGACCGCGCCGCATAATCCTGCGGCGGTCGATGTCGCCGTGGAGCACATTCGTCAACGTACCGCACAGGTGGAGGTGATTCGTGGATGATTTATTGCCGGATTTGACGCTGGCGTTCAATGAAACCTTCCAGATGCTGAGCATCTCAACGGTGCTGGCAATTGTTGGCGGCCTGCCGCTGGGTTTTTTAATCTTCGTAACCGACCGTCATTTATTCTGGCAGAACCGTTTTGTGTATCTGCTCAGCTCCGTGCTGGTGAATATCATCCGTTCGGTGCCGTTTGTGATCCTGCTGGTGCTGCTGCTGCCGTTAACTCAGTTTCTGCTCGGCAATACCATCGGGCCGATTGCGGCATCGGTACCGCTGTCGGTAGCGGCGATTGCATTTTATGCCCGACTGGTGGACAGCGCCCTGCGCGAGGTCGATAAAGGCATTATTGAAGCGGTGGAGGCCTTTGGCGCCAGCCCGATGCGCATCATTTGTACCGTGCTGTTACCGGAAGCCAGTGCCGGCCTGCTGCGTGGATTGACGATAACGCTGGTCAGCCTGATCGGCTATTCCGCGATGGCCGGGATTGTTGGCGGCGGCGGCGTTGGTGACCTGGCGATTCGCTTCGGTTATTACCGCTACGAAACCCAGGTCATGATCGTCACCGTGGTGGCGCTGATTATTCTGGTACAGGTTGTTCAGGTGCTGGGCGACTGGCTGGCGAAACGCGCGGATAAGCGCGACCGGCATTAATGCGTCTGAACCCAGTCATTCACCTCCTGCCATGTGCCGCGAAAGACGATTTTCGCGGCTTTCTTCTCTAACTGGTAACGATACATCGGATCGTAATATTCGTTGAGTAACGGCACCAGCCAGCCCATGTGACCGTCGGTGCTGCCGCTGGCCTGTTGCTCGTTCAACGCGACGTCGAGCAGCTCGGTCAGCTCCGCAAAACGTTGTAATCCTAAACGACGGCGGATGGCGAACAGACCGTGGTGCAGGTATTCGCTGTATTCCTGCCAGCCCTGGGTTTCCCCGTACGCTTGGGTGAAATCGTGGTGCATGCGGACAAAATACTCTTCACGCAGCCGCTCAAGGCGCAGTTCAAAGGGATCGTCAACCACCGCAATAGAGGCCTGGCTCATGCGCTCGCGCAAGCACTCGGGCAAATGATTGGCGCCAATCATGCGGCCTTCATCTTCCAGCACCCAGCGATGCAGGTCCTGACGGCTGTCGGTTTTCAGCATCTCGACCGCCAGCAGGTTTTCAAAACTGGCCTGGCTCAGTTGCGGCTCAACCGTGCGACCAAAAGAAGAGCCGCGATGGTGCGCCAGACCTTCGAGATCCACGCCGTTTGGCTGCAATTGCACCAACTGCGTTTTACCGCTGCCGGTACAGCCGCCAATTAAGACAATTGGTTTTTGCACCAACTCTTCAGTTATTTGTATCGCAGCCTGACGCAGGGCTTTATAACCGCCGCTGACCAGCGGGTAGTCAATGCCGGATTCACGCAGCCATTGCTGCACAATGTGTGAACGCTGACCGCCGCGTGCGCAGCATAAAATTCCCTCAGGGTGTTGGCGACACGCCGCTTGCCAGGCACTCATTCGCTGCTGGCGGGTGTCGCCGCTCACAAGCTGATGTCCCAGTGCCAGCGCAGCGTCCGGTCCCTGACGTTTGTAACAGGTCCCGACCGCGGCACGTTCGTCATCGTTCATCAGGGGAAGGTTGATTGCACCCGGCATCGCGCCTTGTTGAAACTCAACGGGGGCGCGTACATCGATTAAGGGCGTACCGGCGAGCAGAATCGCGCGATAGTCCGTTCCATCGTTCATGTTCAATCCTGAAAATACAAAACAGCAATGGAGGGGATTTTACGCGCCAGAGGAGGGGCCGGGGAAGGACAAATTCCATTCCCCCGGCATTAATGGCTTATTTCAGTTTGGACTGTGCCCAGATAATGCCGCTGGCATATTCCGGCGGTAGCAGGGGAATCAGTGCTTCCATCGTGGCGCTCAGGCGAGCGGTATCGTTGTCGGTCAGGTTCAGGTGACCAACCTTACGACCTGCGCGCACCTCTTTGTCATACCAGTGCAGATGCACCAGTGGCAGTTTCAGCCAGTCATAATTCAGGTCGCTGCCAATTAAATTCACCATCACTGACGGACTGTTCACCACCGGCACAGGTAACGGCAGGTCGGTAATGGCGCGCAGGTGCAGTTCAAATTGGCTGATGCTGGCGCCGTTCTGTGTCCAGTGTCCGCTGTTGTGTACGCGCGGGGCCAGTTCGTTGATCAGCAAGCCTTCCGGGGTGATAAAACACTCCATCGCCATTACGCCAACATAGCCCAGCTCGTGCATGATGGCAGACAGCATCGCCTCGGCCTGATCCTGCTGTTTGGCATTGGCCTGCGGGAACGCGACGCTGGTGCGCAGAATGCCGTCCTGATGCAGGTTATGGGTCAGCGGATAGAAGACGGTGCTGCCGTCGTGGGCGCGGGCGCCAACCAGCGATACTTCGCCGGAGAAGTTAATACCCTGCTCGACGATACACTCGCCGTAGCAGTCATCCGGCAGTTGTTCTGTTTCGTGGGCGCGTAAACGCCACTGCCCGCGACCGTCGTAGCCGCCGACGCGGCGTTTGACGATCGCCAGCTCTCCCAGCGTTTCAAATACCGCAGACCATTCGCTTTTGTCTGCCAACAGCTGCCACGGCGCGGTAGCCAGCTTCAGTTTGTCAAACAGCTGCTTTTGCGTCAGACGGTCGGCAATAATCGGGAAAATATCACGGTTGACGAACGCCGGATGGCGCGCCAGTTCGCGGGTTAGTGCAGTTTCCGGCCAGCGTTCAATCTCGGCGGTAATCACGCTTTGCTGAAAGGGAACGGCAGCGGGTTCGGCATCCAGCCCGACGGGCCAGACCGCAATCCCCAGCGGCTCACCGGCCTGGCGCAACATGAGTCCTAGCTGACCGTTGCCGAGTACGCAAACCTGCTTCATGCCGCACCTCGCGGGTCCGGGTTCTCCAGTACTTCGTCGGTCTGTGCTTTACGCCAGTCATGCAGACGCTGATGCAGTTCTTTATCGTGTGTCGCCAGAATTTGTGCCGCCAGCAGGGCCGCATTCGCCGCGCCCGCTTTACCAATCGCCAGCGTGCCCACCGGAATACCGCGCGGCATCTGCACGATGGAGTACAGGCTGTCTACGCCGCTCAGCGCTGCGCTTTGCACCGGAACACCTAATACCGGTACCAGCGTTTTGGCGGCAATCATACCGGGCAGATGTGCTGCACCGCCTGCGCCTGCAATAATCACCTGATAGCCGTTCTCTTCAGCACTTTCGGCGAAGCTAAACAGTCTGTCGGGGGTGCGGTGGGCAGAGACCACTTCAACGTGGTGCGGGACATTCAGGATTTCGAAGATTTCGGCGGCGAACTGCATGGTAGCCCAGTCGCTTTTGGACCCCATCACGATGGCGACTCGCGCCGGATTATTGCGGGAAGACATGCGTCTGAAAACTCCTGTGGGTGTGCTTCACACTGCGTTAGAGGCCACAGAGAATAGCATGTTTTAAAAACAAGGAAAACGATTGCGCGTGCTGAGCAGCTGCATTTTAAAGAGGTCAGAACAATTTTTGTTGAAAAGCCACTGGTTCTAACAGATGGGGATCCACATCGTCAGCATTACCCAGCAAAAACGGGCTCTGGGGGTTGTGTTTTTTGAAATTATTGTTGGCTTGATTGTGATTGTAGGTTGCATAGCAGTATTTGCAGCCATGCATACAGGTATTATAATCCCCTATATCAATACTTTTAATACAACCACATGCTTCGCGCTGACCGGGATCTTTGTTATTGGGTAATAACAATCCAAATAAATCGTTAATAAGCGCTTCATCAATACACTTTCCATGTAGAATGCCTTGATTAACAAGGTCTATTTCTTCAGCGCAGGAATAAATAGATAGACTATGTTGCTGGGCAATTTCGGAAAAATGTTGCGCAAGAGATAAGCAGAGTTCATGGTTTTGTGTAATATCGCTATAAATTAGCGAGTCGATAGTTTTAAGGTTCCTTTCTGTTTTTTGATAAATATCTGCGAAACTAATTACTACGCGGCGAGTATATCCTTCTAATTCATCCGCAAGTTTGCTGAACAGGCGAAGGTGTTCGTCAAAAGGAAGTATATTTGAAAGCAGGATAGGGTCATAACGCCAGATGATTTTCTCTGCCCCAATTTTTTCCGAAAGCTGTTTGAACACACCGATCGCTTTATGTGGATTGAGCATTTTTGTCTCAAGCAAGCGCGGATAGCCAGTTATAGTGAACTGGAAGTAGAAACGATGCCCAATATCAATAATTTCGTCAATGTAGGGAAGTAGTTTCGTTGGGTTCCGTGTCCAGAATATAATAGCATCCACGTCTTCTGGTCGTAGGGATACCCGAGATACTTGATGATAATTGAATGGGTTTCGGGTGAGTAAAAAACCGGTACGAATACGGTTCATCAACCATTCGCTATAGAATGCAGGTATATCAGTACGGCGACTGGCGCTGATGATCATCGCGAATATTCCAGGATTTGATAGTTCATATAACTATTTGTTAGTACAGGGTTGTGTACAACTCGACATTTACAATCGTATTTTTCTACATCTTCACAAAGCTGTATGTTTTGCGGGTAGTCAAACGAGTAATCAATTCCTTTTAATCCTTGATATATATGGTCACCACGGTAATATGTTCTTTCATTAGAGTCTGAAGTTATAAATCCTTTTTTTAACATTTCTTTATGGAAAAGAGAGAATATTTCTGTGTGATGATTGTTTAGTTTATGGTCTACAGTAATAAAAGAATTCAAAAAGAAAACTCTGTTTTTTTTTGAATTTGAAATTCTAGCAGAAAAATCTTTTATATCTATATTCTCGGCAATATCACCGAGGGATTTAGGGAAAATGAAAACATCTGTTTTATTAATCGAGTCTTGGGTTATTGCTGAAGCCGAGACTGTATGTAAATATAGGTTGTCATTGGAGGGGGGGAGTAATTCTCTTGTTGTCCACTGACAGGTATCATATCCATGGTAATCAAATTTAACATTCTTTAAATTATGTAAAAGAGCGAAGTAGTCAGGATGTAATCCACAGCCAAAGGAAGAAATATTTATATTTTTGATGTCATTTTTCATTAATCTCTCAGATAATTCCCATGCGAGTACGCAATATTCAAAATAATATGCAGGGATATATTTCAGAGCATAAATTTTCTGATGTATTTTATCATCATAGTTTTCATTGTCAGGTGAAAAATGAGAGTAATCACATAAATCTCCATCAAGCATAATGCTGCCATGAAAATTATTAACTATCTCATGAATAAAATCACGGTCTATTTTCATAATAATCCCTTATTAACTTATTTTAATCAGCATAACTTTGTAGATAGTAGAAGTGATGATCTAAATCATGAGAATATAGATAATAAGGGAATTAAAACGCAAACGCGATCAGCTCAACGTCGTCGGGCGTGACCTTAACCATCGAACCTTCGCTGTGCCACGCACCTAATACTACGCGGAACGCAGGTTGTCTATTGGCTGTCAGTTCATGCACCGCCGGGCGATGGGTATGCCCGTGAATTAACCACTGGACCTGGTGTTTTTCCATCTCGGTAACCACGGCCTGCGGATTCACATCCATAATTTCCAGCGATTTGCTGCTGTTGGCGGCTTTGCTATTGGCGCGCATCTTTGCGGCAATGCGTTGGCGAACAAACAACGGCAGAGCAAGAAACAGTGTTTGTAGCCAGGGCTGATGCACTTTAGCGCGAAATGCCTGATAACCGGCATCATCGGTACACAGCGTGTCGCCATGCATGATCAGCACCTTGTGGCCATACAGGTCGAGCACTTTTTCCTCGGGTAACAAGGCCATGCCGCTCTCGCGGGCAAAACGCTTGCCGAGCAGAAAATCACGGTTGCCGTGAATGAAGAAGCAGGGGACGCCGGAATCAGCCAGCGATTTTATTGCGACGGCGATTTCATGGTGCAGCGGAGTGGGGTCATCGTCACCTATCCAGGCTTCGAACAGATCGCCAAGAATATACAGCGCATCGGCTGTTCGTGCTTCACCGGCTAAAAAACGCAGAAAACCGGCGGTAATCGCTGGTTCTTCCGTGCAGAGGTGAAGATCTGCAATAAACAGTGTCGCCACGATTACTCGCTGACGGTCACGTTTTCGATAATAACGTCTTCTTTCGGTACGTCCTGGTGCATGCCGCTGCGACCGGTAGAAACGTTTTTGATTTTATCAACCACGTCCATGCCTTCAACCACTTCAGCAAATACACAGTAACCCCAGCCCTGCATGCTTTCGCCGGAGAAGTTCAGGAAGTCGTTGTCGGCAACGTTAATGAAGAACTGCGCCGTTGCGGAGTGCGGAGCCTGAGTACGGGCCATCGCCAGCGTACCACGGGTGTTTTTCAGACCGTTGTTGGCTTCGTTTTTGATAGCCTCTTTGGTTTCTTTTTGCTTCATGCCAGGCTCAAAACCGCCGCCCTGAATCATGAAACCATTAATCACACGGTGGAAAATGGTGTTGTTATAGAAACCTTCGCGGCAGTAGTCCAGGAAGTTTTTAACTGTTTCAGGCGCTTTATCATCAAACGTTTTGATTACGATATCGCCGTGATTAGTGTGGAAAGTAACCATTTTTGCATCCTGTTCCGATAGAGTGGTGCTTCGACCCTGGTCAGGGTCAGAGTTAGGGGTGTGTTATAGCATAACCGCAAGATTCGATCACCTTGCAAAATGAGAGTGAGTCGCCGCAATCATGGGGCATTACCGGGAATAGATTCGCACAATGGATTACCTTCCTGATGTTTATTCTTCGCCCCCACGGGTGATAACTTACAGCTCAATTTCACCCGGTCATTCCCCGAATAGCCAGAGAAAACCCCGCCAAAGCGCTGCCCGGTGTAAATGCTGAGTTCTTGTCCTTGGTGGTCGATTGTGGTCAGCGTCCAACTGCTCAGGCGATCCTGTGGTCCTACGGGAATAAACACATGCCAGTTACCCTGTGGTACGAGTAAAAAATGCCCGTTGCTGTCGGTCTGTGTTGTGGCGATTTGGTGGTCGAACTCAGTTATCGAAACCGCTATTCCGGCCAGCGGCTCGCCCGCCTGAGTTAACGTGCCCTGAATTTGCGGGGCGGGATAATCATGGTAAACGCAGGCGCAGAGCAAAAAGGGGAGAGTAGCGATAACGCAGCGTGCAATACGGGATGGGGTAACTGACATGGGCGCGAATCCTTTTGCGTTCTGCAATTTTCTGTTGCGTGGGGACAATATACGCGGGCACTAAGTTTTCGAAAGTCAGGATTCAGGTGCGTACCCATTATCTTGACTCGCGACGATCTTATTGTTTGCGGATACTCGGCCATCAGCCAAGGGACAATACAGTCTGGTGCTCAAACACCTTGCAAAGTGTGCTGCTTCGGGGCCAATTTATAGGTATTATAGGGCTTTGTTATCCACACACGTCTACACGGAATCTTCGATGTTAAAAATCTTTAATACACTGACGCGCCAAAAAGAGGAATTCAAACCTATTCATGCCGGGGAAGTCGGCATGTACGTGTGTGGTATCACTGTTTATGATCTCTGTCATATTGGTCACGGACGTACCTTCGTCTCTTTTGACGTGGTTGCGCGCTATCTGCGCTTCCTCGGCTATAAGCTGAAGTACGTGCGTAACATTACCGATATCGACGACAAAATCATTAAGCGCGCTAATGAAAATGGTGAAAGCTTTGTGGCGTTGGTCGACAGGATGATCGCGGAAATGCACAACGACTTCGACGCGCTGAATATCCTGCGCCCGGATCTCGAACCACGTGCGACGCATCATATTGCGGAAATTATTGAAATCACCGAACAGCTGATCGCCAAAGGTCACGCTTACGTGGCTGATAACGGCGACGTGATGTTCGACGTGCCGACCGATCCGCACTACGGTCAGCTGTCGCGCCAGGATCTGGATCAGCTGCAGGCGGGTGCCCGCGTGGATGTGGTGGATGTGAAACGTAACCCGATGGACTTCGTGCTGTGGAAGATGTCCAAAGAGGGCGAGCCGAGCTGGCCGTCCCCGTGGGGTGCAGGGCGTCCGGGCTGGCACATCGAATGTTCGGCGATGAACTGCAAACAGCTGGGCAACCATTTCGATATTCACGGCGGCGGCTCTGACCTGATGTTCCCGCATCATGAAAACGAAATTGCCCAGTCCACCTGTGCGCACGACGGCGAATACGTCAACTACTGGATGCACTCCGGGATGGTGATGGTTGATCGTGAGAAAATGTCCAAATCACTGGGCAACTTCTTTACCGTGCGCGACGTGCTGAAATACTACGACGCCGAAACCATTCGCTACTTCCTGATGTCCGGCCACTATCGTAGCCAGCTGAACTACAGCGAAGAGAACCTGAAGCAGGCACGTTCTGCACTGGAGCGTCTGTACACCGCGCTGCGCGGTACTGACAAATCCGTGGCGCCAGCCGGTGGTGATGCCTTTGAAGCGCGTTTCATTGAAGCAATGAACGATGATTTCAATACGCCGGAAGCCTACTCGGTGCTGTTTGATATGGCGCGTGAGGTCAACCGTCTGAAGGGTGAAGATATGGCGGCGGCTAACGCCATGGCCGCGCATCTGCGCAAGCTGTCCGGCGTGCTGGGCCTGCTGGAGCAGGATCCGGAAGCGTTCCTGCAAAGCGGTGCGCAGGCGGATGACGGTGAGGTCGCTGAGATTGAAGCGCTTATCCAACAGCGTTTAGATGCCCGTAAAGCGAAAGACTGGGCGGCGGCCGACGCGGCACGTGACCGTCTGAACGAGATGGGTATTGTGCTGGAAGATGGTCCACAAGGCACCACCTGGCGTCGTAAGTAATTCTCTCAATTGCCGGATGGCGGCTAACGCCTCATCCGGCCTATGATGGAATGATCGGTAGGCCTGATAAGCGTAGCGCCATCAGGCACTATTAGTGACGTCTGTACCACCACAGCACACCCATCATGACGGCTCCCGGCAGCCACACCCACATTAATTCCGAGATAATCACCTGATGCCCATACGGCGTGGCGTAGCGTGACAGCGCGAACGGCGCAACCTTAATCACCTGCCACGGCGCAAAGAAGCGCTCATCTGACCATGGCCACAGCCAGCCAACGCCTTTTCCTCCGGTGGTCACCGAATCCAGCAGGCTGTGTGACAGCAACGACACCGTCAAAAATAACCAGCAGCGAACCAGCCCGGCTTTAAACCATCGTCGACCTATCATGATGCACAGTAACGGCACCGCGAAGGCGAACAGTAGCGAGTGGGTAAATCCGCGGTGACCGAACACGTTGCCGTAGGCAATACCGAACTTAAACGACAGGACGTCGGCGTCAGGCAGCATTGCCAGTACAACCCCGGCAAACAACAAGCGTGGGGGAATGACTTTGAGCCCCAGACCCAATCCTAAACAAAGAGGTACAGCTGCGTGGGTAACGATGGTTGGCATGATAGTCGCTTCGTATAAGAAAACGATAGGCTAACAGCCTGGTGTGAAGTGAAGGTGAAGTTAATTATCTGAAAATCAGGGGGAACGGACCGGATGTGGTGTGAACCGCCATCCGGCCCTGGGATCATGCCACGACGTTAATGCTTTGACCTTCAAAGCTCACGGTCTGTCCGGCAACGATTTTGCAGCGTTTTCGTGTTTCTACTACTCCATCGACCTTCACTAACCCTTCGCCAATGGCAATTTTTGCCTGGGCGCCGCTTTCGCTCCAGCCTTCCAGCTTTAGCAGATCGCAGAGTTCAACGTGTGGGTGTTTACCCAGTGAAAATGTGGCCATCTTAAACGTCCTTTACATCATGGTATTCAACGCACGCCTGAAGCGTGTTTTCGATAAGTGTGGCGACCGTCATCGGGCCAACGCCACCCGGCACCGGTGTAATATACCCGGCGCGCGCAGCGGCATCTTCAAAGACCACATCGCCAACAACCTTGCCATTCTCCAGACGGTTGATGCCGACATCAATCACAATCGCACCTTCTTTGATCCATTCACCGGGAATAAAACCCGGTTTGCCGACGGCGACAATCAGCAGGTCAGCATGCTCTACATGGCGACGCAGATCTTTGGTAAAGCGGTGGGTTACCGTGGTGGTACAGCCCGCCAGCAGCAACTCCATGCTCATCGGACGACCGACAATGTTTGAGGCGCCAATCACCACGGCATTCAGGCCGTAGGTATCGATGTTGTAACGCTCAAGCAGGGTCACGATGCCGCGAGGCGTACACGGACGCAGGCGCGGTGCACGCTGGCACAGGCGACCGACGTTATACGGGTGGAAGCCGTCGACGTCTTTATCCGGTGCAATGCGTTCCAGCACCTTAACGTTGTCGATCCCCGCCGGTAACGGCAGCTGGACCAGAATACCGTCGATGGCGGCATCCGCATTGAGCGTATCAATGAGCTCAAGAAGTTCCGCCTCGCTGGTGGTTTCAGGCAGGTCATAGGAGCGGGAGACGAACCCCACTTCGTCGCAGGCTTTGCGTTTACTTGCTACGTAAATTTGCGAAGCCGGGTTGCTACCTACCAGCACAACAGCCAGGCCTGGGGCGCGTAATCCAGCCGCTAAACGCGCCTGAACTTTTTGAGCCACCTCAGAGCGTACCTGCTGCGCAATCGTTTTACCGTCAATAATCTTTGCTGCCATCAGAGAGAGGATTCCGTCTGTTACGTTAAATCGAAGGGGATGTCACTATTTTGTCAGAAGCGCGGCGTGCTGTCAGTTTTCGTTTGCATTTTTAGGTGAGATTAGGAACGTCTCGCTGTGCGAACGGGTGAGGTGTCAATATCGTAAAGACAGGAATAATTACTGAGTACGCTAATTAATTTTAACGTTAGTGAAACAACTCATCACCCTTCTGTTTTCATGGGTAATGCGTCATAAACCAGTCTGTTACGTACCATTGTGGTGGTGTTTAAGTAATATTTACCCAGACATTTCTTAGATCCCAATAAGAATTAGCCAGGGCCATTACAAGGATTTGCAGGTATTTTTCATTAATTGAAATGTTTAATTTATCCCTGTGACGAATTGTCATATTCGTAAAGATTAATTAGTGAATCTCGCGCTCAGGAGAGTTGGGGTCAAGCATCATTAATTCTCTTTCGATATATATCTTTACAGGATGCAGAGATAATTTGCCTGACATTTTATGTCGATAATGATTCAAACGGAGCCGGCAGGATACCGGAACCGGATGTGTGTAATTCAAGGGAAATCCATGAAACGTAAATTAATAAATACTTCTGTTATTGCCAGCCTGATGTTAGTTGCAGGGGCCGCAGTCGCAGCCGATCCGGTCAGCGTGAGCGGCGGTACCGTTCATTTTGAAGGTGAACTGGTCAATGCAGCTTGTGCGGTAAGCACACAGTCAGCCGATCAGGTGGTGACATTAGGGCAATATCGTACTGCCAGCTTTGCAGCCATCGGCGATACCACGGCACAGATTCCGTTCTCCATCGTGCTGAACGACTGCGACCCTGCGGTTGCCGCGACGGCAGCTGTGGCGTTTTCGGGTCAGGCGGATGCCTCCAACTCAGCTCTGCTGGCGGTATCTTCAGGGAATAACACCACCACGGCTGGCGGTGTAGGCATCGAAATTCTGGACAACGCGTCTACCGCGCTGAAGCCAGATGGTGCCACCTTCTCTACTGCCCAGGCGCTGGTAGAAGGCACCAACACCCTGCGTTTCTCCGCGCGTTATAAAGCGACCGCTGCAAGCGCCACGCCAGGCCAGGCAAACGCCGACGCCACCTTCATCATGAAGTACGAATAAGCCGTTCTGATTGGCGCAAGGAAGACGATAGCCTCAATGGATGAGGCAATATCCGGGGATGACGAAGGATGTGGCAACTGATTTTCAACGGCATGACGCTGGCGGGAATGCTGTGCGTAATGCCTGCGCTTGCACACACGGTAATACTGGAAAGCGGTCGCCTTCACCTGCGAGGGCAACTGGTCAACGGGGCCTGTACGGTGGCCACCGATAGCCAGAACTTGCGGGTACAGATGGGGCAGTATCGCACCAACGCATTTGGCGAACCGGGAAGCTTTGCCTCGACCAGCGTACCGTTTTCACTGCGCTTAACGTCCTGCAGCGCCGACGTTTATGACCATGTTGGGATTGCGTTTGCCGGCGTCACGCCTGCAGAAGATCCGCAGGTCTTTCTGGCCAGCGGTGAGGCGTCTGCGGCCTCGGGTATTGGCCTGGCATTATTTGATGAGGGGCAACGACAAATTATTCCGAATGCGCTGCCGCGTCATTACGCCCCAATTTTAACGCAGGAAATGACGTTTCACTTCACCGCGCGCTATCGGGCTGTCTCGGAAAAGATAACGCCAGGAACGCTTCGTTCAGACGTGTGGTTTACGTTGGTCTATCCCTGATTTATTTACCAACGATAATCACACCAAAGGTATTTGTAGCCATGTTTAATTATCTTAAATCAGGTTTTATTATTTTCCTCACCTTATTTGTTTCCTGCAGTGCTCAGGCTGCTGGGGGAATTGCATTAGGTGCTACCCGCGTTATTTATCCCGCCGAGGCTAAACAAACATCGCTGGCTATTAGCAATAGCGATACTAAAGAACGTTTCCTGGTTAATTCATGGATTGAGAATAGCGCAGGCGTTAAAGAAAAAGCCTTTGTGGTGACGCCTCCACTGTTTGTCAGCGAGCCCAAAAGTGAAAATACGCTGCGCATTATCTATGCCGGTCAGCCACTGCCTACAGACCGCGAATCGCTGTTCTGGATGAACGTGAAGGCGATCCCGTCAGTCAATAAAGACAACCTTGAGGGTAAAAACGTTCTGCAACTGGCGATTTTGTCGCGTATTAAACTCTTTGTCCGCCCAAATAACCTGCCACAGGTACCGGAAGACGCGCCCGGCATGTTGCAATTTTCCCGTTCCGGCACGCAGCTGAAAATTACGAATCCGTCAGCGTATTACGTCACGCTGGTTAACCTCAATGTGGGAAAAACGAAGGTTGATAACGTCATGGTGGCACCGAAGAACGCGGCGCAGATCCCGCTGCCTGCGGGCGTTCAGGGCAGCGTGACGTTCCAGACGGTTAATGACTACGGGGCAGTGACACCTGCCAAAACGGTTAGCGTGCGTTGATAAACGATGAATAAGACAACGTACTTACCTGGCCGGTTACCGGGGATTACGCCACCGCTGGCGGGCGTGGCGTTGTCCACGCTGGCTGCCTTATTTCCGCTGTCAGGCCACGGGGAAAGCTATTTTAACCCGGCATTTTTATCTGCGGATACGGCGTCCGTGGCGGATTTGTCGCGTTTTGAAAAAGGGAATCACCAGCCTGAGGGCGTCTACCGCGTGGATATCTGGCGTAATGATGAATTTATTGCCACCCAGGATGTTCATTTCGCCACCAGTAAGGCGAGTACCGGCGAGAAATCTGGTGGGCTGACGCCATGTTTTGGTCTCGATTGGGTTAAGCGCCTGGGGGTCAATACGGCGGCGTTTCCGGCGCTCAGTCAGGACCCGAACAATACCTGTATTAATTTGCCCGAGGCTATCCCCGGCAGCGAAATCGCCTTCGATTTCTCTACGCTGCGCCTGAACATCAGCTTGCCGCAGGCCAGTATGCTGAATAGCGCGCGGGGATATATTCCGCCTGAGGAATGGGATGAAGGGATCCCGGCTGCGCTGGTGAACTACAGCTTTACCGGCAGTCGTGGCAGCGATTCTGACAGCTATTTCTTAAGCATGTTGAGCGGCCTGAACTATGGCCCCTGGCGGCTGAGAAACAACGGCGCCTGGAGCTATTCCAAAGGCGACGGATATCACTCGCAGAGCTGGAAAAACATCGGTACCTGGCTTCAGCGCGCCATTATCCCGCTGAAAGGTGAGCTGGTGATGGGCGACAGCAACACCGGTAACGACGTCTTTGACAGCGTCGGGTTTCGCGGGGCGCGGCTCTACTCGTCAGACAGCATGTATCCGGATAGCTTGCAGGGGTACGCGCCAACGGTTCGCGGCATTGCCCGTACGGCGGCGAAACTGACCATTCGCCAGAACGGTTATGTTATCTACCAAAGCTATGTGTCGCCTGGGGCGTTCTCGATTACCGATCTTAACCCGACGTCGTCCAGCGGTGACCTGGAGGTGACGGTAGATGAAAAAGATGGCAGCCAGCAGCGCTATACCGTCCCGTACTCCACGGTTCCACTGTTACAGCGCGAAGGGCGACTGAAATACGACCTGGTGGCCGGGGATTTCCGCAGCGGTAACAGCCAGCAGTCATCACCGTTTTTCGTCCAGGGCACGTTAATCGCCGGGCTACCTGAAGGCTATACGGCCTATGGCGGCACGCAGTTGGCCTCTCGTTACCGCGCGCTGGTGTTCGGTACCGGGCGCAACCTCGGCGACTGGGGTGCGGTCTCCGTCGATTTAACCCATGCGCGCAGCCAACTGGCGGATGACAGCACCCACCAGGGGCAATCGCTGCGTTTTCTGTACGCAAAATCACTGAATAATGTCGGCACCAACTTCCAGTTACTGGGATATCGCTATTCGACCCGGGGGTTTTATACCCTCGACGACGTGGCGTATCGCAATATGGAAGGTTACGAGTACGAATACGACAGCGAAGGCAATCGCCATAAAGTGCCGGTGGTCCAGAGCTATCACAATCTGAGCTACAGCAAAAAAGGCCGTTTTCAGATCAACATCTCGCAGAATCTCGGAGATTACGGATCGCTGTATGTCTCAGGCAGTCAGCAAACTTACTGGAATACGTCCGATACCAACACCTGGTATCAGCTCGGCTACGCCAGCGGCTGGCAGGGGATTAGCTATTCGCTCTCCTGGTCGTGGAACGAATCGGTAGGGATTGCCGACACCGACAGGATTCTGGCCTTCAATATGTCGGTGCCGTTTAGCCTGTTGACCGGGCGACGCTACACGCGCGATAAAGCGCTTGATCGCACCTATGCCACCTTCAACGCTAACCGCAATAGCAACGGACAAAACAGCTGGCAGAGCGGGATTGGCGGGACGTTGCTTGACGGGCGCAACCTGAGCTACAGCGTAAACCAGGGGCACAGCAGCACCAACGGTTACAGCGGTAGCGCCAGCGCAAACTGGCAGGCGACCTATGGCACGCTGGGTATGGGATACAACTACGACCGCGACCAGCATGACTATAACTGGCAGCTCTCCGGCGGCGTGATTGGGCATGCGGACGGAATCACCCTGAGCCAGCCGCTGGGCGATACCAATGTGCTGATCAAAGCACCAGGCGCCGAGGGCGTAAGGATAGAGAACCAGACCGGGGTGCAGACCGACTGGCGTGGCTACGCGGTCATGCCGTACGCCACCGTCTATCGCTATAACCGTGTGGCGCTGGATACCAATTCAATGAACAACCATACCGATGTGGAAAATAACGTCAGCAGCGTAGTACCGACACAGGGGGCGCTGGTAAGAGCGGCGTTTGATACACGTATCGGCGTGCGCGCGTTAATTACGGCGCAACAGGCGGGTAAACCGGTGCCGTTTGGCTCCATTGTGCGTGAAACCGCCAGCGGCGTAACCAGCATGGTGGGAGACGATGGACAAATCTACCTGAGCGGTTTGCCGCTAAAAGGTGAGTTGCTGATCCAGTGGGGCGAAGGCGCGAACGCGCGCTGTACGGCGCACTATGCCTTGCCTGAGGAGAGCCTGAAACAGGCGGTAACGCTCACCAATGTGACCTGCGAACGCCCGTCGGCATGAAAGGAATAATACGATGAAACGACAAACTGGTTGGTTACTCGGGAGCGCTTTACTGCTGCTGGCAAATTCGTCATGGGCCACGATCTGCCAGAATTCGAATGGCACGCCGACGGATGTGTTTTACGATCTGTCGAACGTCTTTAACAGCAGTAATAACCGCCCCGGTCAGGTCGTGACGTTGCCGGAAAAGTCCGGTTGGGTTGGGGTTAATGCGACCTGTCCTGCGGGGACGACGGTAAATTACACCTACCGCAGCTACGTGACGGAACTCCCGGTGCAAAGTACGGAAGGGGGCTTTCAGTATTTGAAGCTGAATGATTACCTGTTGGGGGCTATGAGTATCACCGACAGCTATGCCGGGCTGTTTTATCCTCCACGTAACGATATTCGTATGGGAACTCACCCAAACGTACCTAAGCAGAAACCCTTTGGCGTCATGGATTCAAAGCTGGTATTCAAATTAAAAGTGATCCGCTCATTTATTAACATGGTACCAATCCCCCGCCAAACGATGTTTAGGGTCTATGTCACGACCAGCATCGGCGATGCCCTGAGTGTGCCGGTATACACCATCAGCTACAGCGGCAAGGTCGAGGTGCCGCAAAACTGCGAAGTGAATGCCGGACAGGTTGTCGAGTTTGATTTTGGTGATATCGGCGCGTCGTTGTTTAGCAAAGCTGGGGCTGGAAATCGGCCAGAAGGCGTTAATCCGCAGACTAAAACGATGGCCATAAAATGTACCAATGTTGCCGCGCAGGCCTACCTGACCATGCGCGTGGAGGCTGAAAAATCTTCGGGGCAAATGATGGTGTCGGACAACGCCGATTTAGGCTTTATTGTTGCCGACAGCAGCGGTGTACCGCTAACACCTAACAACCTGTCCAGCACCATTCCGTTTCGCCTGGATGATAACGCCGCGGCGAGCGTCAGTATCCGGGCGTGGCCGGTTAGCGTGACGGGCAATAAACCGGCGGAAGGGCCATTTACTGCCCGTGGATATCTGCGAGTAGATTATGACTAAGAGGCGCGCAATGGTCATCCGCATACTGTTGGTGGTTGCTGCCTTGCTGTCGTTTACCTCGCTAAGTCGGGCGGATACGTCGTTGGGTGAGATCAATATTGAGTTGCGCGGTAATGTAGTGGACTTTACCTGTGCCGTGATTGCCAGCGACAGCAATAAATACGTGGACCTCGGTACCTGGCCGACAAAGCAGTTAAAAACCAGTGGTGATACCACCCAACCGGTTCCTTTTTCGCTAAAGCTGGAAGGCTGCCCGCCTGGGTCGGCGTCAATCACCTTTTCCGGTACGCCGGCAGCGGGTACCACGCTACTGGCGCTGGATAATACGGCGATGGCGCAAAAGGTGGCGATTGAACTGCATGACAGCGATCGTACACGGTTGCCGCTCGAACAGACGAGCCAGACGGTGAGTATTGACGAAAATGGCAATGCCACACTGACCTTTTTCGCCAACTATATTGCCTTAGCGGATGGGGTCCAGCCCGGACTTGCCAGGGCTGATGCGACGTTTATGATCAACTATAACTGACCACTCACTCCCGAACGTCATCTCGTCGGGAGTGGTGTTACATTAATTCATGCATTTTCGCATAATCGATCAGCTCGACAATGGTATGCAAACCAAGTTTGGAGTAGATATTGGCTTTGTGCGCACTGATCGTTTTATTGCTGAGTAATAGCTGCTCTGCAATTTCTTTATTGGATAACCCATTTGCCAGATAACGTAGCACCGTGACCTCGCGATTGGAAAGCGGCATGTCATTCAGCTCTCCTTTACGTATATTAATGTTATTAATAAAGTTAAGCGTATCTGACGGGAAAAAAGAATAACCGGATAAGATCATTTTCACCGCATTGTAGATATCATTCAGGTCCTTGCGTTTACTGACAAAACCATTTGCACCTGCCCGGATAGCGCGTCCGGCGTAAAAAGATTCAGATTTTGAGGACAGAAACAGAACCCGCGTCTTTTCCTGCAGTGATTTAATTCTCTTGAGTAGGGTAAATCCATCGGCACCAGGCAGTTCAATGTCCAGAATGACGAGATCGACAGGATAGGTGCGCAGGTGATCAATTGCTGTACGACTGTCGTCAGTTTTCAGTACCACTTCGATATTACTATTTTTTTCGAGCAGCACTTCTATCGACATTCTGACAATAGGGTGTTCGTCCATAATGATAACGGATGCTGGTTTCATTGTTGTATGCCTCAAACTGTTCGTGTATCTTGCGATTTTGATAAAACATCAGGCGTTATTAATATTGTCAAATAGCCAAGGGTTGTTCTGCGAGAAGAACCGAATAAATAAGACTTCATCCTTGTTTATTCAGCCGTTCTTGGTAAGAACAATGAGTGTGTGGAATATCCATTTCACACCAGAAAAAATTTACAATTAATCATTAAACAGTAGGGATTATACCTACTCTACTCATTCGGAAAAGTCTTGCGGTAAGTAACTTCTTAATGGCTGTTACGATATCCTGAAAGAACCCAATATGCTTACGATTGTTAGTATTATTTTCCTTCTGTTTTAATTATGGCAGATTGAAAGTTTTTTTAAAATACTAAAAACAACACAACAGGCTGATTATTTAGGTTTTGTTAAGGAGGTCTTAGATGGCCATTACGACGTAATGCACAGAGTTCGTAGGGTTAAGTGCTTTGCACGCCGCAGGCATAATACCAGGATTAGTTGTAAATATTAAATTTATGTAAAAATTACATGGGGCGTCTCAGTAATAAATAAGTAATTTCCTAAAAAATCTTATTTCACAAAGGTTTATGGTGTTAAATTAAATGATGAGAGGTAGCGTTAAGACGGTGTATCAGATGCAAAAAACGTTGGCGGTGTGGCAATCCGAGATACGTAATCAGTTGATTCAGACGATAGATAACCCGGTGGTAAGGCCGGTTTTGTATGCAGGCAATCTTTTTTAAGGATTCACCTTGCAATAGTAATGAAACCATCTCCCAGTCAGCCAGGTTTAAACGCGAAGAATGAATATTATTTAGATTTGGCGATAATAAAGCGTGACGTATGTCTGCAAGGCGCTGACGGCGGGGGAGAACATAAAAAGGACCGGTCATGGCAATAAATTTACCCAGACTTTCGTCATTATCGTTGAGTAATAAAAAAATCTGTATGTCATTACGCTGTTTAACCAGCAGACGTAACTGTTGGAGCGTCTCGAAATACGAGAATGGCAATCCTTCCATATCAATCACTAACTGACTGGATTCAGGGGATTGCAGACTGTCGAGCGCCGACTCAAAATTCTGGAAAACAGCCGTACGGGTACCTGAAAATAAATAGCGGTTCAGTGTAAATGCGAGATAGTAATCAGTGGTGATAATTGCCTGGGATACAGTGTCTCCCGGTAATGTATAATTGATTTTTTGTGCCAGATACTCAAGCCGGTCAAATACCTGCGGCGCACAGTGATGATATTGATGGGTACAGTGAGTGTTTTGTAAACGGCGATGTCGTTCCCGACGTAGTACGCTGCGCATCCTTCCTGTTTTCCTTTCCGTTTTATTTCTCCTGCCCTGGATAAATGGCGGGCCATAAATACCCCTGCCCCAATTTTACGCCGGCTCGCTGGGCAATTTCCTTGTGCGTTTGGGTTTCAATCCCTTCGACAATCACCTGATTTGCGATTGCTTGTCCTTTCTTAATGATCTGCTGGAGCCTGCTGGTTTTTTTACTCAGTGTCCAAAAGGTATTTTTATCCAGTTTAATGCCTGACAGGTGCCAATTAGCCTCAATGAATGCGATGAGTAATTCTTCATTGACGTCATCCATCCAGATAGGGGTGCCTGACGCTTCAACATGCTGCATAGCGTTATACGCCACATGGCGTTGAGCAACATTGAGCAAAAGGAATGTAGCAGGGTCCTGTATTTCGATGACAAGGTTAGGTGGATACGTAACATCACGCCAATGAAATGACGCCCAGTTCAGAAAGGCCTTCATCGGCAGGTTCAGTGAATAAACGTAGCCGGGCTGATAATGTACGATGTTGGCTATTTGGCGATAAAACAGGCTTTGTTGTTGTGCGAAAGAAAGCTGGCGAAAATAGTTCTCGCTATTCATTTTTCGCGGGAGGTGGGTCAGGACTTCAAAGCCGTATCGGTGCGAAGTCGATAACTCGACAATGGGTTCTAATTTCAGTGTTGAAAGTAGAACGTTAGCATCATTTTTTATTGAAGGATGTGCGTACTCATATTTATCGTTGCACAATAACAGGCTCGGCATCATGATATTCTCCCACGCGGAGCAAATATTACCGAGAGTGTTTTATTTTTACCCCGGAAATAACACATAGGCATTATTGTGGCAGCATAGAAATGGGGGCAGTAGGCGCATATACTTAATTGCACATGAGACATTTCTCATAAAGTTTCCAGCGCATAAGAAACGGTTCAATTTTGTAGAAAACTCAGGTTAACCCTGATGTATCTTAAGAATTGTTGTTCATTTTTCACCTGCAGTTTTCTCATAATACTCCGACGCGTTACCTTCGCTTCTACCTCACTGAGTGCAAGAAGCTGTGCGGTTTCGGCGGAGGTATATCCGCTGGCGAGGAACATTAAAAACTGACGCTCTGCAATGGAAAAGTTGCGGGTGGTGCAGTAGTGACAGATGGTGGCAGGGACGCTGGAACGGAGTGCGCGTTTTTGCAAAATGAGTACCATTTTTTTGCCGATCTCTTCGACATCATCTTCGCGATAAATCAGCGGTAGCATGTACAGGCAGGGCCTGAACATCAGCTTATCTTTATCGCATTTGCTGCAAATAATGACCCGATGCTGGTGACGGGTGTGGCGGGGAATTTCGTAACAGCCCGCGCTGAGCCACTCTTCATCCAGCGATAAAAAGGCGATGTCTGCACGATCGATATCGTCGACAGGCAAGAAGCAAATCTCCTGACGCCACTGATTCGTCAGACGAGTAATGATGATTTTCAGACCATGTTCGAAGTGACTATTTTCGTCTTTGATGGCGATACTTAACATTGAAGGGATCCTAAACCGCAGGGAAGGGTGTAGGAGAATGTTAAGCAAAATCATTAATTTTCTAAATACATTTAACCTTAAACCGGGCTTTACGGCGCCTCAGTTGTTACCAGGTGATTTCCTGGATACCCGTGGACGAGCAGAAAAAACCACCATTCGTACACTTCGCAAGCAACCAGAACAAAAGGCATTGACTCAGCAGGCGCTGACCGTATAATTCACGCGTTTCATCCGCATGAAGTTTTCACTTCGCAATGCGCCCTTAGCTCAGTTGGATAGAGCAACGGCCTTCTAAGCCGTAGGTCGTAGGTTCGAATCCTACAGGGCGTACCATTTTACAGCATTCCTCTCTAATCATCCCTGTCGTATTCGCCATTGCAACAAACCGCCATTCGCTCCGTATTTGACTTTTTCTGCGAGACTCAGGAAATCCGAAACGAATAAGAACGGGAGCTGATTCGCTCCCGTATGTATGGTCTTTTGTCGGCATGTCACCGCACTACAAGCACCGGGCATTTTGCGTGGCGCACCACGGCGGAGGCCGTTGAACCCAGCAGATAAGTGCTAAAACCCGGCTTATGCGAACCGATGATGACGAGTTCTGCATCTACCGCTTCCGCTAACTTTAAGATCTGATCTTTAGGCGGGCCGTAAACGACGTGCAGTTCCGTCCTGCCGGCAGGAATGTTGAATTGTTTAACAATCTCTTGCAGCTTTTCGGTGGCCTTAGCTTGAATGCCACTTCTGTCCGGGAATTCATTGGAGTAGGCCAATCCCAGTGATGCGTAGAATGGGACAGTAGGGATAACGGCTAAAAAATGGACCTTTGCGGTTTTTGCGTGCGCCTCGACCTGTGGGATCACCTGACGCGTTACATCGGTTTCAGAGATATCAATCGGCACCAGAATAGAACGATACATATTCACCACCTCTTGTTTGTTATACCGCCATCCTGAGTGTAGCGAATTGATAACCTGTATAATAAGCAGCCAGATCAAGAATAGGTGCTTATCTCTCGATCTCATACCTGGTGAAAGAGATTCATTTTTTTCCTTTCCATTATGTATTTATTTATATAACGTAGTGTTTTTTGGGGGGGATAGATGCCCCTGGACTGGGTCTTCCACTTTTTACACTGATATTTTATTTAATAATGGGTTATTAAACTTATCACCAGGTTTATTGTTCTGTTTTTATATTGAATTTTAAAGAAAAATCTCTGTTGTAATAAATATGCGATCGCCTTCAAACTTGCCTATCTGCTGATTCTCATTTCCTTCTGGCCTTGATGAATATCAATAAGTAACCCAGCCAGTGTAATTACTGTCTACCTATTAAAGGGTAGGTTGCCTGTGGGAATGAAAAATGAGAAAAATAAATAAAACTATTCTATGGACAATGCTGCTGTGCATTGTTCTGGGGGCTGTGATCGTTTTGGCTGGGCAATGGACATTACATAAAACGTCGAGTACTGAATTTTGTCTGTCATGCCATACGATGCAAGCGCCTTATGAGGAATATACCGGTTCGGTCCATTTTCAAAATAAGAAAGGTATTCGCGCTGAATGTGCGGATTGTCATATTCCACAAGGTGGACTTGATTTCCTGGTTGCCAAACTCCGGGCAACAAAAGATGTTTATCATCAGTTCGTTACTAAGAAAATTGATACCCCAGAAAAGTTTGAAGAACATCGCCTGGAAATGGCGCAAACCGTGTGGGCGCAACTGAAAGCCAGCGACTCGGCGACTTGTCGCAGTTGCCACAGTATGGATGCGATGGATCTTGCTGCACAAAGCGCCGATGCGCAGAAAATGCACAAAATGGGGATTGCGGAAAAACAAACCTGTATTGATTGCCACAAAGGCGTCGCTCATTTCCCTCCTGAAATAAAAATGGATGACAGTGCCCTAAAAGGGCTCAAGGCACAGTCTGCCTCCACGCCTGCAACGGCAGAAAAACTTTATGCCGTCAGTAATACCCCGCTCGGTGATCTGGGAACGGTTTATCCGGCGACCCAAATGCAGGTACTGAAATCAATGGAAAATTCACGGCTGGTGGAGATCCGCGGCAGCCAGATGCAGGGAAGTGAACAGGTTATTTACTACGCGGCTGGGCAGCGTTTGATCCTTGCAAGCCTCAGTGAAAAAGGACAGCAATCGCTCAAGGTTCTCTCCGACTGGAAAAAGGATGACTACGGCAATACGTGGCGGGACGTGGCTCTGCAAGGAGAATGGAGTGGCTCCGCGCTCGCCAGTCGTGAACCGATGTGGGATTACGCCCGCAAGCTCGACAATGTGTATTGCGCAGGTTGCCATGCACCGATTCCTGCTAATCACTTTACGCTCAACGCCTGGCCTTCAGTGGCAAAGGGGATGGGCGCGCGCACCAATATCAGTGAAAACGAACTGGATATCCTGAGCCGTTACTTCCAGTACAACGCGAAAGACATGAACAAATAAGCGATAACACCAGGAGAAATCATGAAACTCACAAGACGTGACTTTATCAAGACGGCTGGCGCGGCAACCGGGACTATGGCGATTTCTTCGGTGATCCCGATGCCAGCCTGGGCGGAAGGCCAAAATGGCGGGGCAATCCTGACGGCTGCACGTTGGGGAGCTGTGTATGTGGAAGTAAAAGACGGCAAGGTTGTTTCTTCAAAAGGTGCATTACCGAAAACAGTACCGAATTCATTACAACAAACTGCGCCGGACCAGGTGCACACCAATATCCGCGTAAAATATCCGATGGTGCGCAAAAGCTATCTGGAAAATCCGGGTAAAGCGGACGGCAAACGCGGCAGCGATCCTTTTGTGCGGGTAAGTTGGGAGCAGGCGCTAAAACTGATTCATGAACAGCATAGCCGGATCCGCAGTAGTTACGGTCCAGCCGCGGTGTTTGCTGGCTCTTACGGTTGGCGCTCCAGCGGGGTTTTGCATAAAGCACAAACGTTGCTGCAACGTTATATGAGCATGGCGGGTGGATATGCCGGGCATACCGGGGATTATTCCACCGGGGCCGCGCAGGTCATCATGCCCTACGTTGTAGGATCGGTTGAAGTCTACGAACAGCAAACCACCTGGCCTATGGTGCTGGAACACAGCCAGGTCGTAGTGCTGTGGGGTATGAACCCGCTGAATACATTAAAAATTGCCTGGAGCAGTACGGACGAACAAGGTATCGAATATTTTAATCTGCTGAAGAAATCAGGGAAAAGCGTCATCGCAATCGATCCGATGCGTTCTGAAACGATTGAATTCTTTGGGGATAATGCCACCTGGATCGCGCCTAACATGGGCACTGACGTTGCGATGATGCTCGGCATTGCCCATACTCTGGTGAAGAAAAATCTCCACGACAAAGCGTTCCTGGAAAAATACACCACCGGATATCCGCAGTTTGAAGAGTACCTGCTGGGCAAGAGCGACAGTATTGAGAAAACCGCTGCATGGGCATCAGGTGTGTGTGGCGTACCTGCGGAACAGCTGGAGAAACTGGCAGACATTTTCTCCAGTAACAAAACCATGCTGATGGCTGGGTGGGGGATCCAACGTCAGCAATACGGTGAGCAAAAACACTGGATGCTGGTGACGCTGGCGGCAATGCTCGGGCAAATTGGTACCGAAGGCGGTGGTTTTGGTTTCTCTTATCACTACTCCAACGGTGGAAACCCGACGCGTACCGGCGGGGTATTACCGGCGATTTCGGCCAAAATTGAGGGCGGCTCGTCAGCAGGAAATGACTGGGCGGTTTCTGATGCCGTGACGAACCTGCCTGTAGCGCGCATCGTCGAAGCGCTGGAGAATCCGGGCGGAAAATATCAGCATAATGGTAAAGAGCAGACCTTCCCGGAGATCAAAATGATTTGGTGGGCGGGTGGCGCTAACTTTACCCATCATCAGGATACCAACCGCTTAATTAAAGCCTGGCAGAAGCCCGAACTGGTTGTTATCTCGGAGTGTTACTGGACGGCCGCAGCCAAACATGCCGATATTGTCCTGCCGATCACCACCTCGTTTGAGCGTAACGATCTGACCATGACCGGTGATTACAGTAATCAGCACCTGGTGCCGATGAAGCAGGTCATTGAGCCGCAATTTGAAGCGCGGAATGACTTTGACGTATTTGCTGATCTGGCCGAAATGCTCAAGCCTGGCGGAAAAGCAGTCTATAGCGAAGGCAAAGACGAAATGGCGTGGCTGAAGCAATTCTACGACGTTGCGCAAAAAGCCGCCCGCGCCCAGCGTGTGGCTATGCCGCAGTTCAACGCATTCTGGCAGCAGAATAAACTGATAGAAATGCGGGAAAATGAGAAGAACAACAAATATGTGCGCTACGCCGATTTCCGCAGCGATCCGGTGATGAACGCGCTCGGTACGCCGAGCGGTAAGATTGAAATCTACTCGAAAACGATTGAGGGCTATAAATACAAAGACTGTCCGCCGCATGCGTCATGGATTGAACCGGATGAGTGGAAAGGTTCTGCGGATAAGGATCAGCTGCAGTTACTGACGGCGCATCCGGCGCATCGTCTGCATAGCCAGCTGAACTACGCTGCGCTGCGTAAAGAGTACGCGATTGCTAATCGCGAACCGGTGACTATTCACCCGGACGATGCAAAAGCCAGAGGTATCGTCGAAGGGGATTTGGTACGCGTCTGGAATGGTCGTGGACAGGTGCTGGTTGGGGCGCACGTCAGCGATGGAATCAAACCAGGGATCATCTGTATTCATGAAGGGGCCTGGCCAGATATTGAAAACGGTATCTGTAAAAACGGTGGCGCCAACGTATTGACGGCAGATATTCCAACCTCAAGACTGGCGAATGGCTGTGCAGGCAATACCAGTCTGGTGTATGCAGAAAAATACACCGGCGAAGCGCCAAAACTGACCGTATTTGATGAGCCCGCTATCGTTACGATGTAGTGATAGTTAACTCACTCCTGTTACGAAGATAAAACGGGAGCCGCGAGGCTTCCGTTTTCCTTATTGGGTATGCCGTTTTTACTCAGCCAGAACAATCACATCTCCCGTTGCTGGCGCGTCTGTTCCGGGCAGCCAAAAACGTCCCCACGAACCGGTGCAATGACAGCCGAGCAACTTTTCGGGCTTTTGTTGACGGAGAAACCGACGCGTTTTCCACAATTTTTGCGGCGACGCCGCGCGTAAATGAAAGCCGCCGATCAGGGCGTAGATCCTGGTGGTGCCCGTAATGTTTTGACAATGGCGGACGATGTTCTCTATTCCTCGATGCCCGCAGCCGGTAATAATGATCAGTCCACGCTCAGACTGATAAATCAATACGCCTTCGTCGGTGATGTAATCCGGTTGGGGTGTTTGCTCCTGAATAACGCCGTAAGCCTGTGGCGTCGACACGTTTATTTCTCCGGACCACAGAAAGCGCTCACTAATCGGGAATGGCTCGCGGGTATAGGTCATATGCAGGCGAGAGTAATCATTCTCGCGTGATAATTTTTTGATTTTTTGGCTATATCCGGCAAAGGTGATTGCAGAATAACGCTCGCAGGCAATGTGCGGATGGCAGATGACGTGCGTATTATCCGCCAGCCACGGCACGCCGCCACAGTGATCGTAATGCCCGTGCGAGAGTACCACGGCGGTAAGTTGAGACAGGTCAACGCCCATTCTCGCGGCATTCAGCTTAAAGCTGTCATCCGGCCCGGTATCAAACAAAACAGAGGTTGTTTCATCCTGGACGAGCAGGCTTAACCCAGGGGCTGCCTGCAATGATTTGTCAGCACCGGCAGCGCGCGTGTTTTCAAGCAATACCGTAAGGGTTAAAGCCATACCAGACTCCGGCGTTAAAGCATCATACTGTAACGCACAGAAGGTAAGAGCGCTGTGATCTCAGCGCTCTTCGGGGCTACTCAGCGGCGATAGTACTGGTCGTTGTCGTCGTCATGCCGGTGGTGATGTCGCCAGGCGTGCTGGTTTTCTCTGTCTTCCTGCTCCTGGCGTTTATGCTCTTTATCGCGTTTGGATTCACGATTCTTGTGGTTAGCAATCGCCGTGGCTACCGCTGCAGCGCCTACACCTGCGGCTGCGGCAGACAGGTACGGATGCTCAGCACAGCCTGCCAGGCTGGCCATGATTACCAGTGCAGATATCAGTTTTTTCATTGTGGTGTCATCCGTTATTCACGCACAATCTTGCCAGCGTTACCGGCGTCGCTATCGTTCCAGCTACCGCGGCCGTTCGCTTTCAGGGTGTAAGTGGCATACCCCACGCGGAAGGTCATCGTATCTTTATAGGTATTCACATCGCGTACTTCATTGCCGTTTATGTAAACGCCGGAATCTTCTACGTGAATATCAACGCTGCGTTGACCGTTTTCAAATTTAGCCACGTAATTACCGGTGAACTTACCGTCGATACCGGCCTGGTCATGATTATCCTGATTACCGCTGTTCTGGCGGTCTTCATCATGACGATGATGGCGCCGATGATGGTTTTCCGCATTGTCGATAAACCCGTGATCGCGGTTCCACTCATAGGATTTATTCACATCGCAACCGTTGAGTTCACTCATTTGTGTACAGCCTGAGCGTTCATATTTTTTCTGCATCGCTGGGGTAATGGCGCATGCAGTTGTCGCGGTTGTCAGACCCAGAACAAAGATGGCCAGCAGACGTTTATTCATTCTGTTACTCACTATCATCATTAAATTTATTTATAGGAATATTGATTTTATTGCTGTCATGTTTATGACGAAGAAAGTTTCCCATTAAATATTAACGGTGCATACCAGGGGGATTCCTAATTTATATTTTCTGAGGGCGTTAAATTATGGGGGTATACAACATAATACGTAGGTATTTTACGTATTGTATACAATTCATTTATTATTCTGGAGGTTGTTTAATTTTTGATGTGCAATTTAATGGAATATTAATATTGACATTAATCGTGGAGAGAAAGAATGAAGGAGGTAATGAGAAATGCAGACTTATTGAACAATAAGCCTGCGTGTGTGACTCAGTCAATGCTGGCAATGCTTTGTTCTACAAGATTTTCCAGTTTTTTTAGTGCCTGAATAGCATGCGTATCCAGCCCGTATTTCTCCAGCGTTTCGACCGGATGAAAACCGACCCAAACCAGCCCGTCCGGTTGCTGGCTAATTAATACTCTGAAGGGTAAGTCGAGCGCTAATTCTGGATGCTGCAACATTAGCGCTGTACCCCCTTTGGGGTTACCAAAAATAAGTACCGTAGTGGGTGGAAGTATTAATTCCACCTCGGCAGCAGCTTTGGCATGATCAAACTCGCCAAATAAAACAAGGCCATGTGATTTTATGTTGGCCAGCAGGCGCTGACGTGTTTGCTGAAAATCAAAGGCGCTGAATAGCTTATTCATGGAATTTCCATCCGTAATGGGAGAGTGGTGTTATTCATCCAGAATAGTACATGAGTTATCCCTGTGCGGGGATCTGTTGGCGATGTTTTTCTGCCTGTTGCTGATGTGAAAACGCATGACCGTTATTCATTGACTCATGTACAACCATTGCTTTTTCATGCTCATCCATTTGTGAAAATGACGGCGCAACGGCCTTAGTGGACTGACTATTACGTACTTGTATCTGATGTGCCTGCACCATTTTCTGATGGGCAGAGGCATCGCTATTATTCATCATGTCATGGGCCATCGCCGCCTGTTGATGGGTATCAACACTTTCTGCGGCATTCACGCCAGCTGAGATAAAAAATGCAATAGCAAAAAAAGAAGACATCTTGTTCATCATATTTCTCCAGTATGGGTTTACGGAAGAAATGATAATAAGCAGGCGCGCTCAGCGAGGTGACAGAATTATGACGGTTACGTCAGAGAATCAATAAAAATGCCAGCAGGTCAGCGGATGGCACATTCGTGCCACCCTGCAGGGCTAATTTGCGTGTTTTGGCAGTGTCAGAATAAAGCGGGTGGCGCGGGTGTCAGAGGTGACCGCCACCTTTCCCTGATGGGCCGCGACAATTGATTTCACAATCGCCAGGCCAATACCGCTCCCTTCACCTTTACGCTGTCGTGATGGGTCTACGCGATAGAAACGGTCGAACAGTCGCGGCAGATGCTCCGCGGCGATGGGCGTGCCGGGATTCTCGACAATGATGTGCACCTGTTCGTCCGCCTCTTTTACCCGTACGGTCACCGACTGGCCCTTGGGAGTGTAACGCATGGCGTTCGACAGCAAATTGCTCAGGGCTCTGCGCAGCATTAACGGATCGCCAGACACCCAGCATGCGCGGCCCTCAAAGCGTAAACTTACCTCGCGCTCTTCTGCCCACGCCTCGAAGAAGTCAAACACCTTACCGACCTCATCCGCCAGGTTGAGTGCCGTCTTTTCCGGGATCAATTGATTATTGTCCGCCTGTGCCAGGAACAGCATGTCGCTCACCATCTTCGACATTCGGCCAAACTCTTCGAGATTGGAATAGAGCACATCTTCCAGCTCTTTCTGGCTACGGGGCTGGCTAAGTGCGATTTCCGTTTGGGTGACCAGATTGGTGATGGGGGTGCGGATCTCATGGGCAATATCCGCTGAGAAATTAGACTGGCGTTTAAACACATCCTCGATACGTTCGATCATATGGTTAAACGACCCGACCAGCTGCTCCAGCTCTATCGGTACGGCCTGGGGATCGAGGCGGACATCGAGATTCTTGGAGGTAATGTTCTGGATACGGCGACTGACGTTACGGATCGGTTCATGACCTTTATAGACGGCGAACAATACGATGAAAATAATCATCATGCTGATCAGCGACGCCGTCATAATTAGCTTGTTTTTCAGATCGTTAATATAGTGCAGATGAAAGTCTATTGATAACGCCATATACAGCGTCCAGGCCGGTTTGCCGTCCGCTAACTGGCCTACCGGCAAACGAATCATGCGCCAGTTGGAGGGCGTGTTTTCTCCGTGATCGTGATTTTGCGTGCGTAGCATGGGGCCGGAGATTAAAAAGACATTATTATTACCGGCGTTTTTATCCGGTTTCGCATGGGCAATAAACTGACGCAGATCCGGCGCACCAGGTGAATGGAAAATGGCTTTTTGGTTAGCATCTTCAAGTGAAATAATAACGTTAGAGTAACCGGAAACCACGTTTTTTAAGATTTCCAGCCGCCGGGATTCCGGTTCGTTGGGTTGATTAAGGATCCGTTCCAGCGTGGTGCTGATCTCTCTTAAATCGTTGATATCCTGCTCGGCAAAATGGACTTTTACCGAGTGGATCATTATCCAGGCGAAGGCGAAAAACGAAGCGATGGTTGCCAGGCTGATAAAAAAGGTCAGTCGCGTGGCCAGCGAAAAAGGGCGCTGCAGGCGTTTAATAGCCATCCGGTACCTCAAGCATATACCCCACACCGCGTACGGTCTGAATCAGCTTCGGTTCAAAGTCATTATCAATTTTGGCACGCAGGCGCTTTACGGCGACGTCAATCGCATTGGTGTCGCTGTCAAAATTCATGTCCCAGACCTGTGAGGCAATCAGCGAGCGGGGTAATACTTCCCCTTGATGGCGCAGGAAAAACTCGAGCAGCGTAAATTCTTTGCTGGTAAGGGGAATGCGGGTGCCACTGCGGGTGACTTTTCGGCTGACCAGATCAACCATTAAATCCGCAACCTGAAACTGACTTTCGACAATCACTGCCGCGCCACGGCGCAGCAGCGTTCTGACCCGAGCCAGCAGTTCGGCAAAGGCGAAGGGTTTCACCAGATAATCATCCGCCCCCAGTTCCAGGCCTTTGACCCGGTGTTCAATCGTGCCCAGCGCGGTGAGGAGAAGAATCGGCATGCCTTTGTTAGCGCTGCGCAACATACGCACGATATCCCAACCGTTCACGTCAGGCAGCATGATGTCGAGGATGATCAGGTCATAATCGCCGGTCATGGCCAGGTGATACCCGTTCAGGCCGTTATCCGCCAAATCGACAACAAAACCGGCTTCCGTCAGGCCCTTCGTCAGGTATTCGCCGGTTTTTTTCTCATCTTCGACGACCAAAATCTTCATCACATTCTCCTTCACCCACTGGCTGTGCGGGTTTCAATTCTAGAGAAGCGGGATCGGATAGCAATGAGTTATTGGGAAAATGACAGCTTTGTCATTTTCCTGTCACCGCTTAAACAGAGTCGATTCGGTAAGGTGCACGGTAATAAATTCACATTCCAGTCCGGTTTGGACGAAAAGAACTATGTGCAAATTTAAGCTTCTTACTCTCAGCGTTGTTTTTATTCTGGCCGGTTGTTCGCTGGCGCCGGAGTATCAGCGTCCGGCAATGCCGATACCGCAGCAATTTTCGTTGAGCCAGAATGCGCTGGTACCGGCACCACAGGGATACCAGGATACGGGCTGGCGCACCTTTTTCGTTGATGATCAGGTGAAAGCGCTGATTGGCGAGGCATTGCTGAATAACCGTGATCTGCGCATGGCCACCCTCAAGGTTCAGGAAGCGCGAGCACAATATGGGGTGACGGACGCAGACCGCTATCCGCAGCTTAATGCTGGCTCCAGCGGTACCTATAGCGGCAAATTTAAAGGCGAAACTAGCACGCAGAAAGAATTTGAGGCCGGACTGAATCTCAGTTTCGATTTGGATTTCTTCGGTCGCCTGAAAAATATGAGTGAAGCCGAACGACAGAATTTCTTTGCCAGTGAAGAAGCGCGTCGGGCGGTGCATATCTTATTAATTTCCAATGTCTCGCAAAGTTATTTCAACCAGCGACTGGCTTACGCGCAGCTGAAAATTGCCGAAGAGACGCTGCAAAACTATCAGCGTTCATACGCTTTTGTTGAGAAACAACTGTTAACCGGTAGCACCAACGTGCTGGCGCTGGAACAGGCGCGGGGCGTAATTGAAAGCACGCGCGCCGATATCGCCAAACGTAAAGGCGAACTGGCGCAGGCGAATAATGCGCTGCAACTGTTGCTTGGCACCTACGGGAAATTACCGGATGACCGGGCACGCAGCCACGGTGATATCAACGCGGTGACGCTGCCGCCATCGCTGCCATCGCAAATACTGCTTCAGCGACCGGATATTTTAGAAGCCGAGCATGCATTAATGGCGGCAAATGCCAACATCGGTGCTGCGCGGGCGGCCTTTTTCCCGTCCATTACCCTCACCAGTTCGCTATCGGGTAGCAGCAGTGACCTCTCCAGCTTATTTAATGCCGCCAGCGGCATGTGGAATTTCGTACCCAAAATCGATATTCCGATTTTTAACGCCGGACGTAATCAGTCAAACCTCGATTTGGCCGAAATTCGTCAGCAGCAGTCGGTGGTGAATTACGAACAAAAAATCCAGAACGCGTTTAAAGAAGTGGCGGATGCGCTGGTGTTGCGCCAAAGCCTGGCAGATCAAATTACTGCTCAACAGCGCTATCTGGACTCTTTGCAAATCACGCTGCAACGCGCCAGAGCGCTCTATCAACATGGTGCAGTGAGTTATATCGAAGTACTGGACGCAGAGCGTTCTTTATTCGCTACCCGGCAATCACTGCTCGATCTTAATTACGCCCAGCAGGTTAATGAAATTAAGCTGTTTGCTGCCTTAGGCGGCGGCTGGGTTGAATGATATTTAATTATAAATTATCAGGAGTATATGACATGAAAAGTACCGCTAACGCCGCTTTGTTTACTGTGTTGTCTGTGGTCATGTTTAACGCTCAGGCCAATGAGCATCAGCATGGCGAGATGATGAATATGCAGCCCGCTACCCAGCAGGAGCAAGTCATCAGCGCCACGGGCGTGATTGAATCTATTGATATGGCGAGCAAAAAAATCACCATCAAGCACGAACCTATTCCGGCGGTGAACTGGCCTGCGATGACCATGCGATTTACGCTGGTCCCGGAAACGAAGGCTGATGATATTAAGCCCGGCGATAAGGTCGCCTTTACCTTTGTTCAACAGGGAAATCTCTCTGTATTACGTGATATTCACGTCAGTCAATAACGCAGTCGCAGGTCTCTTTTATTCTCACCCGTTTTCTCTGAACGCGGGTGAGACACTCGCGCAATGGAAATCACTATGGCGTCTTTAAATATTAAAAATACCGCGCTTATTCTTGCCAGCATGATTGTCGGTGGGGTTATTGCCGTCGGTATCTATCCTTATTTGTCATCAGCAAACGTCCCGACCGACAGTGGCCCCGATGCGCAAAAAGAAGCGCGTAAAGTCCTGTTCTGGTATGACCCGATGTATCCGAATACCCGTTTTGATAAGCCGGGTAAATCGCCGTTTATGGATATGGATCTGATCCCGAAATATGCCGATGAAGAGACCGCGAGCGACGCCGCCGCAGGGGTGCGGGCACTGTTGCAAATAGTCGGTGGTGATA
>NZ_SZWP01000065.1:0-4386 GCF_005280825.1 Citrobacter sp. wls829
CTTTTCGCAGCCCGCCGGTTTTCTGGATGAGATCGCCTTTGTCCGGCGACTCAATCAGCGTCTTTTGCAGCTCCCTGAGCTCTTCATCCGTGGCGATCTGTTTTATCTGACGGGTAAACATCGGGGTCTCGATAAATTCAATCGTGTGACTCACGGTTGTCTCCTGTATTTAACGGAGTACATAGTACACTTAATTCTGATTCCGGAAAAGAGGTCACATCGAGGGGCCATAGTACCGGGTCGGCTTTTTCTGCGGCTCCGGCTGTTGCTCGCGCAGCTTTTCCGCACGGGCGCGGTCATGCTGCGCAATCAGCGCATCAAGCGGCTGACGTTCCTGCTCAAGCTCTCGACCTGCGCGCGCAAGCTCTCTACCTGACTGCTCAAGCGCTGACACACCCTGTCGCTGTGCGTCAGCGCCTGTGAGGTAGCCTCGAACATGTGCTGCAAACTGCTGTAGCTGTCCTGCCACGCCTCCTGCTGTTGCTCGTAGCTTGCCTGTAAGCTCTCTAAGGCGCTCAGAAGCTGTTTTTCCATCTCGGTCATGGTTTTGCTCATCCTCGGTGTTAAAACCGCTCAGACGCGATTCAGGGCGTTCTGATGAGGTTATTTCGCCGTGTATTTCACCACGGTATTCCCGGCCTGCGAGGTGTAGGTTTCCACGCCGTGCGCCTGCTTCGGCAGCACCGCCAGGTAGGTGTTCCGGTTCTTTTCGTCGCTGTAAATCGTCACGCCCGCGCCGCTTTTCGCTTTCAGGCTCGCCAGCAGCTGACTGTAGCTGTCCATTTCGCTCAGGCGTGAGGTGATGATCGTGCCTTGAAACCAAATTATCCCGCCCAGGATGCCAATCAGCAGGGCGAAGCAGATGAATATCCACGCCATCGCCGTTGAGACTGACGTTCTGAGCATGCCCGTCAACCTGCCGTTCTGCTCGCGGATAGCGTTGCTGATGCTCTGCGAGCTTGATTGCAGTTCCGCGCTGATAGACTTCTCCAGCCTCGCGAACTCGCTCTTCACGCTCTGCTCGGTATCCTGCGCCTGCTGCTTCGATTTCTCCTCGAAGCCCTTCGCCAAATTTAAAATCTCGCTCATAAATCATTCCTTTCAGCCGGATATTTCTGCCGCCGTCCGGATCGGCAATGCTGATGCTGCTTTTCGTTTCCCGCGCCACGGTCAGGCCGTAGCTTTCCAGCTGCGTCACCACGTCCTGCCGGCTGCGGATCACGCCCTGCTGCATCAGGTTCATCAGGCCGGCGGTGATTTTCTCTGCCGCCTGCTGTTTGTCGCGGGGCAGATCACTGGCCTGCGTAAGCGGGCGGCGGTAGGTCGGGTCATTCGGGTCGCGTAGCCCCAGCCGGTCGTTGGTCAGGGTCTGCCAGGCGTTGACGCGGGGACGGTCGGCGCGGTCGAAATAGGGTTGCAGACGTTTCCCGCTCTGTAATTCGATGTTCGGGATCACGAAGTTCAGCTCGAGGCGGCCTTTGTCCTGATGCTCAACCCACAGACAGGCGTAC
This sequence comes from Citrobacter sp. wls829, assembly GCF_005280825.1. Taxonomy (NCBI): domain Bacteria; kingdom Pseudomonadati; phylum Pseudomonadota; class Gammaproteobacteria; order Enterobacterales; family Enterobacteriaceae; genus Citrobacter; species Citrobacter sp. wls829. The sequence continues at coordinate 1,512 of NZ_SZWP01000065.1, forward strand.
TGGTCTTTGTCGAGACCGGTCATCAGTGTCTGTTCCCATTCGTCCATAAGACGCGCCTTTTCAGGCTCGGCAATGTCGGCTTCCTGAAAGGACAGCACGCCGGAGGTGTAGGCACGGGCAAAGTCACAGCCGTCAATCAGTTCGCGGGTGCGTTCGGCGTCTCCCCGCAACACGCGGGCGTCACTGCGCTGGCGATCTTTGCCCAGCAGGTAATCAACGGGGCCACTGCCCGAACCGGCACCCCGTGAGTGAATTTTAACGATCACGGTGCTGCTCCAGCAGTTCACCGAGATTGCGGTCGAGGCTGTTTAACACCGCCAGCAGGGACACACGCTCAGTGGGATTCAGTCCGTCGAGCTGGTTAAGACGGCGGGCGATCTGGTTCAGGTTGTTGCCAATCCCGCTGACCTGTCGCAGCAGTTCGGGCGCCACATCGGGCAGACGGCGCTTTCTGGCGGTGTGTTCTCCCAGACCGAGCTGACGCAGCCATTCGGCCAGATGGGTTCGGTCACACCGGTCGATCAGACGCTGATGCTCTGAGTCAGTCAGGCGGATTTTGATCTCTCTCGTGCGCTTTTCCATTCTTACTCCGCTGAGAAATATTCGCACCCAAAGTGCGAAAGTTTCTCAGTGGATGCCCGGGGTTTCGGGGGGCGGCGAGCCCCCTGAACCAGTCACAGACGGCACCTCGTAGAGGGGACGCTGTGTGTACTGGCTTAAAGAGTAATGCAGTATGTCAGATTCTGTGCTGGCTGCAAAAAAAAAAGCCCCGCTTATACGGGGCTGTTATCTGATATAGGTTGTTTTGTCCCAAACTACGAAAACAGTCAGGCTGGATTATAAAATGGATATATGTCTTCACTGAGGGTTTTACTGATAGTGACCGTGCGCTCGTGGAAAAATTTCAGCAGTGTATCTAGTACTTCGTTTGATAGAATTTGTTGATGGATGGGATTAACCTTCAATCCGCAAAGGTCCCCAATGACTTGATTAAGAAACCAATAACCCGACATGTTCCCTTGAGAAAACCAGCGGGTGTTATCAGATAATCTTTCCAGCATACTTTGATCATCTGTTGAATCTAGGTAGTGCTTTACAAAACCAATAACTTTAACTCTTACAGCGTCTGATTTTCTCCCATGTTCCTTAAGATAAGTAGCATTGAGAAAAAGCCCAGCGGCTAAAAATACAACACCTTCGCCATCAACGATGGTTACGCCATTAGCTTCAACTATGGCTACAACCTTCTTTGCAACACCTAGAATCTTATCGCTAACGTATAAGTCGACTTGATTGCTGCTAATTTTTTTTCTAAAAAAACCAAACATTATAACCCTCTAAAATCTCTATACCATTTAGAACGACTGATTCCTAAATTAAGCCAAGGGCTTCCGACAATCTTTGGCCTTCCCCCTCCTCGACTTTTCATTCCTCTTTTCGATTGAATTTCAGATGAGTGAGTATCTGCAACATATTGCAAAAAATTAGCTTCAGAGAAGTTTTTGTATGTCCATTTAGCAATGCTCTTAGCTATTCCACTAACTTCATTTTCATCCAGAGGGGCAGAAAATTGCAGGTTGTAAGCTCTGGCCCGCTCATAGCAGGCTTGCAGCCATTGCTCATACTGCGGCCAGCCCTGACGGATAGCGCGGTAAGCCCACTTGCGTGTTTTATCGAAAAGAGTGCAGTTACGGCCTAAGCCGTAATCGGCAACGATTTCTTTATCGTTCGCGGCGTTCAGGTCGAGCGAGTCGGCCAGCCAGTCCAGCGTGTAGAGTTCCGGCTGCCAGACGGCAATTTTCCAGTGACCATGGTTCGGGTTCTTGCAAATTAACCCCGAATATCCCGTGTCAGCATCCAGTTTTTTACGTAGCGCGTTCTCTACGGCAGCGGCGTACTTCAGCGGCTTCATTTTTCCATCTGGTGCAGTGCGTATCGAGGTTTTCAGCGCATAGAGCAGGTGAGCATGACCATTTTCGGGGTTGGTGATGGTCAGCGTAGGCGCGGGCGCATTGCGATCGCTCCAGTCGATGGCGGCACCGATACGGTCAACGTCAAAACCGAGCCAGAACATGGCGTGAGGCTGGTTGAACTGGATGTATTTCGCCAGAATCGCGCGCTCCTTACCGGCAATGCGTACACCAAAGTGCAGATCGTCCGAAAAGTACGGCTTGTGCGGTAAGCGTTCGTTGAAAAGTTGGAGTGCAGCGTTATTCAAAGCGCCCTGCACTTATGGCGGGCTGTTGTCTGGCACGTTTCATGTGCTAATATCCTTTCAAGGTTTCGTACCTGGCCCTGGTTATCATGCGGATCCGCCAAGATTTGAGCATGATGCCGGGGCTTTGTTTTTTCTGTTGCCGTTAAATTACACGCGAACGGCCTCGCCTGTCGAATCCTTCTGTCACAACGGCTTAGTGCGCCGCCAGCTCCTGGAAGAATTTCGGGTTCGCCTGGATGGTTGCCAGCACCTTCGCCGCCAGTCCGGTCGGATTACGGCGTCCGGTTTCCCAGCTTTTTATGGTGTCGAGGCTGGTTCCCAGCACTTTCGCCATCTCACTCTGTGAAACGTTCAGTTGTGCCCTGATAGCCTTCACGTCTGCCAGCTCGTAACGGGTGACGCGGGCAGGCTCTCTGACGCCGTTTTTGATTTCAACGGCTTCTTCCAGCGATGCTTTCAGCTCGTCAAAAAAACTCATGTCACACCTCGTCTTTCAGTTGTTGGGTCAGCGTCTTCAGCGCGGCTTTCTCCGCGTCCGTCAGGCTGTCTTTGGTGCTTTTCGGGTAGGCCATCACCAGATAAATCACCTCGGCGGTGGCCAGAAAATAAATCACCCTCGCGCTGCCGCTTTTTCCCTGGTTGCCCGTCGCCATTCTG
>NZ_SZWP01000064.1:0-31854 GCF_005280825.1 Citrobacter sp. wls829
TTACACGTTCACAGGAATCTGTGCCTCAGAAAAACGATGAACATGAGGTGAACGGAACCTCTCTCTGAGATAGCATGTTCATCACCTCCCCAACACTGGTTGATGCTTTCTGAAACTGAGTCGTTGAATGAACAGTATTACCGGTAACGGGGCCTTTTTTATGGAGTCAGAGAGAAGCATGAAACGAATTGTACTGACATGTGCGGCACTGCTGCTCAGCAGCCCGGCGCTGGCAGAAGACTGCACCAACGCGAACACCCAAACTGAGATGAACACCTGCGCCGCTGAGCAGTTTAAAACGGCGGATGCAAAGCTCAATGATACCTATCAGAATGCGCTTAAGCGTGCAGCGCCCACTCAACGTGAATTACTGAAAAAGGCGCAAGTCGCGTGGATAACTCTGCGCGATGCTGACTGCGCGTTAATCAGCTCAGGTACGGAAGGCGGCAGCGTGCAATCGATGATCGCGAGCCAGTGTCTGACCGATAAAACCCACGAGCGCGAAGCGTTTCTCGCCTCGCTGCTGCAGTGTGAAGAAGGTGATTTAAGCTGCCCGTTACCGCCCGCCGGTTAACGCACGCGGATCCCTTCGATAATCATCCGCTGGACGTTCTCAACCGTTTGGTTAAAAAAGGCTTCATCGCGTAGTGTCGCACCCGTCACTGCTTCCACTTGTGGAGCAAAGTCGGCGTAGTGCTGAGTTGAAGCCCAAATCATAAAAATCAGATGATGCGGATCGACCGGTGCCAGTTTGCCGCTACTGACCCACCCGGCAATCAGCGCGGATTTCTCATCAATCAGCGTTTTGAGATCTCCCGTCAACTCGGTCATCAGCAGCGGCGCACCTGCCAGCATCTCCATACAAAACAGCCGTGATGCCTGCGGGTAATCGCGGGAAACTTCCAGTTTGAGGCGGATATATTCTTTGATCGCCACCAGCGGCGCAAAGTCTTCACGAAAGGCCTTCAGCGGTGCCAGCCAGATGTCGAGGATCTGGCGTAACACGGCAATATAGAGCACTTCTTTTGACGGGTAATAATAGAGCAGATTGGTTTTTGACACGCCTGCCTGCTCAGCCACCTGTTCAAGACGCGTTCCGTGGATCCCAAACTGGGAGAAGATATTTAGCGCCGCAGTTAAAATGGCCTGGCGTTTCGCGTTGACCGCCTGCGAGCGTTTACCTGTTTTTTTCTCTGCGCCTTGAGCCATCCGCCCTCTCCTTGTTCTGAGGGCGTCAGCATAACAAATCATACGGTGAATGGATAAATTAAAGCGGCCACGGGAAGTAGTTACCGTGCATCCTTCAAACAAAAAAACCGCCGGACAATCCGGCGGCGGTGGCTTTGCGACGTCTGTCGTTGAACGCTCAGACGTCACGATATAGTTAACAGACAGCCTGGCAATTACGTTTTGTTATTGCCGTGGCTATTTTTGCCCCCTTTTTTGCCTGCCTCTGAAGCGCGTTGCGGGTCATTCTTGAAATTACCCCCGCTGTGCTGGCCACCTTTTCGACCTGCTTCTGATGCTCTTTCGCGGTCTTCCGCAAAGTTGCCGGAACCGCCTCGATGGTTTGCCATTACTGACCTCCGTCATTGATTAGACATCATATTGCATAGGTACTGAGGAGTGATACCTCACGCAAGCTGTGGGCAATGCCCTATGTTCGCTGCGTGGGATTAAGCATAGTGAAGACTGGCCTGACAACCGGCTAACGGTAATATTCTGCAACAGGTTTGCCGGTATTTGGCGAATAATCACCGCCGGAAATCAATAACCCTTTCTTATGACTAGCAAATCCAACCTGCTCAAAAATGTATCATTTTGCGACAAAATAGAACTGCCATTAAAATTGTTATAAATCAAAGAAATGATGGTGAAATTTGCACTCCTGGCAGTACGTCATATCTTTAAAGAGAGGTAGCGATTCGCTACACAGACGGTTAACTCGAGGAGTAGTGTAAAATGGCAAAAGTTCTGGTGCTTTATTATTCCATGTACGGACACATTGAAACGATGGCCCATGCAGTCGCAGAAGGTGCAAATAAGGTCGATGGCGCGGAAGTCATTATTAAGCGTGTGCCAGAAACGATGCAGCCTGAGATCTTCCTGAAGGCGGGCGGTAAAACACAAAATGCCCCTGTCGCGACCCCGCAAGAACTGGCTGATTACGACGCCATTATTTTCGGCACCCCTACCCGCTTTGGCAATATGTCCGGTCAGATGCGTACCTTCCTGGATCAGACCGGTGGCCTGTGGGCTTCTGGCGGCCTGTACGGCAAACTCGCCAGCGTATTTAGCTCAACAGGAACCGGCGGCGGTCAGGAACAAACCATTACCTCAACCTGGACAACGCTTGCCCACCACGGGATGGTCATCGTTCCTATTGGATACGCCGCGCAAGAGCTGTTTGACGTCTCGCAAGTTCGCGGCGGGACACCGTACGGCGCGACCACCATTGCCGGGGCCGACGGCTCTCGCCAGCCAAGTCAGGAAGAGTTGTCTATCGCCCGCTATCAGGGTGAATATGTCGCCGGTCTGGCAGTAAAACTCAACGGCTAATCTGCAACAGGAGGATTCGTATGCCAACTCAAGAAGCGAAAGCCCATCGCGTCGGTGAATGGGCGCGTCTGCGCAATACATCGCCGGAAATCGCCGAGGCTATTTTTGAAGTCGCCCATTATGACGAGAAACTGGCGGAGAAAATTTGGGAAGAAGGCAGCGACGAGGTGCTGATCAAAGCCTTCGAGAAAACGGACAAAGACTCACTCTTTTGGGGTGAACAGACTATCGAACGTAAAAACGTCTAGCATCATGACTCCCCCGTCTGCACGGGGGAGTTTCTTGTTATTTCACTCTACTTTGCCGCCGCATTCAGCACGCTATCGAATTTATCGATCGGGCAGAAGCCATTCGCATCTATCGGGCAGCCTTTCAGTTCCAGCGTCACGCGCTGCGCGGGTGATTTCAACGTCAACACCTGTGCATCACGCAGCTGCTGCGAGCTCTGATAAACATACTCGATTTTCATCAGATCCCGGTTAGCATTACTGTCATGCCAGCGCTGGAAGACAATCTTCCCGCCAATCGGCGTGCGTTCGTTCTGGTCATGCAGCTGATACGGTTTGAAATCCAGCGCGGTGAGTAATGACGCAATGTTGGAGTCGTGACCGACCAACACGGTAATTTTCGGCGCTTTTGTACGCTCGGTCACCAGTGCATTATCGATATATTTCACCAGCGGCTTGGCCACATTTTGCGCCACGGCCGGCGAGGTAAACAGGCTGTCCTGATAGCCATTCTTCAGCTTTGACAGCACCTTCCACTGTTGATCGGATTTGATCTCACCCCAGGCCACCTCATTTAGCGGGAACCCTTCGTAATATTGCAACGTGAACGCATCCACCAGCGAGTTACCAACCTTTAGCGGTCCTGAAACCCCTGGCTCCTGTTGGTACTTCGCAGTAAACGTGTCTTTGGCGTCGGTCAGTGAGCACTGCTGTTTTTCTTTACAGGATGGTGAGTCTTTGTAGTTTGTCATTTGCTCTAGCAACTGGTAGCTGTCGCTAAGCTGCATTTTGCTGCGCTCTTTTTCCATCGCCTGCACGGCCTGCTGACTAAAGGCGGTGGAATCATCGGTGATTACCGGGTTGAAGGTGGGATCCATGGTGCCCATTTTTTCCTGATGGTGCACGGGAACATCGCAGCCCGGGAACGCGCCGGTCACAAAGAACTGCGCCGTTGCGACCGTACGCTGCAGGCTATTGGCGTAGGTATACACCGTGTCCGGGGCCGGACATTCACCGGATTTCACCATCCCCTGCTCTGCCAGCCATTCACGCATGTAATGGCCCATATAGATTTCCAGCACCCCGCCTTTGGTGGTGAGTTGACCGCCCGGCACATCCCATTGTGGCCACGGCTTCGGCGTCGATTGCTCCAGAACGCTGCCATTATTGGCTAAAGGTGCACGTAAGTTATGTCGGCTCATCATCAATACTTGCTGGAGTTGATAGCCCTCCGGCGCGGTCTGCGCCTGTGCGGCGGATGACAGTAATACGACCCCTGCCACGGCTGCGGCGATTAGTGATTTATTCATCCCTACGACCTCTTGTTGTTATCAATCACCACTGAGTGTGACAGAAACAAGACATTTTTCCGGGAACGCTTTCGCAAAAATGCAGGTGTAGTTAAGGGTTTATCTCAGCTGTAAAAAAATGCCGGGTTTCCCCGGCACGATATTCAGAACGTTTTTGCCCACCACAGCCGCAATTTCATGCCCCAGTAACTGGTCCAGCCGCTGGTTGTGGAGACCACGCGGCCTTGCGACATCACTACCAGCGTCGGCGTAACGCTAACCTCCCAACTGCGGGAGAGCGTGCCATCGGCGTCATTGATAACCGGGAAGTCCACGCCTTTGCGCGACAGCCAGCGAGACACTTCCGCTTCACTGCCGGAGCGTAACGCAATGGTCATCACGTTCTCGCCTTCCCGCTGCAACCGGGCAACGTCCGGTGTGGTGAAGCGACAAACGCCACACCAGCTGGCCCAGAAATAGAGCAGCACAGGTTCTTGTTGACTGAGCGCCGCCAAGGTAACGGTTTCACCCTCCAGCGTCTGCAATGGCGTGCTGTCAAAAGCGGTGGGGAGCGTGGGCGCTCGCCACGCATCCATCAGCAACATCGCGCCCGCAATCAGCACCAGTAAGATGAGCCCTTCGCGCAGCCAGCGGCGCAGTTTACTGAGCATTGGCCGCCGCCAGCTTTTCTTTGACCACGGCTTCCAGCGTTTCCCACGGTACGGCGCCTGGGATCAGTTCATCGCCGATGATCGTGGCAGGCGTACCGCGCACACCTACCAGCCGCGCCAGTTGCAGGTTGGTGCTCAGCGTTTCCATACTTTTATCATCCAATGTGACCGGGGTTGCCGCCGATTTTTCCTGTGCCTGTTTAATACTGGCAGCAGTATGGTAGCCTCTTTTCTGCATCAGTTTTTCATGTAACGCCTGGAACTGCTGCGGGTGCTCACGCCAGGTCATCAGTGCGGTGCGCGCCGACAGCACCGAGCTTTCACCTTTAAACGGCAGCGGTTTAATCACTACGGCTACGTCCGGGTACTTTTGCACAATTTTTTCCAGCATCGGATCCAGCTGCTTGCAGTACGGGCAGTTGTAATCGGTAAAGTTAATCAGCGTCAGTTTTGCCTGCTTCGCGCCAATGCGCGGACTGTCAGGATCGTTAAACAGCGCTTCCTGAATTAACGCTTCAATTTGCTTTTCCTGCTCCGGGGTAAACGGCGCGGGCTCTTGCGCCACACTGACGGCAGAAAACAGGGACAACAGCAGAACAATCAACAGTTTCATGGCGTGACTCCTTTAGCATCTACCAGCATGTTTAACACCGCATCGCGGGTTAACAGCGTCGGTAACGCCTGGCCTTCCGGCATGCCGGGGCCATAAATTTGGTTAAACGGCACAGCAACCTGGCCGCGTTTTTTTAGAAATTCGGTAATTGCTTCAGAGGGCAGCGTCCAGTCACCGCGCAGTGCCACCACATCTGGCTGCTGCAGGGCGGCCTGCACGTCTTCTTTATTCAAGACGTTGAATTTGTTGACCTTACAGGTAATACACCAGTCGGCGGTCACATCGATGAAAACACGTTTATGCTGAGCCAGCGCGTCGGTAATGGCCTGTTCACTAAGCGGCTGCCAGTTGACGCTCTCTTTGGCAGCACTTTGGCTGGTAAACCCCAGATGCGGGAGCAGCAACGTTGCCAGCCAGATGGCTGAACCGAGCATCATCACCCCGAGCAAACGCCGCAGGATAGTCATCCAGCGTCCCGGACGCGGTAAACGCAGCGCCAGACCCGGGCGCAGAGCCACCAGCAGCCACGGTAAACTCATTCCCAGTCCTAGAGCCAGAAACAGCCCCCACAGCGTGGGTAGTGAAGCCGTTAGCGCCACCGCCACAGCCGTACCCAGGAACGGCGCACTGCACGGCGTGGCAAGCAGCGTCGCAAACGCGCCCTGCCAGAAATGACCGGCCAGGCCATTGCCACCGTGGGTCGCCAGCGTAGTGGTCATCTTTGAAGGTAAACGGAATTCAAACAGCCCGAACAGGCTGGCACTGAACGTCAGCATCACCAGCACCATCACGCCGATAAACCACGGACTCTGGAACTGGATCCCCCAGCCGAGTGCCTGATTGGTCATCCGCAGCACCGTCATCAGCGCGGCCAACGCCATAAAGGAGACCACTATTCCGGCCACCGAAGCCAGAAACTGGCGGCGAACCTGGCGACGGCTTTTCTCCTCGACGAGTAAAATTGAACCCAGCTTCATCCCAAGAACCGGCAGCACGCAGGGCATCAGGTTGAGGATAAGCCCGCCCAGAAGCGCCATCAACACCACCTGCCACAGTGGGAGCGCCGCGCTTTCTGCTGCCGGCGCGTCACCAATGACAAGACGACTTTCCTGAGCGACACCGTTATCTGCCAGCACCAGCGTGAGCGATTTACCGCGCAGATCCGGCGCACCCTCACCCCAGCTGTCATGCACCGGGATCGTGGCGCGCAGCGTTTCACCCTCCACGCGCATTGTCGGCATGCCAAAGTCCGCCTCATCGACAGTATCCAGGTACAACCCCGGTGTAGACCAGCCGCCCTTACGCTGCGCCTCGACGACCAGTTCTCCGGCGCGCGCCCCGGCGTGCAGAGAATCCGTCAGACCACTGGCAAGTGGGATCTGCCCCATGGCCTGTGCATAGTCATGGGCAAAGGTGGCGTCCAGGACAGAAGGCGTCACAGAAAAGGGATAATCTGTCAGCAGACAAACGTTGCTACAGGTCGACAGCGTCAAAACGCCGTTCAGCGTAGCCGGTGACGTACCGCGCACCACCATCGGGAACGTCACCCGATCGTGATAGCCCTGGGTAGTAATGTTGGCGACTTCAAAACGCGCAGGCGTGGGCCAGAACCAGTCCACGGTTGGCATGGCGCCCTTCCAGGCAATAGACGGCGCGACGCCGCCCTCGCCCGGTGAGCGCCAGTAGGTTTTCCAGCCATCCTCCAATTTGACGTCCAGCAGCAGCCTGGTTTCCCCCTCGGCGGACGTATCGGCACGCAGCCGCACACTGGCATGGTCATTCTCGGCTGAGCGCAGCCAGCCGATATCAGCCGCCCAGGATACGGGCAGCCATAGCAATAACAGACAGAGCAGCGCCTGCCTGAAAACAGTCATCATATTTTTTCTCCGTGAATAATTATCTAACAGTCAGCAACGGCTGCTCTGTCATTCACGGAAGACGCAAAACCTGAGATGAACCCGCAGAGTGGGCGGCGAGATAGCTCGCGGTGGGAAAAACGGCAGACGAAAAGCCCGCACCGGCGCCAGTAGCGACAGAAGCAGGCAAAGCACCAGAATGGCGCCTTCAAACAGCACCGGAGGCGAAGCCAGCAATGACTTCGCACTCAGTTCGCAAGGGGTCACGGGTGAGGCGTCATCAGCCTCTGTTTGCGCGCTGGCAACAACGGTTGCGGCAGCGGTGTTCATCTGCAACGCGTGCAGACCCGCCATGCGCTGCGCGGTGCATACCATCACCACGACACATGCCAGGCACAGGAACCACCATCCCATCCGTTGACGTTTTGCCATTTTACCCTCACTGATTGACGCGGTTATCTTAGCTACTGGCGAGGTTTTGGCAACCTTTACGCTGTAAAGTTATGTCGGTGCAGGACATTCATTCGCCCTGCTTGTATGTCATGGAAACAAATAATCGCCACCGTAAAATATAACGAGGGAAATATTTCGCTATTTCCGATAACTCCAAAAAAATTCACCCAGGCATTTAAATACGTTATTAAAAAGCATCCATGCGTAAATCAAAGTAAGGAGCAGCGCATTATAAAATAAATGCTTTATTATAATGATGGCGTAATGGACATCGCGTTCATTATAAACATCTTTGTTTATAATATGTTATTTAGAGTATATGAAAATGAAAAAATATCTACTCCCGCTGATCGGGTTGCTGTTTACCGTGAGTGCTCAGGCCGCAACATTTACCGATGGAAAAGAATTTATCACGCTGGAAAAAGCCGTACCGTCAGCCCCTGCTGCACTGAAGTTTTTCTCCTTCTACTGCCCCTCTTGCTATCAATACGATGAGGTCCTGGAAGTTACTGATAATGTGAAAAAAGCCTTACCTGAGGATGTTAAACTCACCGAGTACCACGTCGACTTTTTAGGTCCTCTGGGAGCCGATATGACGCACGCCTGGTCTGTCGCCATGCTGTTAAATGTAGAAGATAAGGTTAAACCTTTACTTTTTGATGCCGTACAGAAGAAACAGTCGATTAAAACCGCTGATGATATTCGCAACGTGTTTATCCAGGCAGGCGTGAGCGCCAGCGATTATGATGCCGCATGGAATAGCTTTGCGGTGAAATCACTGACCGCTAAACAGCAAGAATTGGCCAAAGCCGTCGATTTGAAAGGCGTACCGGCTATCTTCATTAACGGCAAATATATGATTAACCCGAAAGGATTAAATTCCGATAACGTGAATGCCTTTGTGCAGAACTACGCAGAGACGGTCCGTTTTCTTATTACCAAATCCTGATCATTAATATTGCACGACGCACCACCAACAGAAACCGTCTGCTACCATTGGTGGTGCAAAATGTCCGATTCATGCCGTCAGGCGTCACTGTTTTCGTCCCTTTCATAGTTGGCATTCGCACTTTTCAGGATTACCCTAAACTTACGGTGATGCCTTTCCCGAGGGGTATCCTTCTTCATGGGTTGATTCATACGAGATAACACTATGGAATTAAAGGATTATTACGCCATCATGGGCGTGAAACCGACGGACGATCTCAAAACCATCAAGACCGCCTATCGTCGACTCGCCCGCAAATACCATCCTGACGTCAGCAAAGAAACCGACGCCGAAGCGCGTTTTAAAGAGGTTGCTGAAGCCTGGGAAGTCCTAAGCGATGAACAACGTCGTGCCGAATACGATCAGTTGTGGCAGCACCGCAACGATCCGCAGTTCAGCCGTCAGTTCCAGCAAGGTGAAGGTCAGAGCTACAACGCCGAAGATTTTGACGATATTTTCTCCTCTATTTTTGGTCAACACGCTCGCCAGTCGCAACAGCGCCACGCCCGTCGTGGGCACGATATCGAAATCGATGTGGCCGTGTTCCTCGAAGAAACCCTTGCTGAGCATAGCCGCACCATCAGTTACTCCCTGCCGGTCTACAATGCGTTTGGCCTGGTAGAGCGAGAGATCCCCAAAACGCTGAATGTGAAAATTCCAGCAGGTGTAGGCAACGGCCAGCGCATCAGGCTGAAAGGCCAGGGCACGCCCGGTGAGAACGGTGGCCCGAACGGTGATTTGTGGCTGGTGATTCATATCGCGCCGCATCCGCTATTTGATATCGTCAATCAGGACCTGGAAATTGTCGTGCCCCTTGCCCCATGGGAAGCCGCACTGGGCATAAAAGTGACCGTGCCAACACTCACAGAGAGTATCCTGCTGACGATCCCACCTGGCAGCCAGGCCGGACAACGATTACGCATCAAGGGCAAAGGGCTGGTGAGTAAAAAACAGACCGGCGACCTGTACGCGGTGATCAAAATTGTGATGCCACCCAAACCTGACGACAACAGCGCCGCATTGTGGCAACAGCTGGCGGACGCGCAGAAGACCTTTGATCCACGCAAAGAGTGGGGGAAAGCATAATGGCTAACGTTACCGTCACCTTTACCATTACCGAGTTTTGCCTGCATACCGGCGTTTCCACCGAGGAGCTGACTGAGATTGTCGGCCTGGGGATGATCGAACTCCGCGAAGATGAAAGCGCCCACTGGCAGTTTGACGATCGCGCGTTAGGCGTCGTACGGCGGGCTTTGCGTTTACGTCAGGAACTGGCGCTTGACTGGCCGGGGATAGCCGTTGCGCTCACGTTACTGGAAGAGAATGCGCAGTTGCGTCAGGAAAATCGCCTGCTGCGCCAGCGTTTGTCACGCTTTGTCACGCATTCATAATGTATATATCTCAATCTTTCTAAGGGGCAGCACCACGCTACCCCTTATTTTCTGATAGTTAAGCTGGCCACGGCCTTAATGACATTGAAAGGCAGATAACATACATTCAAAGACAAGAATAATCTTAAAACAGAAGAAGTTGAGTCATGCAGCTTAAACCACTCACAAAAGGTCGTTTTCATAATATCTGGCAACAGGATGATGCCTTAATCGAAAAAATTTTTCAGGAATTGCTCTCAGAAACGCAGCTTATTCATGAGGATGAATACCTCTACCATCAGGGTCAAATTGTCGACCGTCTGATTATGGTGCAGTCTGGGAGAATTTCTCTGCGTTACAGCGCTGAGAATGGTCGTCGTTTTCAACTGGGCGCAATGGAGTGTGATGAGCAACTTTTTGGTGAAATGGAGTTTTTCACCGGGTATCGCTGCCAACTTGACATTGTAGCCGAAGAGCCGCTCACCGTTGCCGTATGCAATTGTGAACGGCTGGAAGACGCGTTAAATCAGCACCCCAGACTGGCAATCTTCTTCGCCAGTGCGATGGCGGTAGATTATCAGGATATGCTGGAAATTTTCCTACACCGTATGCTCTACCCGATTATCCATAATGTAGCTTATGACCTTTACCGCCAGCATCAACATAAACAACCGATGGACGGTTTCAGTAAAAAATATCAGGAAGCGGAGCGATTCGGCACAACCGACCGAGTCTATCGACGGGCGGTTAAAGCGCTTACTGACGCAGGGTTAGTAACCCGAACGAAGCAAGGGCTGGAAATCAAAGACTTGGATGGGCTACGGCACTTTTTAGGGAACGACATTATTGACTGATACACCAATACGGCATCATAGCGTATTGGTGTATTTTTGATCAGTGATTAAAATTTATAGGTCAGGCTGAAGTAATGTCCAAGGCCCGTCGTGCGCCCCGCTCCCCCGTGATTTTCCATCAATGCCATATTACGGAAATACTTCAAGCCGTAGCCCACGGCATAGTGCTCCGAATGCCAGTAAATACCGTTATACCATTCAATAGCATTATTGCTGTATAACGCTTGATCAGCAATCTTGTTGGCGGCGAACTGGTAGTCGAAGTACCCTTGATAGTTTAAATAGCTGCCATTAGCGAAATGATAAAACGGCGTCGACCAGTTGGTCGAGAGCATGTAACCATCCCATTTCCCTTCATTTTCTGCGCCATAGTTTTCACGAACATAATGCGCATAAATATTCATCCCCATCATGCCAAACCACGGGACCTTAACATCAGTTCCTAAACCAATGTAATGTTCAAATAACTCCCGATCGCCAATATTATTTACTGTTGCAATATAAAATTCGTTAAATGGACCAACAGATAAGTCTCGATTAAAGATGGCATCAAGTGAAAATCTTGGTGATATTTTAGCAAAGAAATTATCACTACCATGGCGATCATCATGTTTGCTGTCAAAAACATCAAAGAAATCGACATAACCATAAAGATCAACAATACCAGAACGGGCACCAAATTCCAGCTCCAGATATGTGTCATTACGAATCCCATATGGAACTTTAGCATCCACACTTTGCATTAAATTCATCTGCATCCAGTTGAAGTCATTTTTTCGGATATTGCCATCACTATAATCAGCCGCAAGTACTTTCCCGCAACTCATAGCAATGACAGCACCCAAAACTAATTTTTTAATCATTGATATATTTTTCTTCAGCATTTTCAATTCCTTTGAGCAAGGTTGAGTGTCGCCACACCAAGACAATGGCGTAACGACAGGCTTAATAATTAAAGAGGTAAGTGTTGTTACTGTTTTATTTGTGTTTAAGCTTCAATGTGCCTATCAGCATGAAAAATATAATTAGGTACAATACGGGGATAGCATACATGATTTTCTGTAACCCCATCGTTTTCTCCATTAAAGCACTAATGGCTGGGCTAAACATTGCCCCCGCACTACCGCTAATTAAGATATAAGACACGTTTTGGCTACTTGCCCGTTTAACAAATGACACGCCGTATGCAATAAAAGAGTTGTACAGCGCCGCACAAACAAACCCGTAGCTATAAGCCAGATAATCAAGTCCAGAAATGTTATCTTTCGTCACGATAAGAGTAGTGATCACACATGCCAGTAAAATAATACTTAACAGAAAATAATGTATTTTCACCCGCGCAACTATCAAGGTTGACACTAATGCGCCCACTAGCGCCGCCCCCCAGTACTGAGTAATAATATTCCCGGCGTCTTCAAAGGGGATACCAAATTTGTTCTTCACAAATAAAGGCGCCCAGGTCAGGAAGGTATACAGCGCTAACATCCCCAGGAACAGACCAATCCCTCCGCTGATAATCCCAGGATTCCACTCAGATTTCACTGTTTCCGACTGACCGGATTCTTGCGAGGTTTCACAGGTCGTAAAACGGGTTAGCATCACAACACCCAGCGTGAGTAAAGCCACCATACCAACGCTTAAATAGCTGTAACTCCATGACATATTGTGGGTTAATGCGAAAGTGGTAATCAGCGGAAAAACTACACCCGCAACGTTAAATGTAGCATCCTGGACCACCAACATCGTACTCTGAATACGATCCTGCCAGACCGATACCACAATCGTTCCCGCCACGCACAAACCAATACCACCGCAAAAACCTACCAGAGTCATGGCAACCATCACCAGCCATAAACCACTACTTAAGTGCATCGCCAACGCACACAGGAAAACTATCGAATAGATAATTAGCGTCATGCGCTTTACACCCACTTTTTCAATCAGGAAAAAAGCGGCGATAGTCCCAGCTAACGCGCCTCCATTTAGTAATGAAAAAATAGAGGCTACCGTATTTATATCTGCATTGTAACGCAATGCAATCGGTTCAATCAGCATACCAAACTGACTGGCAAAACCTGCCATTATAAAATTCGCCAAAAAACTAATCAGCGTAAGTGCTATTTTATTCTTCATATAAGACATCCCTGATTGGTTCGAGTGAAATTTTACGTCAAGCCGTCACCGCTGTATTTAGCGCAAGCTCAATCATATTATTAAAAGTTAATTGTCGTTCCGCCGCTGTTGTTTCCTCCCCCGTTAAACAATGGTCGGATACAGTTAAAATCGCCAATGCTTCAATCCCAAACTGATGTGCTAACGCATACAACCCAGCCACTTCCATATCCACACCGAGGACACCGAACTTCTCCAGCGCAGGAATTAAATTTTCATCTGGGTCGTAATAGAGATCACCACTAAAGACATTCCCAACTTTAATATCAATGCCTGTTTTTCGCGCCAACACCCAAGCTTGTTGCAGTAATGGGAAGTGCGCCGATGTTGCCATTGTATAGCCTGAACTACGTTTCATGTTGGTGACCGAGTCTGTTCCGGCAGCGACAGCCAAAATAATATCGCGCATTTTGATATGATGTTGTGTAGCTCCCAGACTGCCGACTCGAATAATTCTCTTTACACCGAAGTCATGTACCAACTCATGTGCATATAGCGTCATTGAAGGTATGCCCATGCCGTGGCCCATTACTGAAACTGGTTGCCCGAAATAGAACCCGCTATAACCTAGCATATTGCGCACATTGGTAACTTCGTGATAATCCATCAAATAATTTTCGGCAATAAACTTAGCACGTAAGGGATCTCCTGGCATAATAACAGTGGAAGCAAAATCACCCGGTTTAGCATTAATATGAGCAGTCATAACAATTCCTGAATCATTGATATTGAAGATATGCAAGGATTGTAACCAGACGTATGACGAGGAATGAGGACAAAAGTCCTGCTTAGAAGATCAGCTTCTCATTTTTGAGAGTTAATGTTGCTACTTTCTGGTTGGAAAAAACAAAGTCGCCCCGCAATACCGATGCGGGGACATGGTAGGTAATATCACGACTTATCCGTCTTGCCGAACAGCAACGCCGTGTAGTGGGTGTTCACTTTGCCACTGCGTTTACCGTCTGGTCCAAAATATCGGTCATCCCGGCACAGACGCTCAGTGGTGTCGCAGAACAGGCCGCCCTGGAAGGTAAAGGCCGTCGTGTCAAATTGTCCGGCCGCTGCCAGTTTATCACCCTGCTTCTTTCCGACATACTTCGTGGTCAGCGCCACCGACAAGCCGTGCTCATCCGCACAGATATATTTGTCGCACAGTACGCCCGCGACAGGGCTGTGTGGTCCGGTGGTCGCGGCGTACGCGGGCAGTGACAGGATACCAACTGCCAGCAGGCTACCAATTTTTATCATCATACTCTCCCTATATTCTTCACCTGACGTGATTAATATTGTACACCAGAAACCATCTATAACCATGAGCTACAATTATATTACTTTTAGATAATCAGCTGCGCGCTTGATGACAATAATGTGCAAAGGTTTACTATAAACCTCTCTTTTTTAGCAGGGAATTAAAATGAACAAAACAAAAGGCGTAATGATTCAGCCCCTGACATTCGCCCTGTCGGCGTGTGCTTTAAATACGATAGTGCAAGTATAACTCGCCATCACACATTGGGTGAACCTGAATTTAAATAACGCACTCTGTTACCTGTAATTCACTTGCTAAATCATTAGCCAAAAATAGGCTTTATCCTTCTTATGCCTGATCGCTTCATGCTATTTATCGATGACATCCCTCCCCTGCATACAATGCAAAATACTGTGTACGTCAAAATTATTCAGGGATTACTATGAACAGAAAACGGTTACTGCTGATACCATTGTTTTTTAGTGTCGCAATTATCACCGCGTGTGACAATCAATCCTCAGAAAAAAACATCACCAGAGAACCCGAAGTTGGGATTATTACTCTGAAACCCTCTTCCGTTGATATTAAAAGTGAACTTCCGGGCAGGGCCGTATCGTTCGAAATTGCTGAGATCAGACCGCAGGTCAGCGGTATAATTATTAAGCGAAATTTTATTGAGGGTGATAAAGTCAGCAAAGGTGAATCGCTCTACCAAATTGATCCGGCGCCTCTGCAGGCAAAACTCGATGCGGCCAAAGGCGCTCTGGCAAAAGCGCTGTCCACTACCAATAATCTACGTTTAACATTCCAGCGCCAGTCAGCTTTATTAAAATCCAATTACGTCAGTCGTCAGGATTATGACACCACGCGTTCACAGCTTAATGAAGCTGACGCTAATGTTGCCGTCGCCAGAGCGGACGTCGAGCAGGCCGCCATTAACCTTCATTACGCCAATGTCACCTCGCCTATCGATGGCATTAGCGGCACGTCTTCCGTTACCGTTGGCGCACTGGTCACCGCGAATCAGGAAAGCGCGCTGGTCACCATTCAGCAATTAGACCCAATTTACGTCGATTTAACCCAGTCGGTGCAGGACTTCTTACGCCTGAAAGAAGAAAAATACAGTGGAAAAATCGCCCAGGAAAAAGGCCAGATCCCGGTTAAATTGATGCTGGAAAATGGCAAACCCTACCGCTATACCGGGGCGCTGCAGTTTTCCGATCCCGCCGTCGATAAAGTCACTGGCTCCGTGACCCTGCGCGCCATCTTCCCGAATCCTGACGGCGAGATTTTACCCGGTATGTACGTTACGGCTTTACTGGATGAAGGTCGCCAGCAGAACGTTCTAATGGTTCCTCAGCAAGGGGTTACCCATAACGAGCAGGGAAAGGCGACTGCCCTGATCCTCGACCAGAAAAACAGGGTGCAACTGCGCGAAATCAACGCAGTAAAAGCTGTCGGTAACCAATGGTTAGTGACCGCAGGATTACGTCCCGGCGACCGGGTTATTGTTTCCGGATTACAACGAATCCGTCCGGGAATGAAAGCCCGGGTTCTCTCTTCGCCATCAAACAGCCCTGACACGGTAACCGAACAGTAATATTTCAGGTATTAAGGACACCTTCTTCATGGCTAACTTTTTTATTGAGCGCCCGGTTTTTGCCTGGGTGCTGGCGATTATTCTGATGTTTACCGGGGGGATCGCTATTATGAACCTGCCGATCGCCCAATATCCGCAAATAGCGCCCCCGACGATTACGATTAACGCCGCCTACCCTGGCGCAGACGCAAAGACCGTAGAAGACTCCGTCACTCAGGTGATTGAACAAAATATGAATGGTCTTGATGGCCTGATGTACATGTCGTCCACCAGCGACGCGGCAGGCAATGCGTCAATTATCCTGACGTTTAAAACCGGCACATCACCCGATATTGCACAGGTTCAGGTGCAGAATAAACTGCAGTTGGCGATGCCCTCCTTGCCGCAGGAGGTTCAGCAACAAGGGGTCAGCGTGGATAAATCCAGTAGCAATATCTTAATGGTTGCCGGCTTTATCTCGGATAACAACAGCCTGAGCCAATATGATATTGCTGACTATGTTGCCTCAAACATTAAAGATCCTCTCAGTCGTACTGCCGGGGTGGGGAGCGTGCAATTATTCGGTTCACAATACGCCATGCGCATTTGGTTGGATCCGCAAAAACTCAACAAATATAGCCTCACACCGCAGGACGTTATTGCGCAAATTAAGATACAGAATAATCAGATATCGGGGGGACAACTGGGAGGGATGCCTCAGTCGGCAGACCAGCAGTTGAATGCGTCGATCGTTGTTCAGACTCGCCTGCAAAGTACCGATGAATTTGGCAAGATCTTTCTGAAAGTCCAGCAAGACGGTTCTCAGGTGCTGTTGCGTGACGTTGCGCGAATTGAGCTGGGGGCGGAAAATTATTCGACGGTCGCACGGTATAACGGCAAACCTGCCGCCGGGATCGCGATTAAGCTTGCCGCCGGCGCAAATGCCCTGGAAACATCCCAGGCGGTCAAAAAAGAGCTGGACAAATTATCGGCCTGGTTCCCGGCCAGCATGAAGACCGTTTACCCCTATGACACCACCCCGTTTATCAAGATTTCAATTCAGGGTGTTTTCCAAACATTGATCGAGGCAATTATCCTGGTCTTCCTCGTCATGTATCTATTTCTGCAAAATTTCCGCGCGACGCTTATCCCCACAATCGCAGTTCCCGTGGTTATTCTCGGCACATTTTCCATCTTGTCTGTCGCCGGTTTTACGATTAATACACTGACGATGTTTGGCATGGTGCTGGCAATAGGACTTTTAGTCGATGATGCCATCGTAGTGGTCGAGAACGTTGAGCGTATTATTTGCGAAGAAAAATTGCCGCCAAAAGCGGCAGCGCATAAAGCGATGAGCCAGTTGCAAAGAGCGCTGGTCGGTATTGCCGTGGTGTTATCTGCCGTATTTATGCCGATGGCCTTTATGAGCGGCGCGACAGGTGAAATCTTCCGTCAGTTTTCCATCACCTTGATCTCCTCTATGACGCTATCGGTATTCGTGGCGATGAGCCTGACACCCGCACTTTGCGCCACGCTGTTGAAACCCGCGCCTGAGGGGGGGAACACAAGAACACATTTTCTGTTCACCCATTTCAATCATTTCATGGAGAAGTGCACCCGGCACTACACGGACAGCACGCGTAAACTCTTGCGTTGCACAGGCCGTTATATGGTCATCTATTTGGTGATCGGGGCCGGCATGATTGGCTTGTTTTTACGCACCCCAACCTCCTTTTTACCTGAAGAAGATCAGGGGGTATTCATGACCACGGCACAATTGCCTTCAGGTTCAACGATGGTCAATACCCGCAAAGTCCTCGACGAAATAACAGATTACTACCTGACGAAAGAAAGGAAAAATGTCGCGTCTGTTTTTACCGTTGGTGGATTTGGCTTCAGCGGCCAGGGGCAAAACAACGGGCTGGCCTTTATCAGCCTGAAGCCATGGTCAGAACGTGTTGGTGAAGAAAATGCAGTTACCGCCATTATTCAACGGGCAATGGTGGCTTTAAGCGCCATTAATAATGCCGTGATTTATCCGTTCAATTTACCTGCGGTAGCAGAACTGGGAACCGCTTCAGGGTTTGATATGGAGCTGCTGGATAACGGTAATCTCGGACACGAAAAAATGATGCAGGCACGCAATCAGTTGCTGGAGCTGGCCAGTCAGTCATCCGGAGAGGTCGCCGGGGTGCGTCCTAACGGGCTGGAAGACACACCGATGTTCCATGTTAATGTTGACGCAAAAAAAGCTGAGGCCATGGGCGTTTCACTCGCGGATATTAATCAGACCCTCTCCACGGCGTTTGGTAGCCGCTATGTCAATGATTTCCTTAACCAGGGCCGCGTTAAAAAAGTGTATGTCCAGGCTGATACGCCGTTCCGTATGCTACCTGGCAATATAAACCACTGGTACGTGCGCAACGCCTCCGGCTCTATGACCCCGCTTTCCGCCTTCTCAACCACCGAATGGACCTATGGTTCACCCCGTCTTGAACGTTACAACGGGCAGCCTGCGATGGAAATTCTGGGACAGCCGGTTGCCGGGAAAAGCAGCGGTGATGCAATGAACTTTATGGCATCCCTGATTAATAAACTCCCTGCCGGCGTCGGCTACGCGTGGACGGGTCTGTCTTATCAAGAGGCGTTATCCACCAACCAGGCCCCCATGCTATATGCCATTTCGCTCGTGGTAGTCTTTCTTGCGCTGGCAGCACTGTATGAAAGCTGGTCCATTCCTTTTTCCGTGATGCTCGTAGTGCCCATTGGCATCGCCGGTGCGTTGCTGGCTACCGACCTGCGTGGTTTGAGCAATGATGTTTACTTCCAGGTCGGCCTGCTCACCACGATGGGCCTGTCGGCTAAAAACGCCATTCTGATCGTTGAGTTTGCCGTCGAGATTATGCAAAAAGAAGGCAAAACACCGCTTGAGGCTGCCGTCGAGGCGGCGCAAATGCGTCTGCGCCCTATTCTGATGACCTCACTGGCCTTCATTTTAGGTGTAATTCCACTGGCTATAAGCAACGGCGCGGGTTCTGGTGCACAAAATGCCGTCGGTACCGGCGTAATCGGGGGCATGCTGGCGGCGACCGTACTGGCGATTTATTTTGTCCCGGTCTTCTTTGTGCTCGTTGAAAACACGTTAGCGCGATTTAAAACATCGCGCTGATATAAATAAATATAATATACCTGTATATGATAAAAACTCTGGGGTTACATTATGTAACCCCAGAGTTTTTAAATAATCGATTAACAATAATTTAATGCATATTCTGAACATTCACCCCAACTTCAGAATGTTTTCAGGCCTGAATGAAGTGCAACAGATCGTTATTAATCACCTCGGCATGGGTAGTATGCATCCCATGCGGATAACCTGGATAAATCTTCAGAACGCTGTTAACGAGCAATTTATCCTGCAACAGCGCTGCATTTTTATAAGGGACGACCTGATCATCATCTCCTTGCATCACCAAAACGGGCAGCGTAATGGCTTTTAAATCATCGGTCTGATCGGTTTCAGAGAACGCCTTAATTCCTTCGTAGTGCGCTTTTGCACACCCCATCATGCCCTGTCGCCACCAGTTTTGAAGAGTTCCATTGGATATCTCTGCCCCTTCCCGATTGAATCCATAAAAAGGCCCGGTTGCCACGTCAAGATAAAACTGCGCGCGATTGGCGGCAAGCGCCTGGCGGAATCCATCGAAAACGCTGAGCGGTGTCCCTCCCGGATTATTATCTGTCTTAACCATCAGCGGTGGCACGGCGCTGATCAGCACGGCTTTCGCCACGCGACCTTGCGGTTGTCCGTATTGAGCGACATATCTTGCCACCTGCCCCCCTCCCGTGGAGTGACCAATATGCACGGCATTATGCAGGTCAAGATGCTCCACCACGGCCGACACGTCTGCCGCATAGTGGTCCATATCATGACCGTCGCTCACCTGATCTGAACGTCCATGCCCGCGACGATCGATGGCGATAACACGATAACCGTGATGAAGGAAGAATAACATCTGGTTATCCCAGTCATCTGCGCTCAGCGGCCAGCCATGATGGAATACGATAGGTTGCGCATCTTTCGCACCCCAGTCTTTATAAAAAATGTTTACACCATCTTTTGTTTTTACAAATGACATAGTTGTATTTCCCTCGAGAGGATATTCCGCCTGAAGATCGTTGATACCACATTGATCGCGCAACGTCTTACCAGCATGTTACACATCAACGCGAATGAACCTGCGTAAGGCTTAGTGAGTATAGTTGCAAAAAAAGAAACCTATTAATTTTGGTTTTACTGGATATATAACGTATGCCATCAATAAATCGTTAAAAACAAAGCGTTAATAGCCAACATCCACTTACCTGAAAATTAAAATTCACATTATTAATGAATACCACTCATAGCGCCTATCCTCCTGCTGACCATTATCTGCAAGCACAAACCCGTTAACATGGTCCTGTCTTTCAATATCCAGATGGTTCAGCATGCTTAACCTACAAGCACAAACGCAGTCAGCGACGGCTAAAAAAACCGGTCTTACCTTTGTCCTTATCCTTAGCGCCTTAATGGCCGTGACCTCCTTATCAACCGATATCTATCTGCCGGCAATGCCCATGATGGCAAAAGATTTACACGGTGATGCTGAGTTAACCATCACCGGTTTTCTCATGGGTTTTTGCATTGCACAACTGATTTGGGGACCGATTAGCGATCGTTATGGGCGGCGTCTGCCGCTATTCATTGGTTTGAGTTTATTCGTTATAGGTTCAGTCGGCTGCGCGTTATCAACGGATATTGTACATATTGTCTTCTGGCGTGTTTTTCAGGCGCTAGGTGCCTGTACCGGCCCGATGCTGGCGCGCGCAATGATCCGCGACCTGTTTAGCCATACTCGCGCAGCACAAATGCTGTCGACCCTGATGATCATCATGGCTATCGCGCCGATTGCCGGTCCTCTGATTGGCGGGCAAATGATTAAGGTCACCTCGTGGCACACCATTTTCTGGTTACTGGCGATAATCGGTACATTCATGCTGCTGTCGCTATTCTGGCTACCGGAAACCCTGACGGAAGACAAACGTTCCCAGGCTTCCATCTCCAGCGCCTTTCATCATTATTCCGCATTACTGACCAACACCAGATATATGCGCTTTACGCTATGCCTGACGTTTTACTACATCGCGGCCTACGCCTTTATCACCGGTTCCCCGTTTGTGTACATCACGTACTTCGGCGTTGATCCGCAGCATTATGGCTGGTTATTTGCCATCAACATTGTGGGACTGATGGCCGTGAGCACGGTCAACAGACGCCTGGTTTATCGCTACCCACTGGAAGCGTTACTTAAGATTGCTGTCTTCATCGCTACCGTTGCCGCCATCGTGCTGGCTGTTACAACGGGTCTGGGCGCGGGAGGGATCACCGTGATTGTCGGAGCCGTATTCGTGTTCTTATCAATGAATGGCATCATCGCCGCGACGTCTACGGCATGTGCACTGGACGCCGCGCCGAATGTCGCCGGTTCCGCATCGGCGCTAATGGGCGCGTTGCAATACGGTAGCGGCATCATCTCCTCGCTGTTGCTGGCACTCTTTAGCGATGGCACACCTTGGACAATGAGCTGGGTCATTGCGGTATTTACGACAGCCAGCGCCGTAATGGCACTGAGCATTCAGGTAAAAAATCCGCAGTAGCACGAGATACTGCTATTCCCCCAGAGAATGACAAAACACTTAGATTTCCAGTGCTGTAAGAATTGTGGCTTCTATTTTCTCTGGGGTGGTGAACGGTGCAAAACGCTTGAGCGGTTTACCGTCACGTCCAATCAGGAACTTAGTGAAGTTCCACTTGATCCGCCCACCCAGCACGCCTGGCAATTCGTCTTTCAGGTAGCGAAATACCGGATGCGTTGCGCCGCCGTTGACCTCCACTTTCTCGAACATCGGGAAACTCACACCGTAGTTGATGTGGCAGGTCTGAGCGATTTCGTCGGCACCGCCGGGTTCCTGCTTACCAAATTGGTTGCAGGGAAACCCCAGCACCACCAGCCCCTGCGCAGCGTACTTCTTGTAAAGCACCTCAAGACCTGCGTATTGTGGCGTAAAGCCACAATGGCTGGCAGTGTTAACGACCAGAACCAGCTTGCCAGCGTAGTCAGCCATAGAGATGAGCTGACCCTGCAGGCTGGTGGCAGTAAGTTGATGAAAAGTGGTCATGTCGGGATCCTCAGAGCAGACGTCGACATTGCCATGCAGCGGGTTGCTGCTGGGGTAATCGTCGCGGGTCGTGGCGAGGAGATCCGGCTCCCCATTGATTAACACCCTATTATACGAGCAATATCCGTTTCCTCATCATTCATTAGTTACGCCACTGCCATTTTGTTAATCTTCGTTACTGGTAATCAGAATGGATGTCAGGAAATGAGCGAGCAGATAAAGATAGATATTCCGCCACAGGAAGGTCGTGGCTTTTGGGTTGCTAAAGGTCAAACATTCAGTGTTATTGACCCTGAAGGACAGCAGGTTGCGGACTTGTGGGCAATGTCTATCAGCGCTGGTGAAATTGACTGGCTAAGCACATCTCAGACGCGAGATATAACAGAGCGATTATTCCCCGCACCGGGAGAGTCTTTTTACAGTGAAAAAGCCAACCCCTTACTCACATTAGTGCAGGATAACTCACCATGCCCACATGATATGCTGTTCCCGGCCTGCAACCCTGGACTTTACGAACGAGCAGGCCTGTATGATCACCCAAACTGTCGTGACAACATGCTGAGAGCACTGCAGGCGGCAGACATATCACTCCCCATCGTTCCCGATCCGGTCAATTTTTTCCAACGCTCAGAACCGCAGGCTAACGGTAAGCTTGAGGTATTGGCTTCGAACAATCCCCCCGGAGGAAATGTGCTATTACTCGCGGAAACAGATCTCTATGTGGTGGTTACTGCCTGTTCTGTTGATTTCCACCCGACCAATGGGGGCCACTGTACTGGTATCCAGATTATCGTTGGTTGAAATTCTGATAGATTAGGACTGGGCTATCACCGACTTCCAGGACGAGCACAGCAGGTGCAATAAGCCTTTCGGGGCACTTTTATTTGAGGTTAACGATGGAATTTATTCCTTATTTTTTATTTGCCGGAGCGCTGTTTCTTAATGCCGGCGTTCCAGGGCCCAGTATTGCTGCCCTTGTGTCACGGGTCATTACGAATGGCTGGCGAAATGTCATACCTTTCATCGCTGCAATGTGGATAGGTGAAGTGATCTGGCTCTCCATGGCTATGGCCGGGCTAACTACCCTCGCGCAAACATTCCAGTTCGGTTTTCATATTCTGAAATGGGTAAGCATCGCCTACCTTTGCTGGCTTGCGTTTAAAATGTGGCGCAAGCCTGTGAATGAGAAAACAGACGAACTTCCGCAACGGACATCTTCATGGTCAATGTTTAGCGCGGGTATGGCATTAACGTTGGGTAACCCCAAAATCATGGTGTTCTACCTGGCTCTTCTTCCGTCGTTTATCGATTTGTCAAAAGCCGGTGTAAGTGAATGGGCAATCCTTGCCAGCATTACGCTGGTGACATTGGCCGCGATCGATCTGAGCTGGACGTTCCTTGCACACAGAGCACGCGTTTTATTACGGACTCCTAAAGCGGTGAGATTTGCCAATCGTTTAGGCGCTGTTGCTATGGGTGGTGCCGCTGCGGCTATCGCTGCACGCAACTAATACCCTAAAAAGTCTGCTGGCCATTTGTCGGCAGATTTATTAAATCTGAGCGTCTGTTTCTGGCTCAGACCGGCCCTTGAGGCTGGCATTATCCGTAAAAAACCTTGTACCATTTTTAATGAAGGAGTTCGCATGCTTAAAGTCATCGCCGAAGATTTTATCAAACCTGAATGCGTCGACAACGTTCTCCCTTTATACCGCGAACTCATCGCGGCAACGAAGAAAGAGCCCCTGTGTATTGCTTATGATTTGTACCGGGATGAAAAGGATCTGGGGCATTTTATTTTCATTGAAGAGTGGCCTGACCGGGCAGCACTCGATGCACACTGTGCCAGCGAGCATTTTACTCGGCTTGTTCCTTTGATTGATCAATACGCACGTAAAGCGGCGCAATATATCCTGATGGATGGTCGGGTGGAGCCGGAGAGATAAAGTCCGTTTCCGGCTCGAAGCCGACCGGCGTTGTTCCATCAGATTAATGAATCCATCTAATAAAGCTTAGTGAATTACTCCATCTAATCAAATAAATCAGTTTGCGTTATGCTGTTACGGGACAACAGTTGAAAGGATAACGTCATGCAAACAGTCACACTGAACAACGGTATTAACATGCCCCTGTTGGGCTTTGGTGTATTCCAGATGACGGATGCCGCCGAGTGCGAGCGGGCGGTGATTGACGCCATCGAAACGGGTTATCGCCTGATTGATACCGCAGCCTCTTACCTGAATGAAACTCAGGTAGGCAACGCGCTAAAACAAAGCGGCGTCGCCCGCGATGAGCTTTTTGTGACCACCAAATTGTGGTTACACGATACAAACTACGAAGGTGCGAAGGCCCAGTTCGAGCGGTCACTGAACCGACTACAGCTCGACTATGTTGACCTGTATTTGATTCACCAGCCTTACGGCGATGTCCACGGCGCATGGCGTGCCATGGAAGCGCTGCAACAGGCAGGTAAAATTCGTGCTATTGGCGTGAGCAACTTCCATCCCGACAGACTGGCCGATCTTATTGCCTTTAATAAGGTCACCCCGGCGGTGAATCAGATTGAAGTGAACCCTTTCAATCAGCAGCTGCATGCCGTGCCGTGGATGCAAAGTCGTGGCATTCAACCTGAAGCGTGGGCCCCGTTTGCCGAAGGGAAAAACGGTCTGTTCCAGCATCCTGAGTTAACAGCGATAGGCCAGAAATACGGCAAAAGCGTCGGTCAGGTTGTCCTGCGGTGGATCTTCCAGCGTGGCATCGTGTCACTGGCAAAATCGGTGCGTAAAGAACGTATGGAAGAGAATATCAACATCCTCGATTTTGAACTGAGCGCGGAAGACATGCTGCACATCACCGCGATCGACACCGCAACCAGCGCATTCTTTTCCCATCGCGACCCGGCCAGAGTGGAATGGTTGGCTGGCCGTAAGCTCGACGTCTAATCCGCGACACAAACAGAGGTTTACTGTCGCAAACACGTTATCTCGGTCAATCCTGGCTCGACGTGTTGGCGACAGGACTCGGTTTCATGGGGTTAAGCCACGGCTTACATGACTAACACGCTGAATCTGTTTGCCTGACACGTTAAATGCCGCAACCAGAACCGAATAAAACGAAAAAACCCAAGTCGCATAACGACTTGGGTTTCGTATTTGGCGGAAGCGTAGTCCGCCAAATTAATGTCCGAGAATGTCAGAAATTGTTTATTTTTACCATTAATAAACAATATGTTGTCTAAATACATTGTTCGAGGACGTCTTGCTACATCCGAAAAAATCTGACATTTTATGCAGTACCTTATGCATGGCGGGTTGTATGACAGGATTTAACATATGCCAAAGAAAGCCAAAGAACTCACCGGACTGGCTGTTGCCAAGCTAAAAACTGAAGGCTCTTATGCCGTCGGTGGCGTTGACGGCCTGTATCTTCGAAACAGAGGCCAGTCGCGTTCATGGGTGCTTTGCGTTGCTATGGGGGTAAGAGTAAATGCTCTAGGAAGAACCGTTCCGAGACGTTTAAACATGGGCCTAGGCCCCTACCCTGAAGTTTCATTAGCAGAAGCGCGTGACAAAGCTCGTGAGCTGCGTAAACAAATCCGTAATGGCATTGACCCCCTTGCAGAAAAACACGCCCATAAAGCGCATCAGGAACGTCTGGCGCACAAGAACAAATCCTTTGCTAGCTGTGCTGAAGACGTTATCGCAATTAAAACCAAAGAACTAAAGAACCAGAAACACATTGCCCAATGGCGGTCAACGCTGGAAACGTATGCTTATCCTGTTATTGGTCAAAAACCCATCACTGAGATTACAAAGACTGACCTATTAGCGATACTTGAACCAATCTGGTTAACAAAAAACGAAACTGCCAGTCGTCTTCGCGGTCGCATTGAAGCAATCATCGATTACGCAAAAGCGAAAGAATACTTTGAAGGTGATAACCCTGCAGCATGGAAAGGTATGCTTAAGCCCCTCCTGCCAATGCCAAGCAAAGTTCAGACCCAAAAACATCATGCTGCATTACCCTACAACGTGATCGGTTCATTCATGACCGAACTACGTAAACGAGCAGGCATTTCAGCGCGAGCACTTGAGTTTTCAATACTGACAGTTTCGCGCTCTGGTGAAGTCCGTGGCGCTGAGTGGTCAGAAATAGATCTGAAGAACAAAACTTGGACCATCCCTGCCAGCAGAATGAAAGCCAGTAAAGAGCACCGGGTTCCTCTGTCTGATTCTGCCATTGCCCTATTAAAGGATTTACCCCGCTTCAAAGACAATAATCTTGTATTCCCTGCCCCGCGTGGAGGACAGCTATCAGATATGTCATTGCTGGCTGTATTGAAACGAATGGGACATAGTGGTTTGACACAGCATGGCTTCCGTTCGACTTTTCGTGATTGGGCTGGTGAAACTACAGACCATCAACGTGAGGTAATTGAACATGCGCTGGCTCACCAGTTAGCAGATAAAGCTGAAGCAGCGTATCAGCGTGGGACGTTGTGGCCTAAGCGGGTGGCGTTGATGGATGAGTGGACGGGGTATTGTCTTGCCCATATTTAGCTGTTCTAATTGAAAACACCACACAGGACATCTGTGGCCATGGTTTCCACACACTGGCCCCAGTGCCCTAATTGAGTCTGAGTAATAGTCAGAAGACGCGGTAGAGTTTCAAATGAGCTGCAAGGAAAACAACAGCGCTCGCGCTGCTTATACCCATGAGCAGCGTCGCCTAATGCTTCACTGGTGGGCGGATTATCATGATCCCAACCGAAACTATATGGTCAGGCCATTTGAGTTTGCTCATAAAACATAACCTAACTTCTTATCAAAGCTGGTAAAGGCGTCAGAGTATCCCGTATACTATATTCATAAAATATATGCGGGATAATAAAATGAAAAACATTGACGTCATCCTTGGTAAAGACCATTTAGAAGATATTTCTTCTGCAAAACCAATTCCAGCAATTAAAGAGATAATATGGAATGCTTTTGATTCCAAATCGTTAATAGTTAAAGTTCTATTTCAGGAATGTCAGAACACAAATACCATTGACAAAATAATCATTCAGGATGAGGGAGAAGGCATTCCTCATAAGAATGTCTCATCTTCATTTGGCAGCCTTGGTGAGTCTTGGAAGAAGGATGCAAAAAGAAATGGGGATCGTTCTTTACATGGTCAGTTTGGTAAAGGACGTTTTAAGGCATTTTCTCTAGGAGAGATGGTCATATGGTCTACTTGTGTAGAAGATAATGGAAAATATTATAAATACTCCATTAAGGGGAATGCTAATAATATTAAACGCTTCGAAATCAGTGAGCCATCTGAAACAAATGATAAAACAAAAGGTACTCAGGTTGAGATCTTTAATTTAGTAAAACAAACATCCTCACTTGCAACAGATTCATCTAAAGAATCAATCACCAAAGAATATGCATTATATCTGACAGAATACCCTCATAAAAAGTTATTTTATGATAACGCATATATTACCCCTTCGGATGTGTGGCTTGACAAAAAAGAGTATAATCTCGGAGACGTTGAGATAGAATATGTCCAAGAAAATGTATCTGTTTCAATAATAGAATGGAAATTTAAGACCCCTCGAGAAATTCATTACTGTGACGAAAATGGCTTTTCACTTTTCAATGAAAGCGCAGGAAAACTTGTTAGATCATATGGCGTAGATTTCACAGTATATATAAAGTCCTCATTTATTAAGAAGAAATTTGAAGAAAATGTCCTTTCGCTTGGAAGTTTAGAATCTGGCATTAAAGGGTTAAAAGATAAAGTCATTGAACTTTGTAAAAAACATTTTATCAACAAAGAATTCTTACAAAAAGCAAAAATAGTAGATGAGTGGAAAGAACAAAATATTTATCCGTATGAACGCTCTCCGTTACCCGGCAGTGTTGAAGAAGCTGAACAAAAGGTATTCAATATATTAGCTGTGAATGTCGAAAGCTATCTAACTTCTTTTAATAAATCTAATAACAGCATTAAAAAATTCACCTTTAAATTACTATCTCAGGCTTTAAAGGACAATCCAAATTCTGTTAGAAAAATTCTATCTGAAGTATTGGTCATGAGCTCAGACGATCAGGACTCAATGGCGAATTTATTAGAAAAGACGACTCTACCCAATATAATAAAAGCTTCACAAGTTGTTTCAGATAGATTAAATTTCTTAACTGGATTGGAACAACTATTGTTTGATGACAAAACAAAAAAGAAATTTTTAGAAAGAGATCAATTACACAAACTCCTAGAAAATGAAGCATGGCTCTTTAGGGAGGATTTCAATTTATCCCGTAGCGAAAATACTCTCAATCAAGTTCTACAATATCATGCTGATAAAATAGGTATCACTTATGATGCAGAACAGCCTGTTGTTAGAGAAGATGGAACCACAGGTAGGGTTGATTTGCTACTTAGCAAAGCACGTCAGCCAAGAGAAGGTGAGCTTGAACACTTAGTTGTTGAACTGAAAAGACCAACACAAAAAATAGATTTATCTGTTATAAATCAAGTTGAAAGTTATGCTTATGCTGTCAGTAATGACAGCAGGTTTGATAAACAGAATACAAAATGGATTTTCATTGCCGTATCTAACGATATAGCTCCTTTAGTTCAGGATAGAATTTCTCAAGATGATCGCCCTTACGGACAATTATATTCTAAAGGAAACGTTTCAATATGGATATATACTTGGGGTGAGTTAATAGGACAAGCGCGTTCCAGACTGATGTTTTTTAGTAATTTATTAGACATTGATATTAATCGTGACTCTGCCACAAATTATTTAAAAGAGACTTACGCTAAGTTCATTCCTACTGAAGTCAATGAACCAGAAGTTTAGATGTAAAAATAAAAGTTAGAAATACACAAATATTAGATTTTTAAATACGCTTATTACATATTAGAAAAGTGCTAAAAGGGCCTTTTTTCCCATTAAGTGTCCAACCCATTGGGTAGGACACTTATCCCCATACGTGGGGCAATCAGACACTTCGATGCAGTGAATATTCACAAGGAACACTTATTAAATATAATATTAAACATCTATTGTCAAATTTATTTCCCTGAAACTTTCAGGTTTATAAATAATTGTATAGCACAACTATGAACAACACACTACAACATAAAATGCACTGTCCATGGTGGTCCGTATGGTAGTATTCAACGCAACTCTTCGTCTTCACACACTGGCAATGAGTCAATAGCAGCAATTTTCTTTAGTTGAGCTAGATAATCCGAATTATTATCTACCAACCAATTTAATACAGAATAATTAGAAAGTAGTCTTTTTATATGTCCAATAATCACTGCCAACTTTAAATTATTTGTTCCATATATATTTTCGAGTTGTTTAGTCTCTATTTCCATAGCAGCCATTTCTCGTTCCATTCTGGCAAAATTTTTTGCTATGTCTTGTTGCTTTAGTTTCGAATCTTTCGGATTTATTAGCATATCATCAGGAGTGTAATGTAATAATGATAGAGCAAATTTACGACTAAAATTATTTATACTCATCATTGTGGATACCGCTTCCATCTGTCTTTCTGGTTTCATTTTACGTAAAATAGAGAATATGGTTTGAGGGACATGTTGATTTGCTAATAAAGCGGTAGTTTCAGGGCTAATCCCATCAAGTAATCTAAACTTTGCCCGGAGTGTATCTACTGATATATTCAGAGATTGACTAATTTTTTCTTCCGAAACACCAGCATCCACAGCCTGTAATATCATACGATACTCCTGAATAACTGGTAATCGATTGACATACTTGTTATAGCTGTAAGATTCTTCATCCTCAGAAATCAAACAAGGCACAGTGGTCAGCCCTATATCCTTTAATGCTTCAACTCTTAAGTGACCATCAAGTATTATTTTTTCTGACAAATTATTAATATAAATAACTACGGGTTCTATGATACCAACTATTTTCACCGTAGAAAGTATCTGAAGATATTTAACGCTTAATTTGACATTAATTGGCAGATCTTTTCCATATGTCAATTCGGAAACATTAATAATAAAACACTTATTACCGAAGTTAGGTTTATTCATTTTCAAGACCTCGTTCGGGGTCAATATTATCCAGAATAAATGCAGGGACAGAATTCAGGCTCTCAACAGATAGAAGTTCTGAAAACTCTCTATTCCTCAACAAATTAACCATTATCTCTTTAACAACCATTAGGCTGGATATTGTAAACTCAGATCTTGTATGAATAATTTTATGCCTTGTGACATTTTCTTGATAAAGTTCTTTTAACTCTTCAGAAGTAATCCGCTTCTTTTTTACCCCCTGAACAAAAGAATTATTATCACTTCCCTTACCTGATGTTTCTCTCTGAGATAAGATCCTTTTAATTGCACCTATCTGCTTTGAGTTAAGCTCACCAGAATTAAAGCCTTCTAAAAGAAGGTGCTGTATATCAACTCCTTTAGCTCTTGATATTTCTACCGCTATATATATCGGTATTCTGCCAGACTCAACAGCAGAAAGTAATTTATCTTCACCATTTTCTTTTAATGATACAATAGAAGATACCCAATTTTTAGAACGACCAATTTTATTAGCAATCTCTAACTCAGTAAAACCTTTATTCTTTAATTCTATTATGCTGTTGAGAAGCTCTGTCGAACGTGGTTTTCTTCGAGCAATATTTTCTGCAAGACTCATGATATGACCATCTTCATGATCAACTGACTTTACTATTGCTGGGATTTGTTTTTCACCTAGTATTTCATAAGCCTCAATCCGCCCTTGCCCACAAATCAAATCGTACACATACGTCTTACAGGTTGAGTCAGATAACCTAACCGTAATAGGTTTTTTTAGCCCTATGTTTTTTATACTTTCAACAAGTTCATCGTGAATAGATTTGCTTCTTGAACGTGGATTAACAATCCTGATCTCTGAGATATCTATAAGAATTATTTCTTCATATTCATTCATCAGTGAATTCCTTTTAAAAAACATCGCGTTTAAGGATTTGCAAAAAAGGTATCAAGTCATCATATCGATAAAACTCTAACTGGTAAGGATTTAACTCTTCAAAAACAAACTGATTATCTAATAACTCTATTGAAGGGAATATATAGTAATCTTTCGTGTTAACATTTTGACTATCAAGTCTAACAACGATACAAATATCATAGCTAAACTTACGCTCAAACCGGATTCTCCATCTCTTTCTCGAGTTATTCATGAAACAACGGGAGATAACTACTGACATTTTAACTTCATCATTAATACTAAATAATTTAGACTCCGCATCATAATCAACATAAGAACCTTGTTCTGTAATATCAGAAATTAGGTTATCAACTAAGCTATGATACTTTTCTCTTAACAAGGAGTTAATCCGTAAATAGTCATAATCATGTTTTGGTTTATAGTTAATTAATTTATAAGCTTGTAAAAGACCGCCAAAACGTTTCCTATAAACTGATGAGGATGGTGTATCATCATCTTCATCTATAATTATGCCGGATAGTTTCCCTTTTGTTTTAAAAAGCTCGGAAAGTTTACCAAGTAAATCATCATTACTAAGATGTATACTTCTATTACTAATAACAGTCTGCGCGTGTAAAAATAACTCAGGAGAAATAATAGCTTCAAAAGCATTTTCACATCTTATCCATTCATGCTGTGGGTTGTGGATAAGACGCTGCTTTAAACGAGAAGATGTTCGGTTATAGACATTATGACCAATATACTTTTCGTTAGGGAAGGTGCGAACAAGTTCCTG
>NZ_SZWP01000063.1:0-43305 GCF_005280825.1 Citrobacter sp. wls829
ATCAGGAACTTGTTCGCACCTTCCCTAGAATACACGCTCTTTAATCATCGTCCCTTTTAGCGATGAAATACCGGGCCAGGAAAACGAACCCGGAACTTTTAATTGAGGTGGTTATGTTCAGGAAATTAGCAGCTGAATTCTTCGGTACGTTTTGGCTTGTGTTTGGTGGGTGCGGAAGTGCCGTGCTGGCCGCAGCATTCCCGGAGTTAGGAATTGGTTTTGCCGGTGTCGCACTGGCATTCGGTCTGACAGTATTAACCATGGCATACGCCGTGGGACATATTTCAGGCGGCCATTTTAACCCGGCCGTGACATTAGGCCTATGGGCGGGCGGTCGCTTTCCGGCAAAAGACGTGATTGGTTATGTTGTTGCGCAGGTTATCGGCGGGATTGTTGCGGCAGCGGTGCTGTATCTGATCGCCAGCGGTAAAGCAGGCTTTGACGCCACGGCCAGCGGTTTTGCATCAAACGGCTATGGCGAACATTCGCCAGGCGGTTATTCCATGCTTTCTGCCATTGTTATTGAAATTGTGCTGACCGCAGGTTTCTTGTTAGTGATCCATGGCGCCACGGATAAACATGCTCCGGCAGGTTTTGCACCGATTGCTATTGGTCTGGCACTGACCCTGATTCACCTGATCAGTATTCCGGTAACTAACACCTCTGTAAACCCGGCGCGTAGCACCGCGGTAGCCCTCTTCCAGGGCGGTTGGGCGTTACAACAGCTGTGGCTGTTCTGGGTTATGCCGATTATCGGCGGGATCCTCGGTGGCCTTATTTATCGCACGCTGCTGGAAAAACGTGATTAATCGATAACGAAAAAGACCTGGCATTACGTCAGGTCTTTTCCTCCCCGCTTTATTTCCTTTTATTTGCAACTTTACTCCCCTCTTTGCTTTCAGTAGTGTGTATACCCGTCATACTTCAAGTTGCAGATGTGTTGGCTGCGCTCTTTCCCCCCAGTCACGTACTTATGTACGCTCCCGGGGATTCACTCCCTTGCCGCCTTCCTGCAACTTGAATTATTTAGGTTATAGTGGCGCATTTCGTCTTACTTCTCAGCAAGGACCGGGTTTTCATGTTTTCAGGGCTGTTAATCATTCTGATTCCACTTATTGTGGGCTATCTTATTCCGCTTAGGCACAGAGCGGCATTAAAACTCATCAATCGCCTGTTGAGTTGGATCGTTTACCTTATTCTCTTCTTTATGGGTATCAGTCTGGCGTTTCTGGATAATCTCGCCAGCAATCTGTTATCGATATTGCATTATTCTGCGGTCAGCGTGACGGTCATTCTGCTATGTAATATCGCCGCGCTGTTGTGGCTCGAGCGTTCACTTCCCTGGCGGCACAACCATCGGCAGGAAAAGCTGCCATCACGCATTGCCATGGCGCTGGAGTCGCTACAACTTTGTGGCGTTGTTGTGCTGGGGTTTCTGCTGGGACTCACCGGGTTCTCATTC
Organism: Citrobacter sp. wls829; assembly: GCF_005280825.1. Lineage (NCBI taxonomy): Bacteria > Pseudomonadati > Pseudomonadota > Gammaproteobacteria > Enterobacterales > Enterobacteriaceae > Citrobacter > Citrobacter sp. wls829. Next base: position 1,463 of record NZ_SZWP01000063.1, read on the forward strand.
TTACAGCACGCCACCGAAGCCAGCGAATATACGCTGATCTTTTTATTGTTCCTGGTCGGTATCCAACTGCGTAACAGCGGCATGACCTTAAAACAGATTGTGCTGAATCGTAGGGGGATGATTGTGGCCGTCGTCGTGGTGGCAAGTTCAATGCTGGCTGGCGTGATTAATGCGCTGATCCTCGGACTGCCGCTGAAAACCGCGCTGGCGATGGCCTCGGGTTTTGGCTGGTATTCCCTGTCCGGCATTCTGTTGACCGAGTCATTCGGTCCCGTCATTGGCAGCGCCGCCTTCTTCAACGATCTGGCTCGTGAGCTGATCGCCATTATGCTGATTCCGGGCTTAGTCGGCCGCAGTCGTTCCACCGCATTAGGACTGTGTGGCGCCACCTCAATGGATTTCACCCTACCCGTTTTACAACGCAGCGGCGGGCTGGAAATGGTACCTGCGGCCATCGTTCACGGCTTTATTCTTAGTCTGCTAGTGCCTTTGTTGATGGCCTTTTTCTCCGCCTGATACAGCACAAATACCCCTCTGGCGGTAGTCACCTACCGCCAAAATTGCGCTAAATCAATCTCCCTGCAAGTAGTAGCAGAAATCCCTTTAATCCCTTCGCGCGCAGGCATAACCTTAAACATGTATATTAAATATAACTTTAAAAGGTGTGACCATGTTTTGTGTGCAATGTGAACAAACCATCCGTACTCCGGCAGGGAACGGCTGCTCTTACGCGCAAGGTATGTGCGGTAAAACAGCAGAAACCTCCGATCTGCAGGATCTGCTGATTGCTTCCCTACAAGGTCTGTCTGCATGGGCTGTTAAAGCGCGTGAATACGGTATCATCGATCATGAAGTGGATAACTTTGCCCCGCGCGCATTCTTCTCTACCCTGACCAACGTTAACTTCGACTCTCCACGTATCGTCGGCTATGCCCGTGAAGCCATTGCCATGCGTGACGCCCTGAAAGCGCAGTGTCTGAACATTGATGCCAACGCAACGGTTGAAAACCCAATGGCTGACCTGCAGCTGGTGAGCGACGATTTGGGCGACCTGCAGCGCCAGGCGGCTGAATTTACCCCGAACAAAGACAAAGCGACTATCGGCGAGAACATTCTCGGCCTGCGTCTGCTGTGCCTGTACGGCCTGAAAGGTGCGGCAGCTTACATGGAGCACGCGCACGTTCTGGGTCAGTACGACAACGATATCTACGCGCAGTACCACAAAATCATGGCGTGGCTGGGTACCTGGCCTTCCGATATGAACGCTCTGCTGGAGTGCTCTATGGAAATCGGCCAGATGAACTTCAAAGTGATGAGCATTCTGGATGCCGGTGAAACCACCAAATACGGTCACCCAACCCCAACTCAGGTCAACGTTAAAGCGACCGAAGGTAAATGCATCCTGATTTCAGGTCACGACCTGAAAGATTTATACAATCTGCTGGAGCAGACCGAAGGCACCGGCGTTAACGTCTACACCCACGGTGAAATGCTGCCAGCACACGGCTATCCGGAACTGCGTAAATTCAAACACCTGATCGGTAACTACGGCAGTGGCTGGCAGAATCAGCAGGTTGAGTTCGCCCGCTTCCCTGGCCCAATCGTGATGACCTCTAACTGCATCATCGATCCAACCGTTGGTGCATACGACGACCGCATCTGGACCCGTAGCATCGTCGGTTGGCCGGGTGTGAGCCACCTCGAAGGCGACAACTTTGGTCCGGTTATCGCGCAGGCACAACAAATGGCAGGCTTCCCGTACAGCGAAATCCCGCACCTGATCACCGTAGGTTTCGGTCGTCAGACGCTGCTGGGTGCTGCTGATACGCTGATCGACCTGGTGAGCCGCGAAAAACTGCGTCACATCTTCCTGGTCGGCGGTTGCGATGGCGCACGCGGCGAACGTAACTACTTCACCGATTTCGCCACCAGCGTACCGGACGACTGCCTGATCCTGACCCTGGCCTGTGGTAAATACCGTTTCAACAAACTGGATTTCGGTGATATCGAAGGTCTGCCGCGTCTGGTTGATGCCGGTCAGTGTAACGATGCATACTCTGCCATCATCCTGGCGGTGACCCTGGCTGAGAAACTGGGCTGTGGCGTGAACGACCTGCCGCTGTCTCTGGTGCTCTCCTGGTTCGAACAGAAAGCGATTGTTATTCTGCTGACCCTGCTGTCTCTGGGCGTGAAAAATATCGTCACTGGCCCGACTGCACCGGGCTTCTTCACGCCGGACCTGCTGGCTGTGCTCAACGAGAAATTCGGTCTGCGTTCCGTGACCACCGTTGAAGAAGACATGAAGCAGCTGCTGAGCGCGTAAGGAGTTAAGTCATGACAATGCCAACCCATCAGTGCCCGTGGCGGATGCAGGTTCATCACATCCATCAGGAAACGCCGGATGTATGGACGATTTCGTTGCTGTGCCACGATTATTATCCTTATCGTGCCGGGCAGTATGCACTGGTCAGCGTACGTAACTCAGCGGAGACGCTGCGTGCCTACACCATCTCTTCAACGCCAGGCGTTAGCGAGTACATCACGCTGACCGTCCGCCGCATTGACGACGGTGCGGGTTCACAGTGGCTAACCCGTGACGTGAAGCGCGGCGACTATATCTGGCTGTCTGATGCCATGGGTGAGTTTACCTGTGAAGATAAAGCAGAAGACAAGTTCCTGATGCTGGCGGCCGGCTGTGGCGTGACGCCTATCATGTCGATGCGTCGCTGGTTGGCGAAGTACCGTCCGCAGGCCGATGTGCAGGTGATCTTTAACGTTCGTTCGCCGGAAGATGTCATTTTTGCCGACGAATGGCGCGAGTATCCGGTGACGCTGGTCGCTGAAAACAATGCCACCCATGGCTTTGTTTCTGGCCGACTGACCACCGACCTGCTGAAAAGCGTACCGGACTTAACTTCACGTACCGTGATGACTTGCGGCCCTGCTCCGTACATGGATCTGGTCGAAAAAGAAGTGAAAGCGCTCGGCGTAACGCGCTTCTTTAAAGAACAGTTCTTCACGCCGGTAGCGGAAGCCGCCACCAGTGGTCTGAAGTTCACCAAGCTACAACCGGCAAAAGAATTTTATGCGCCGGTAGGCAGCACGCTACTGGAAGCACTGGAAAGCAATAAAGTGCCGGTTGTCGCCGCATGCCGTGCAGGCGTGTGCGGCTGCTGCAAAACCAAAGTGGTTGATGGTAACTACACGGTTTCCAGCACCATGACGCTAACCGATGCGGAAGTCGCCGAAGGCTACGTACTGGCCTGCTCCTGTCACCCGCAGGGTGATTTAGTGCTGGCGTAGTTGCTGAGCATCTGAGATTAAAAGGCTGCCTGGTTATGCTGGGCAGCCTTTTTTTTGCTTGTGAGGCACGTATGTTGGTTTGCAGGTTGTGTATGTTGAGGTGATTGTCTGCTATGTGCCAAGAGCGGACATTCCACCTATGACAGTTCGCTTTGTGCTGTGAGTTCTTCGTTTCATGGCAACGTCCCCCTTGATTAAGGATAGCGTTGCATCGACCCATTGAACTCACAGCCAAAAGCGGTCGCTTGAGAGACATCCAACCCCATGTCCTGTACACTATTGTTCATAATTTGAATGATCTATGGGTATCAGTTTATGATTAGCAAAAAAGAGATGATGGAGCATTATGTCATCGACCCTCAGGACAGCTACTTTGTTAATGGTGTACCGCCGATTGAGAATATTACGGTCGTTGTTTATGATCCCTCGTGGCCGGAAATATATTCAGCATTCGAATCTAAAATTAAGAATAAATTAGGTTCGAATCTACTAAAAATTGATCATGTGGGTTCCACGGCAGTACCTGGTCTGGCCGCTAAACCCGTTATTGATATTGACGTGACGGTTGCCGATGCTGCGGATGAAGGAATATATTTATTAGCACTTGAAAACCTTGGATACGAACTCATTGTTCGTGAACCCCGCTTTCATGGCCATCGACTTTTTCATTATGAAAATCCTAGAGTTAACCTACATATTTTTACTCGGGACACCCCTGAAACAGATCGGCATTTGCTTTTTCGAGATTGGCTTAGACAGTCAGAAAAAGACTGTAAACTGTACGCTGATGCCAAATTTGAGGCAGTTAAAGGTTGCAGCTTTGACATTCAAAAATATCATGAAAATAAAAGTAAAGTGGTACACGATATCTATCAGAGAATTTTTAAACATTTAGGCTATATTTGATGTGCTATATATTAGAAAGGATAAAATCCACACGCTCCTCTACTGAAGCGCATGGTAATTCAATCAACTGATAGTCATACCTACGATAGGTTTTCACCATTGCGTGATATGTCGCGATGGCAACATCGAAAGATTGTTTGCGCTCTGTGTCCTGTACATATATGTCACGCCAGGGTGGTGCAATAAATACGATTCGGTTATAGCGAAATTTCTCGATGGCGTTCTCCAGATGCCTCGGTATGGTAAGCTCAGAAAGACGTAAATAACCCGCAATATCAGGAACACCACGATCAAAGAAGCAGGGTTGTGTTTGCCCCTCCGCTTCATGCCACGAACGCATTTCCCAGGATAGCATCAGCTCTGCAAATGCAGCCTGGTTGGCCCACGGTAATGCATCGCCGCCGATGTTAACCTGGTCTTGTATCACACCTCTTCCAGCTTCTTTAGAACACCAAAACCCTCGTTTTATAATCGTATCAATTATCGTACTTTTGCCTGACCCTGGGCCACCTGTAAGAATGAAACGATGTTGTAAAACTGATGGCATTGACTTCTCCTGAATATTTATTGATGCGATGAAGCTGCAATATACCTGTGATGGTTTGAATAACTACATCTTATCCTGAATAACTAAAAAGTGTAACTATCAGGGTGCGAATGACTAAATTTCGCTCTGAGGGACAACCATACTTAAATCTCCCACATTGCAGGAGATTTGAGTATGAACACGTCACCGTGGAACAAAGACCGCAGAGGGACTCTCGCTTATTTCAGTATTTATAAGTTTTCCATGGGGAATACCTGCAACCCACCGGCCAACCAAGTTCCAGTGGCTTTTACCGAAAACAAATTTTGATACCAGATCGCTGACAATTGTCGCAACAATACCGGCTCCCACCATGAGTGAAATCGCTTCAGATACCATTCAGAAAGTCCAAATTTAAGTAGTAATACAATTCGTACACCCAGAGTGCTCAGGGTTGTGCCAAGGCAACAACCATAACATCCATTATTCCATTGAACAATGGAATAATGGAATAATGGATGCAGTGATGAGCCAAACACCCCAAATCAAATATATCGTTGTTAATTAAGATAAAAAAACTTACGCGAATGCTCCTTCAACAGGAAAACCTGCTCGTCGCCATTCACTGATACCTTGAGGATAGATTGAACACGTAATCCCCTTGGCGGTAAGGGTTTGCATTGCCGCAATCGAGAGAAGGCAGTAAATGCCTCGGCAGTAAATGATCACTTCATGGTTATCATTAAAATTGAGTGCCCAGTCACTCACATCCTCAACCGGAACAGATTGCGCTCCTGGAATATGGAAGGTTTCGAACTCATCTTTTGGGCGAACATCAACTAATACACAATTACCTGCATCTAACTTATTGATTAATTGATGAAGGGATATCGAATGTTCTGAAACCATATGCAGGGCGGTCTCCGTCTCGGGATAACCTATCTTTGCTGTAATATTCTTTACGTGATCGAGGAGCTGTGAAACTCCTTTATCAGCGATTGAATAGAATACTTTAACACCGTCCTTGCGGGCGCGAACAACACCTGCATTTTTCAGGATCTGCAGGTGAGCAGAAACTGAAGTGATTCCGACATCGAGACTAATCGCCAGTCTTTCTACAGACTTTTCACCATGAGACAGCAATTCAAGTAACTGCATGCGTCTGCCATTGCCGAGTGATTTTGCGATATCAGAGGCTTTATCAAAAAAATGTGAATCTAATTCGCTAGTCATAGTTTCGCGTGCTCAGGTGTTAAGTAAGGAAATGATACCCATCAGCCTTCACTTCTGCTGGGAACTGCTTGCTGAAAGGGTAGGTAAGTGTCGTTTATTTAATGTCTGATTCTACATTAATCCATCACTCTATGGAATTATGTAGCATAAAACCTTAGAGGCATCTGCTTGCTGTGCTGACAGAAACAGTATGTTTTGAATGGGGCACTACGCGCGTGAACGCAAAAAAAATTACTACAAAATAGAAAGACAAATCCTCATTGAGGAGACCACTTTCGTCCGCTCCTCACTCACAGCGGACCTTCAGCTCAGTCAGCAATGTCCGCTGCGTGCCAGGAGCGGATATTAAAGAAGAGGATCTTTGCTTAAACGCAGCGGGGTTTCTCCAATCTAATATCAGATTCACTAATATTTTCTTTTTTAACCCAGCCCAGTCGCATGTAAAATTTTGCCGCACGACTGTTTTTGTCGGTTTCAAGCCAGACTGCCTTATGGTGTTTGAATAATTCCTGCTCTGCGAGGTCAACAAGGCTGCGACCTACACCTCTGCCTTCATATTCAGGGAGAACAAAGACCGCAAAAAGACATCCTTCATCTGGCAAAATCATCGAGAAACCAATCACTTTTCCGTCATCTACGGCAACCCATGCGCAATGACTTTTCTCAATCATATCGGTGACAGCGCTCTCGGTAATTCCCATCTGCTCCATTTCTTCTCGACTGAGATGATTTTCTTTAACCGAAGTTCTGACTTCAAAAATACCCTCTATATCAGTGGATAGAGCTAATCTTGTCCTTATATCCATTTGTCTTATTCCATGCTTGAGACAGTTTAGTTTTGATGATCAGGCAGTGATATCCTCTGAGGATATAGAATCCTGAGTAAAATTGCCGCTGATGTCCGCCTCTTGCTCAAAGCGGATCCAAAGTCAGCTTTTAACCACTCGATTCTTGTTGCAAATCACCGAGTGATGAGTTCACCGAACATACCAGTGTGGCATGATCCCACCACACATTGTTATTCACTCTTATTGCAAGCACGTTAAATTGTGCTTTCTGTATCTCATCAATTAAAGCCGGGAGTGGTTTCAGAGTACGCCAGGGTTGACCATCTTTCACTAAATGGTGCCTGACCGGATCATAAGAACTAATGTCGGCCGAATAACCGGGGGTTCCGCACATGGAACTGATCACAAAACGACCTCCGGGTTTGAGCAATCTCTTCACCTCTGCGAAAAAGAGAACCCGGTCATTATCTATCAGGCAATGCAAACAACTGCCGTCAATAATCAACTCAAACGTTGAGCCCTTACATTGATGTATACAGCAAACATTTCCGACAAAAAATTGTGCGGAGATACCAGCTTGCTGAAAACGCTTTTCTGCCCATCTGATAGCAGTCTCAGAAAAATCCACACCCCACACAGAATACCCTCGTTCAGCAAGGGACTGTGATGCCATAGCTCCGTTACCACACCCCATTTCAAGTACCGGCGCACCTGACCGGGGTAAATAGTGATGTAAATTGAGCCAATGAAAGATGTTTTCCTGCTGTTTTTTTGCCCTAATATAACCTTCGCCAGCCCAAGCGACAGCTCCGTTTGCTATCAGTTGCCTGTATTGATGTTCATAGGGATTCATATTGAAGACGCCTTTTTTGCAACAATCCGCTTCACGTTTTACGCCATTTGTCGATGAAGTGAAGTTTATGGGCCTGGGTGCCAGTAATATCAGTAGACTTCACGACTCTTCAAGGGCCGCTTCATTCCAGAAGCGAAATCCAAGCCGTTCAGAGGGTTAAGTGCTGGGAAAGCCTTCAAGTATGTTAATTATCAAATCGAGTGGGAAGATAATTTCATTGGTCTGTCTGAGCTCTTCTAAGTTCCACCAGTAGTGATCGCGAATGACTTCTTTTTCGTTGTTACTCCAACCTGATCGGTCAATATCTGATTTATCTGCACTAATAATAAAGAAACGTTCTTCAGCAAGAACGTTTTCACCACTTGGCAGCATCATAGGGAAGGTTCTGGAGGCTATTTGTGATCCTGTAGTTCTTCTTGTCAGGCCCGTTTCTTCAAATAATTCACGTAACGCCGCCTGCTCAAAAGACTCGTTGTGCTCAAGTCCTCCCCCTGGCGTTGCCCAGTATGTTTTCCCTTCCAGAGCATCATCTTTATGGCAGAACCTGAAGAGCAGAACATGATTTTCAGGTGAAAGGACTATCAATCGAGAGGCAGGGCGAGTACGCATATCTTCCCTCTTAAATAAAATTTAAACTCTTATTTCGGATGTTCATCTAAACATAAATTGCAGTCTGCAAGTACACATTGAGAATACTTTTTCTTGCCACGTCAACTGCGTTTATCGTCTTCTCTTTGCTCAAAGCAGACTGCCATCAATCACTAAAATTTTTGAAAAAATTGGTACTCTTCGTAAAGGTCTTCTTGAGTTCGACATTTTCCAACATCAACACCGCCGCCTAAAAAATCCAGCCAATCGCTGGGTTCAGATTGCTGACAAAAGTATCTTCGGGTAGCCCGGCCGAACAAAGCGACGCCAGGAACATCCCGGAGTCGGTACTTATGCGCCTCGTCCGGGCTACTCGGGGATGCCCCCTGATACCGCGCCTTCCTTTATCCCACTGCTTTCACCGCCAACTTCGGTATCAAACCCGGCCTCCCGCACCCCCTTGCCGCTCAACTTCAGCGCAGGCGTGCTGGTACGCGGTTAGGTACATAACCCATGGCGTAAAGACTTTTATTTTTAACAGGTTACTGAGAAATTGATGAATCTGTGTGGGGATCGTAGTCGCAAAAAGGTGAGCATAAACATTTCACCCCTCAATTTTTCAACCACAATTAACATTCACAAACTAATCAATATCCCCGACCATCGTCGAGCTTTTCAAAAAAGGATCCCCATGAAAAAAGTGGCCATCGTCGGCGTCGGCCCCACTGGAATCTATACCTTCCATGCCCTGATTGAACGCGGTGAACCGATGACCGTGCAACTCTACGAGCAAGCGGAAGAAGCGGGTGTGGGCATGCCTTACAACAACGACAATAACGCGGACCATATGCTGGCGAATATTGCCAGTATTGAAATCCTGCCGATTTACATCACCTATCTGACGTGGCTACAAAACCAAAGCGATGACTACCTGACACAATTTGGTATTGAACGCACGTCGTTGCATGAACGGCAATTTTTACCCCGCGTGATCCTTGGCGACTATTTTCGCGATCGCTTTTTAGCCATTGTCGATAAAGCCCGTGAGTCCGGTTTTGAGGTTTGTGTTCATGAATCCAGCGAAGTCACCGATCTGCGCGCAAACCCGCAGGGTGTTACGTTGTGGGTAAACCACGCACCACAACCTGTCGAGGTGGATTTTGCAGTTATCGCCACCGGCCATCTGTGGCCTGAGGGAGACGACACACCACGTGAGTTTTTCCCCAGCCCGTGGACCGGCCTGATGGACGCACAAATTAACGCCTGCAGAGTGGGCATTCTGGGTACGTCGTTAAGCGCTATCGATGCGGCAGTAGCCGTGGTCAGTCAACATGGCGCCTTCACCACCGATGCTGATAACACCCTCCATTTTACGCGCAAACCCGGTAGTCAAAGCCTGAAGTTGACTCTGATGTCACGCAGCGGTGTGCTGCCGGAGGCCGATTTTTACTGCCCTCTCCCTTATGAACCGCTGAACATCGCCACCGGTCAGGCGATTGAACACGTCATTGAACAGGGCCAACGCGGATTACTGGATCGCCTCTTCTCGCTTATCGTCAAACAGCTGCAAGACGCGGCACCGCAGTGGAGCCAGCAGATAGCGCTTGAGACGCTGACGGCAGATACGTTTTCTGACATCTATTTTGCTGACCGAATTCAGCACAATGCTTTTGACTGGGCGAAACGCAACCTGCAGGAAGTCGAACGCAACAAGCGGGAGCAACGCACCGTCACGTGGCGCTATACCCTGCTGCGGCTGCATGAGGTCATCGAACAGGTCGTGCCTCATCTTGACGATGGCGACAGAGAACGCTTCAAGCACGGTCTGGCACGCGTGTTTATCGATAACTATGCGGCGATCCCTTCGGAATCCATTCGCCGCCTGCTGGCGCTGCATGAGGCCGGGTTAATTGAAATCCTCGCGCTGGGCTCGGATTATCAACGCCAAAATGAGCAAGGTATGACGGTTATTTACCACAACAATCAGCGTAGCGAATTTGATGTGTTTATTGATGCCCGAGGGCAAAAAGCGTTGAAGAGCAAAGATATCCCGTTCCCCACGTTGCGCCATCAACTCCTCGCCTGTGGTGATGAGATCCCGGATATCAGCGAAAATTATACGCTGCGTGCGCCAAAGGACGCCTGTGGTCGCATCGCCTTTGGCGGGCTGCCATGGCTAATGCACGACCGCCCTTTTATTCAGGGTCTGGTCGTCAGCGCTGAAATCGGCGCAGCGATGGCAAACGCCCTGACACAAGGCACGGTGGGACGTCGGCGAAAACGCTGGGACCGTAACGAGGAAGACTAACGACCTGATAGAATCAGGAGGCGAGCAGCAATGTAACTACGTTGTCGCCTCCGCATTTGTCGTCCGATGGTAAACTAGCGCCAGGCCGACTGACCGCCCAACGCGTATTTTCCGGCACCCAAAAATGCCACCGCCAGTGCGCCAATAAAGAAATACACCAGGCTTTCAATAGCCCATGCGCCGGTTTTATCCAACGACCAGGTTTCACCCATTCCAACCATCAGCCACGCGACAACCATAGTCAATGCCAACCCTAATGCAGCCGGACGCGTCAGAATGCCGAGAATAATCAGGCACGGTGCCAGCACTTCGCCAAGCAAAACGCCGTAGGCAATGAAACCCGGAAAACCTTTCGCTATTAGCATGCCGCTAATGCCATCAATTCCGGCAAACAGTTTATGCAGACCGTGAAACAGCATCAGTCCCCCCACCGCCAGGCGTAACAAAAACTTGCCAAAGTCCTCATGCGTCAGCATGCGATTTACTGCATTTAATAAGTTCGTAACCATTTGAATTCGTTCCTTGTTTGCCATGTCCACAGTCAAGCTACGCGTTATCTTCGTCAAATGTAAGCTGCCGAAAATAAGGGGTAATGAGAAGCATAACTATTATCTTCATCTAAACTTGTAACCGGTATCACATTAAAGGAGATGGAAAACCATGAAACAAACGGTTGCCGCTTTTATTGCTAAAACGCTTGAACAGGCTGGTGTGAAACGTATTTGGGGCGTAACGGGTGATTCACTGAATGGTCTTAGTGACAGTCTCAATCGCATGGGAACGATCGACTGGATGCCTACCCGGCATGAAGAAGTTGCCGCCTTCGCCGCAGGCGCGGAAGCGCAACTGACCGGTGAACTGGCGGTGTGTGCCGGTTCATGTGGACCGGGAAACTTGCACCTGATTAACGGCCTGTTTGATTGCCACCGCAACCATGTCCCAGTGCTGGCGATTGCCGCACATATCCCCTCCAGTGAAATTGGCAGCGGCTATTTTCAGGAGACCCACCCGCAAGAGTTGTTCCGCGAATGTAGCCACTATTGCGAGCTGGTTTCCAGCCCTGAACAGATCCCACAGGTGCTGGCGATTGCCATGCGCAAAGCGGTGTTAAACCGCGGTGTGTCAGTCGTCGTGCTCCCGGGCGATGTTGCGCTGAAAGCCGCGCCGGAAAGTGCCAGCACGCACTGGTATCATGCGCCGTTACCGGTGGTTACCCCGGCGGAAGAAGAGATGAGAAAACTGGCGCAACTGCTGCGCTATTCCAGCAACATTGCGCTGATGTGCGGCAGTGGTTGCGCGGATGCGCACAAAGAGCTGGTGGAGTTTGCCGCAAAAATCAAAGCGCCGATTGTCCACGCCCTGCGCGGCAAAGAGCACGTCGAATATGACAACCCCTACGATGTGGGTATGACCGGACTGATCGGTTTTTCATCCGGTTTTCATACCATGATGAATGCCGACACGCTGCTTTTACTGGGCACCCAGTTCCCCTACCGTCCCTTCTACCCCACCGACGCAAAAATTATTCAGATTGATATCAATCCGGCAAGCATTGGTGCGCACAGCAAGGTGGATATGGCGCTGGTGGGGGATATCAAAGCCACGCTGCGTGCCCTGCTGCCGCTCGTAGAAGAAAAAACCGACCGTAAATTCCTCGATAAGGCCCTGAGTGATTATCGCGATGCGCGCAAAGGACTGGATGATTTAGCCAAACCCAGCGAAAAAGCCATTCACCCGCAGTATCTGGCGCAGCAAATCAGCCACTTCGCCGCTGATGACGCCATCTTTACCTGCGATGTCGGCACCCCCACGGTGTGGGCCGCGCGCTATCTGAAAATGAACGGCAAGCGCCGCCTGCTCGGGTCGTTTAATCACGGGTCGATGGCGAACGCCATGCCGCAGGCGCTGGGTGCACAGGCAACGGAACCCGGACGCCAGGTGGTCGCCATGTGCGGCGACGGCGGCTTCAGCATGCTGATGGGCGATTTTCTTTCGGTGGTGCAGATGAAGCTGCCGGTGAAAATCATCGTGTTCAATAACAGCGTGCTGGGCTTTGTCGCAATGGAGATGAAGGCCGGTGGGTATCTGACCGACGGAACGGAACTGCACGACACCAACTTTGCCCGCATTGCCGAAGCCTGCGGGATCACCGGTATCCGCGTGGAAAAATCGTCGGACGTCGATGAGGCGCTGCAAAGAGCGCTGTCGATTGATGGCCCGGTGCTGGTCGACGTGGTGGTCGCGAAAGAAGAGCTCGCCATACCGCCGCAAATCAAACTCGAACAAGCGAAGGGTTTCAGCCTGTATATGCTGCGCGCTATCATCAGCGGACGCGGTGATGAAGTGATCGAACTGGCGAAAACCAACTGGCTAAGGTAAAACAGTGGGCATTACCTCACTTAAAAAGGAATGCCCGTGATCGACCTACGTAGTGATACTGTCACCCGCCCGAGTCGCGCCATGCTGGAAGAGATGATGGCGGCCCCGGTCGGGGACGACGTCTACGGCGACGACCCTACCGTCAATGCCCTTCAGCAGTATGCCGCTGAACTTTCTGGTAAAGAAGCGGCTATTTTCTTACCGACCGGCACCCAGGCAAATCTGGTGGCGCTGCTCAGCCACTGTCAGCGCGGCGAGGAGTACATCGCAGGCCAGGGCGCGCATAACTATTTATACGAAGCCGGTGGTGCCGCGGTGCTCGGCAGCATTCAGCCACAGCCTATCGACGCCGCGCCGGATGGCACGCTGCCGCTGGACAAAGTCGCCGCTAAAATCAAAGCCGATGATATTCATTTTGCCCGTACCCGCCTGCTCAGTCTGGAAAACACCCATAACGGTAAAGTGCTGCCGCGTGAGTATTTGAAGGAGGCCTGGGAATTCACCCGCGAACGAAATCTGGCGCTGCACGTTGACGGCGCGCGTATTTTTAACGCCATCGTCGCCTACGGTTGTGAGCTTAAGGACGTCACCCAATATTGTGACTCGTTCACCATTTGCCTCTCCAAAGGGCTGGGGACGCCGGTCGGGTCACTGCTGGTCGGCAGCCATGATTACATCAAACGTGCGATTCGCTGGCGCAAGATGACCGGCGGCGGTATGCGCCAGGCCGGTATTCTGGGGGCTGCCGGGCTGTATGCGCTCAAAAATAACGTGGCGCGTTTGCAAATTGATCACGACAACGCTGCCTGGATGGCAGAACAATTGCGTGAAGCGGGTGCCGACGTTATGCGTCACGACACCAATATGCTGTTTGTCCGAGTGGGTGAAGAACACGCTGCTGCGCTGGGCGAGTACATGAAATCTAAAGACGTGCTGATTAACGCCTCGCCGATTGTGCGTCTGGTGATGCATCTGGACGTTTCGCGTGAACAACTTGCTGAAGTCGCCGCTCACTGGCGTGCTTTTTTAAACCGCTAAGGAGACCGGCGTGCCGCAACGGATTTTGGTACTTGGCGCCAGTGGTTACATTGGTCAACATCTGGTAAAAGCGCTCAGCCAGCAAGGGCATCAGGTGCTGGCGGCGGCACGTCGCATCGAGCGACTGGACAAACAGCAACTGCCCAGCGTCAGTTGTCATAAGGTTGATTTAAACGAACCAGATACCCTGACGCCGCTGCTAGCCGACGTTGATACGGTCTATTACCTGGTGCACGGGATGGGTGAAGGCGGTGATTTTATCGCTCACGAGCGTCAAGTGGCGCAGAATGTCCGCGATGCCCTGCGCCATACGCCCGTCAACCAGCTGATTTTCCTGAGTTCCTTACAGGCCCCCAAACATGAACAGTCCGATCACCTGCGCGCACGGCAGATAACGGCTGACACGTTGCGCGAATCCGGCGTCCCGGTTACGGAGTTACGGGCGGGTATTATCGTCGGCGCGGGCTCTGCGGCCTTTGAGGTGATGCGTGATATGGTCTACAACCTGCCGGTACTCACCCCGCCGCGCTGGGTACGATCGCGTACCACACCGATTGCACTGGAGAATCTGCTGTACTATTTAGTTGCGCTGCTGGCGCACCCGGCAAACGGCCACCGCGTACTCGAAGCGGCGGGGCCGCAGGGATTAAGCTATCAAGAGCAGTTCGAACATTTTATGGCGGTCAGCGGCAAGCATCGCCTGCTTATCCCCATCCCTTTCCCGACCCGCTGGATTTCAGTGTGGTTTTTAAATGTGATCACCTCGGTTCCACCGACGACCGCCCAGGCGCTGATACAGGGCCTGAAACACGATCTGCTGGCCGATGACACCGAACTGAGGGCATTGATCCCCCAAAAGCTCATCGCCTTTGACGATGCGGTACGCAGCACGCTGAAGGAAGAAGAGAAACTGGTCGACTCCAGCGAGTGGGGATACGACGCGCAGGCCTTTGCCCGCTGGCGACCGGAATACGGCTATTTCGCCAAACAGGCCGGGTTTAGCGTCGAGACATCCGCCAGCCTGAAGGCGCTGTGGCAAGTGGTGAATCGCCTCGGCGGCAAAGAGGGCTATTTCTTTGGCAATATTCTGTGGAAGACGCGCGCAGCCATGGATCTGCTGGTGGGGCATAAACTGGCAAAAGGTCGGCCGGAGCGTCCGCTTTTACAGGTCGGCGATACCGTGGATAGCTGGAAGGTTATTATCGTCGAACCGGAGAAGCAGCTAACACTGTTATTTGGTATGAAGGCGCCAGGACTCGGTCGTCTGAGTTTTACCCTGGAAGATAAAGGCGATCGCCGTCGCATTGACGTCCGCGCCTGGTGGCACCCGCACGGTATGCCCGGTCTGTTCTACTGGCTGCTGATGATCCCGGCTCACCTGTTTATTTTCAGGGGGATGGCAAAGCGTATCGCCAAACTTGCAGAACAAATCACAGACTAAAGACAAAAAGAGGCTGTATTCTTTCATGTTTCCCATTGCATACAGGCGTAATTCACGGAAGAATGCGCACGAAGTTCTATTAAACACAGCGGATTGATATGAAGGTACTGGTTACCGGAGCCACCAGCGGCTTAGGCCGAAACGCGGTTGAGTTTTTACGCAAGAAAGGCATCAGCGTCAGAGCTACCGGTCGCAACGAAGCGATGGGTAAGTTGCTGGAGAAAATGGGCGCAGAATTTGTGCATGCGGATTTGACCGAGCTGGTCTCTTCGCAAGCAAAAGTGATGCTCGCAGGCATCGACACACTGTGGCACTGTTCCAGTTTTACCTCGCCGTGGGGAACACAGGAAGCCTTTGACCTGGCTAACGTCCGCGCCACCCGCCGTCTGGGCGAGTGGTCGGTTGCCTGGGGCGTGCGTAATTTTATTCATATCTCCTCCCCGTCGCTCTATTTTGATTATCACCACCATCGCGATATCAAAGAAGACTTTCGCCCACACCGCTTCGCCAACGAATTCGCCCGCAGTAAAGCAGCCGGCGAAGACGTGATTGCGCTGTTAGCCCAGGCCAATCCGCAAACTCGCTTTACGGTACTACGTCCGCAGAGCCTGTTTGGCCCGCATGATAAAGTTTTTATCCCCCGCCTGGCGCACATGATGCATCACTATGGCAGCGTCCTGCTCCCACACGGCGGCAGCGCACTGGTGGATATGACCTACTATGAAAATGCGATTCACGCGATGTGGCTGGCAAGTCAGGAAGCCTGTGACAATCTGCCATCAGGTCGCGTGTATAACATTACCAACGGTGAGCATCGCACGCTGCGCAGCATCGTGCAGAAGCTGATTGACGAACTGAATATTGATTGCCGCATCCGCTCCGTGCCTTATCCAATGCTGGACATGATTGCCCGCAGCATGGAGCGTCTGGGGAATAAATCGGCGAAAGAACCCAAGCTCACACACTACGGTGTCTCAAAGCTCAATTTTGACTTTACGCTGGACACCACCCGCGCCCAGGAAGAGCTAGGTTATCAGCCTGTCGTGACGCTGGATGAAGGGATTGAGCGTACCGCGGCCTGGCTGCGCGACCACGGTAAGCTGCCGCGTTAACCTTGCCCGTATTTCTCCAGTAGCGCTTCGGCAATGGCCTGCGTTTCGGCATCCGCCACGCCGTTCCACAACGCCGGGCGGAAGTGCATCTGGAACGCCATAATCACCCGCTGCTGTTCACGCGGCGTCAAGTCCGGTTTCACCTCGTAGCCGTAGCGCGACAGCAAATCAAGTAACGATGCGGTGTCCACCGGCGTATGGGGTGCGCGTCCGCCAAGATAAAACGCGACGCGCTGAGCATCCGGCCAGGCGCCAATACCCTGCGCGGCCAGTTCACGCCACGGAAACAGCGGGCCGGGATCGTCTTTACGCTGCGGAGCAATATCCGCATGCGCCACCACGTTCTGCGCCTTGATGTCGTAGCGGGCAATAATGTCCTTTGCCAGCGGGATCAACGCCTGGATCTGCGTCGCTTCAAATGGCGCAAAATATTTCACGCCCGCTGATTTTTGCCAGCCACGGTTTTCCAGTTCAATCCCAATCGACGTGTCGTTAATCCGCGTAGCGCCTCGCCAGAAGCTGATCCCTGCATGCCAGGCCAGATCCTTTTCCGGGACCAGCTGCCAGATCCGCGGCTTGCCGCCGTGCAGCGGTGGTACTGCCGGGATCAGATAGTGCGAGCTGACGTTTTTATCCGTCAGCGTGGCCAGCGATGAGTCAAAATCATCAGCCGTGTAGTGAATTACCAGCACTTTAATGCGTGGATATGCCGCCTGCGCCTGGCGTCGGGTATCCAGTTGATACCCGTCTTTGTCAACAATACCTGACTCGCGCGCACAGCCCGTCAGTAACACGGCAAATGCCAGCAGCCATAACAGACGCTTCATCGGCGAGTTTTCACCGCAGTACCGCTGACGCTCACCATCAGCATGCTGCCATCTTTACCCACGGTTTCGTAATCAATATCAATACCAACGACCGCATCTGCTCCCAACGCTTTCGCCTGTTCGCCGAGTTCCTGAAAGGCAATTTCACGCGCTTTGCGCAGCTCTTTTTCGTATGAGCCAGAGCGACCGCCGACAATGTCCCGGATCCCGGCAAAAAAATCGCGAAAGATATTCGCGCCTAAAATCGCTTCACCGGTTACCACACCGCAGTATTCCACGATGCTTTGCCCTTCCAGCGTAGGGGTGGTCGAAAACTGCATGGTATATCTCCTTATTACGCTAACAACGCTGCCTTAAAGCATTATCGAACCAATACCCTATCATTGAAAGGTTCCGATTGTTTAATTTTCAACATGACCGAAATGATGCAGTAAAAATATTATTTCTCAGCACATTCGGACACGCGAACGGAATCAATCAGTGCAGAAAAATTTTTTAATGAGCACATTCCCTGCGTATTTTTCTCATCGCAGGCCGCTAAGGGCAGCACAATTTTTCCGGGAGGCGATTGCAACGACAAAGGTTGCATATCACGCATTTCCTGCAATGTCTGATACATAAAAGAAACCTGCACCCAATCAGAATGATCGCTAACCCGTTTCCACCTTTCGAAAACAAACTCTCCACCCGGCGGCGTATTATCTGGCTGACCGGGCAGAGACACGTTAAGGCCTAATGCCCCGCTGATATTGGCAAGATTGGTGTCATGCCCCGCAATAAACAACAAAGAGACGGGCAACTGAATTGCGTATTTATTTTCTGTTGCCCCCTGTGTTACGAGCGCTGTACGTATCAAATCAAGTAACGGTGTGGCCCTGCTACGGGCAACCTCCGGGGTTTTCTGCAGAAGGTCAAACTGCGCATTGTGCAGACTTAATAATGTACGCCATTCTTTATCGCCATGAATACGCCCCCAGGCCACCTGCGACATCCCTTGTGCTTGTTGCAGCAGGAAGATTTCCGTCAGGGTTGAAGCCAGTCCCCATGAGCCTGACAACGATACATTTTCAGGAGAGACCTTGAGTTCAGCAGGTAAGACGTCGGTTAGCGTACACTGTGCAGACTGCCCGACTGCTTGACACTTTTCTGACTGGGAGAAATTTAACACCCGCTCCAGGGCTTGAAATGCGGGTTGGTAGTGGCGCGTGTACTCATCAAGACTTCCGCCAGCCCGGGTCAGGATGGCCTCTTTCACCTGCGATGTGTTCAGCGAACACTGCCCCGCCTTGATGGGATTAAAAAGGGGATCAGATTTTGACTTATCTTGTTGATAATGAACCTGTACTTTACATTTCGGGGCCAGTCCTGCCAGGAATGCTTCACCCGTTTTACGGGTACGTTGATCGCTATCGGCAATGACCGCGACCTGCCCTGCCGTTGGACACGTTTTATTATCCAGCAGACCTTTGTCCGCCAGGCGTAAACGTTGATACCGTCCTAATTCAGTAATGAGTGCCCCGCCGCGAGGAGTCAACCACCCCAGAGGAACGTCCCATTGCGGCCAGCGGTCGGGAGTGACTTGCTGCATAAGCGGCGTGAACTTTGTCGGTGCCCTGACGCCATGACGACTGACGATGACAACACGCTCAAGCTGCATTCCGCTCTGTTCATCGGCGCGTAATGAAACAGGGGCCAATATAATCGTTAAGAACAATAAACGAATGATCAGTGTACTCATTACCAGCACCACCTCGTCGTTAATGAATAATCAGAAGCCCGCACACGACAGGACGAACGTCTTATCTTGTCGACAGCCAAATCATCCTACGCCTGTGATAATAAATATCCACCAGGATGAAATACTGGGTTATCGCGTACGGCTGAAATTCACACATTTTTGCCACCGCCTCGTTCACACACGGAAGAGATCACACTTATAATTTCATTTTGAAATTATAAAAATAAAAAGCACCGCCTCAGCTGGACGGCGATGCTTTAACGCATACTGGATGGTATTTGAAAATTAGATCAACTTAATTTTAATGTCATAACTTTCAAGCCCGGTCATTTTCTCACGAGCGATAAACTGAATATCGGAAACTTCTTTCCCGGTCTTTTTCTTCAGCTCAACAATTTTCTTTGTGATGAACTCAGATATATCCGCTTCAGTTTTATTTTTTAATTTCTCGACGTCCATTATGCACCTCTTCTGGTCTGTAACGGCATCAACGCGCCAGTAGATAGTATTATCTGTATAACCATGGATATCTATAAACTATACGATAAAAAGATTCAATAACCCAGGCGCAACTGGTCATTACACACCCAGAAATTGTTTACATATTAAACGATAAGAGAGGGGCTGAAGGCAGGTTCGCAGTAAACGATGTTCTGGCATCACGACAAAAACGTCAAGATGACGATCTCACGATAAACAGGTAGGGTCATCTGTTAAGTCATTAAAAAAGGCCCCTTGAAGGGGCCTAAAAAATTATTTTCTGAAATCCAGCGGAGTCTGGCCAGAACGAATGTACATTGCAACATTATCAAATGTAATCATTTTAGATTTGCAAAAAATACATTTCGCGCCAAACGGATTTCCGTCAGTCACATCGAAGCTTGATGTTCTGTACTGTGAACCGTGGCAACATGGGCAACGGAAGTGAATATGATTAGTAATAATAGTTACCTTAGAGCGCCACAACATTAACAGCGGATGGGCCTTTAGGTCCCTGCTCCACGCTAAACTCGACTTCCTGATTTTCATTCAGCGTTTTAAAGTCGTTACTTTGGATAGCAGAAAAATGCACAAACACATCTTTGCTACCATCTTTCGGAGTGATGAATCCAAAACCTTTCTCAGGATTAAACCACTTAACTAAACCCGTCATTTTATTAGACATATATTTTATTCCTTAATTTGAGCCTTTCGGCATATTTGGTTTTATTACAGAATCGACTTAGTGCTTAGCGGAGTGACTCAAAGAAGGGATAAATGGATAAACCTGAAAATGAGAACTGCGGAAGTAAACTACTTTGTAAATCGTCTGTTCTTCAAACCGACGCAACCATTAACGCATGGGCACAGGAATTAATCAACCCTTATTTTAGCCATCCGGATACCCTGATAGCCTAAGGACTGCTCCGTCATTGTGCACTTATACATACCGTCGCAGTCCGGCTTCCACATTTTGTTGCCTCGTAAATAAGCATGCAGATACGTGGATGGTCTATACACTATAGGGAGCATCCTTGGCGACAACATCATGCCGCAGTTTGATATACTGAACCGAGGTAAGCAGTCAATAGCCACAGATGTACCAGTCGGTGAAATTTGCGAAGTTATGCAAGTAAAAACAAAGTGTTAATCGATTACACAGTCATTGAAAGGATAGAATTTTTCATCGTAGAATACTATTAGTAGAAAGCTAATAAGGAAATCATTATGCGCTACTCGAAACTCTCTCTGTTGGTCCCCTGTGCACTTCTTCTCAGCGCCTGTACCACCGTAACTCCGGCTTATAAAGACAACGGCCCGCGTAGCGGCGCTTGCGTGGAAGGTGGGCCAGACAGCGTGGCACAACAGTTCTATGATTACCGCATTCAGCATCGTAGCAACGACATCACCGCCCTGCGTCCGTACTTAAGTGACAACCTGGCGAAATTGCTGACCGATGCCAGCCGCGATAGCTCGCACCGCGAGCTGCTGACCAGCGATCCCTTCTCCAGCCGCACCACCTTACCGGACAGCGCCAGTGTCGCCAGCGCCTCGACCATTCCGAATAGTGATGCACGTAACATTCCGCTGCGCGTAGAGCTTAAGCAGGGTAATCAAACCTGGCGTGATGAAGTACTGATGATCCGTGAAGGCCAGTGCTGGGTCGTGGATGATGTTCGCTATCTGGGCGGTAGTGTACATGCGCCAGCCGGGACGCTGCGCCAGTCTGTCGAAAACCGTTAATCCCGCCATTCATTCGTTCAAATCATAAACCCCATAAATTGTCTGGCATTCTGCATAGAATGCCGACAATTATTCTTGCCCACTGGTGACCCCGCTATTTTGTGCTATGTTTAGAGAAGAATGCGGTTTGCATTTAACTTTTAACGCATAAATATTGCATAACTATTCTGTCAAAGGTAGTATCTGCGGCTTCAATAGCTATCAGACTGCCAGTATACGAGTGTCAATGAGTATTCAATTAAACGGCATTAACTGCTTCTACGGCGCACATCAGGCGCTGTTCGATATCACGCTGGATTGCCCTCAGGGCGAAACACTGGTGTTACTTGGCCCAAGTGGAGCCGGGAAAAGCTCGCTACTGCGCGTACTCAACCTGCTTGAGATGCCGCGTTCGGGCACGCTCTCTATTGCCGGTAACCGTTTCGACTTCACGAAAACACCTTCTGATAAAGCCATTCGCGAACTGCGTCAGAACGTGGGCATGGTCTTTCAGCAATACAATCTTTGGCCGCATCTTACTGTGCAGCAGAACCTGATCGAAGCGCCCTGCCGCGTGCTGGGTCTGAGCAAGGACCAGGCGCTGGCGCGTGCCGAGAAGCTGCTGGAACGTCTGCGACTGAAGCCCTATAGCGATCGTTACCCACTGCATCTTTCCGGCGGCCAGCAACAGCGTGTGGCCATTGCCCGCGCGTTAATGATGGAGCCACAGGTGCTGCTGTTTGATGAACCGACCGCAGCGCTTGACCCGGAAATTACCGCACAAATCGTCAGCATCATTCGTGAGCTGGCAGAAACCAATATTACTCAGGTGATCGTCACCCACGAAGTGGAAGTCGCCCGTAAAACGGCCAGTCGTGTGGTGTATATGGAAAACGGTCATATCGTCGAGTTTGGGAATGCGAGCTGCTTTGCCAACCCGCAAACCGAAGCGTTTAAAAACTATCTCTCTCACTAAGATTCGGGACAATACAATGAAAAAAGTTCTGATTGCCGCGCTAATCGCAGGTTTTAGCCTTTCCGCTACCGCAGCCCAAACCATTCGCTTCGCTACCGAAGCGTCTTATCCTCCGTTTGAATCCATTGATGCTAATAACAACATCGTGGGTTTTGACGTTGACCTGGCAAATGCGCTGTGTAAAGAGATCGACGCCACCTGTACGTTCACTAACCAGGCTTTCGACAGCCTGATCCCAAGCCTGAAATTCCGCCGTTTTGACGCGGTAATGGCCGGAATGGACATCACGCCGGAGCGTGAAAAGCAGGTGTTGTTCACCACGCCTTACTATGACAACTCCGCGTTGTTTGTTGGTCAACAGGGTAAATACACCAGCATTGACCAGCTGAAAGGCAAGAAAGTGGGCGTACAAAACGGCACCACGCACCAGAAATTCATCATGGATAAACATCCGGAAGTCACCACCGTTCCGTATGACAGCTACCAGAATGCCAAACTCGACCTGCAGAACGGGCGTATTGATGGCGTCTTTGGTGATACTGCTGTCGTGACCGAATGGCTGAAGGACAATCCGAAACTGGCCGCCGTTGGCGATAAAGTTACCGATAAAGATTACTTCGGTACCGGTCTGGGCATCGCCATGCGCCAGGGCAATACCGAGCTGCAGCAGAAATTCAATGCTGCGCTGGAAAAAGTGAAGAAAGATGGGACGTACGAAACCATCTATAACAAATGGTTCCAGAAGTAATATTAGATGAATGAATTTTTTCCTTTAGCAAGCGCCGCCGGGATGACCGTCGGCCTTGCCGTTTGTGCGCTGATCATTGGCCTGGCTCTCGCAATGTTGTTTGCCGTCTGGGAGTCTGCTAAATGGCGTCCAGTGGCATGGACGGGTTCAGCCCTGGTGACGCTCCTGCGCGGACTGCCGGAAATTCTGGTGGTTCTGTTTATCTATTTCGGTTCCTCCCAGTTGCTGCTGATGCTGGCCGATGGGTTTACGATAAATCTTGGCATCGTGCAGATCCCGGTGCAGATGGAGATCGAAAACTTCGACGTCAGTCCGTTCCTGTGCGGCGTCATTGCGCTGTCATTGCTGTATGCGGCCTATGCGTCGCAAACGCTGCGTGGCGCACTGAAAGCCGTCCCGCTCGGGCAATGGGAGTCTGGTCAGGCGCTGGGGCTGTCCAAAACCGCGATCTTCTTTCGTCTGGTGATGCCGCAAATGTGGCGTCATGCCCTGCCGGGACTGGGTAACCAGTGGCTGGTTTTGCTGAAAGATACCGCGCTGGTAAGCCTGATCAGCGTCAACGATCTGATGCTGCAAACCAAAAGCATTGCCACGCGTACTCAGGAGCCGTTTACCTGGTACATCGTGGCGGCGGCCATTTATCTGGTGATAACGCTGTTGAGTCAGTACATTCTCAAACGCATTGACCTGCGCGCGACACGTTTTGAGCGGAGACCGGGCTGATGCTTGAGTATTTACCAGAACTGATGAAAGGGCTGCATACCAGCCTGACGTTGACGGTTGCCTCCATCGTGGTTGCGCTGGTCATGGCGCTGATTTTCACCGTCATCCTGACGCTGAAAACTCCGGTGCTGGTGTGGCTGGTACGCGCCTACATTACGCTGTTTACCGGTACGCCGCTGTTGGTGCAAATCTTCCTGATCTACTACGGTCCGGGGCAGTTTCCCGCGCTGCAGGAGTATCCGGTCCTCTGGCATCTGCTGTCAGAACCCTGGCTGTGCGCCTTGATTGCGCTGTCGTTAAACAGTGCCGCGTATACCACGCAGCTGTTCTACGGCGCTATTCGCGCAATCCCGGAAGGTCAGTGGCAATCCTGTGGTGCATTGGGGATGAGCAAGAAAGATACGCTGGCCATCTTGCTGCCGTACGCCTTTAAACGCGCCCTCTCCTCGTACTCCAACGAAGTGGTGCTGGTGTTCAAAAGTACCTCCCTGGCCTACACCATCACGCTGATGGAAGTCATGGGTTACAGCCAGCTGTTGTATGGTCGTACCTATGACGTCATGGTCTTCGGCGCGGCGGGCGTGATTTATCTGATTGTTAACGGCCTGCTGACGTTGATGATGCGCTTAATCGAGCGTAAAGCACTGGCGTTTGAACACCGCAATTAAGTCAATAACTGCATAAAGCTGAATAGTAAAGGCGGACATGTCTCTGGACTGTCCGCTTTTTTTTATTCCACATAAAATATTTAATCATTTTTATTGCATACAAATTCATTAAATGGCATTGTAAATCAACGCCGCAGACACGGTGAATCATCATAAGATTGACAGACGGGAGTTCCACCATGAAAAAGTTAGTCCTGGCCGCATTACTTGCTACCTTCGCCACCGGCGCCTCTGCTACTGATAAAATCAATTTCGGTGTCTCAGCAACCTACCCGCCATTCGAATCGTTGGATGCCAGCAATAAAATTGTTGGTTTTGACATCGACCTGGCTTCAGCATTGTGCAAACAAATGCAGGCTGACTGTACTTTTACTAATCATGCGTTCGACAGCCTGATCCCCGCGCTAAAATTCAAAAAATACGATGCGGTGATTTCCGGTATGGACATCACGCCAGAACGTAGTAAGCAGGTCTCCTTTACTCAGCCCTACTATGCCAACTCAGCGCTGGTCATTGCGAAAAAAGACACCTATAAAACCTTTGCTGATTTGAAAGGCAAACGTATCGGCATGGAAAACGGCACCACGCACCAGAAATACCTGCAGGATAAACATCCTGAAGTGAAAACCGTGGCGTACGACAGTTACCAGAATGCGATCATTGACCTGAAAAACGGGCGTATTGATGGCGTATTTGGCGACACTGCCGTAGTTAACGAGTGGCTGAAAACCAATCCGCAGTTAGGCGTAGCAACGGACAAAGTAACTGACCCGCAATACTTCGGCACCGGCCTTGGCATTGCCGTTCGCCCGGATAACACCGCGCTGCTGGAAAAACTGAACACCGCGCTGGCCGCCATTAAAGCTGACGGTACCTATCAAAAAATCAGCGATCAGTGGTTCCCGCAGTAATCCCTGCCTTACCTGAAAAAGCCGCAAATCGCGGCTTTTTACGTTTAACGTCCGCGCTTTCGGTCAGTTCTTACGCCATAAACCCATTCCTGGCATACACTTGTTAAAACGATAAAAGTGAGGCAACAGGATGATAGCATTCCCAGCCAGCTTACTGATCCTGAATGGAAAAAGTGCTGATAATCCCCCGCTGCGCGAGGCGATTGCCCTGCTACGCGATGAGGGCGTTGAGATCCATGTGCGCGTCACCTGGGAAAAAGGCGACGCCCGGCGTTACGTTGATGAGGCCCGCCAGTTGGGCGTTGCCACCGTCATTGCGGGCGGCGGTGATGGCACCATCAACGAAGTCTCCACCGCGCTCATCCATTGCCAGGGGGAGGATATACCCGCACTGGGGATTTTGCCGCTGGGAACCGCAAATGACTTCGCCACCAGCGTGGGTATTCCTGATGTTCTGGATAAAGCCTTGAAGCTGACCATCGCCGGCAATGCGGTTGAAATAGATATGGTGCAGGTCAATGATAAGACCTGTTTTATCAATATGGCGACGGGCGGATTCGGCACGCGAGTCACGACAGAAACACCAGAAAAACTCAAAGCCGCGCTGGGCGGCGTGTCGTACTTTATTCATGGGCTCATGCGCATGGACACGCTGAAGCCCGACAGCTGCGAAATTCGCGGGGAAAACTTTCACTGGCAGGGAGACGCGCTGGTGATCGGCATCGGCAATGGTCGTCAGGCTGGCGGCGGGCAGCAACTTTGCCCCACGGCACTGATCAACGACGGTCTGCTGCAACTGCGCATTTTTACCGGTGATGAGCTTCTTCCGGCGCTACTTTCGGCACTTACCCAATCCGACGACAACCCCAATATTATTGATGGCGCGTCATCCTGGTTTGATATCCGTGCCCCGCATGAAATCACGTTTAATCTCGATGGCGAACCGCTAAGCGGGCAGGAATTTCACATCGAAATCCTCCCCGCCGCGCTGCGCTGCCGGTTACCGCCTGGTTGTCCCTTGTTACGCTAGTACGCCGCCACTTCCCGCGCCAGATCGCGGGAATAGCGCTGGCTGCCGCTTATTAACATCCGGGTATACTCGGTTTGCGCCTCACCGTTGACCAGCGCATCCACGGTGAGCGTTTCAAGAATTTTTCCGTATTGCATCACCGCCACTTTCTGACACAAATGCGCAATAACCCCCAGATCGTGGGTGACCAGCAGATAGGTCAGGCTGGACTCCTTTTGCAATTCAGCCAGCAGGTTAAGAATTTCGGCCTGTACCGATACGTCCAACGCAGAGGTCGGCTCGTCCAGGAACAGCACCTGCGGTTCGAGGATTAGCGCCCGCGCAATCGCCACACGCTGGCGCTGCCCGCCAGAAAGCTGATGCGGATACCGATCGCGAAATGCCCGGTTCAGACCGACCTTATCCAGCAGCCCGTTAACCCGCCGATCCCGGTCAGCAATGCCGTGGATCAACAGCGGCTCTTCGAGGATATCGCTGATGGTATGCCGGGGATGCAGTGAACCATATGGGTCCTGGAATACCATCTGTACCAGGCGGCAGCGTTCGCGGCGAATACGGTGCCCCAGGGCTTGTCCGTCGATCGCCAGTTCACCCTGCCAATGGGTAAACAATCCAGCCAGGCACTTCAGTACGGTTGTCTTTCCCGAACCGGACTCCCCAACCAGACCGTAGACCTCTCCGGGCTGAACCCCAAACGTCACGTCATACAGCACCTGATTGCGTTTTTCTCCCTCACCAAATGCCAGGTTCAGATTTTTAACGTCGATCATATCCCCTCCTCACTCAGCCAACTGGCCTGACGTTGCAGCACCGGCAGCACCGCCCGGCGGTTGTGGATTTCTGGCAATGCGCTAATCAGCCCTTGAGTATAGGGATGCTGCGCATGGTGGAGATCGCCTGCAGCGATGGATTCCACCACCCGCCCGGCATACATCACCAGGACGCGATCGCAGAAGCTGCGCACAAGGTTGATGTCATGACTGATAAAAATAAGCCCCAACCCGCGCGACTCCACCAGCGAGTCAAGCAGCCCCAGCACCTGCAGACGCACCGACACGTCCAGCGCCGAGGTGGGTTCGTCGGCAATCACCAGTTCAGGATCGGTGATTAACATCATCGCGATCATGACACGTTGCCCCTGGCCACCAGAAATCTCGTGCGGATAGAGCTGATACACTCGCTGCGGCTGACGAATACGCACCACCTCCAGCATCTCCAGCGCCCTGGCTTTGGCCTCAGCCTTGCGCCCCGGATGATGGGTAAGCCAAGCTTCGGCAATCTGATCGCCAACGCTCACCACCGGATTAAGGGAGTATTTCGGGTCCTGCATAATCATCGAGATACGCTTACCGCGAATTTGCCGCATCTGCGCCTCGCTGGCATGGGCTAAATCCACATCGCTAAACTGCATTTTGTCTGCCGTAACCCGTGCTTTTTTCGGATGCAGGTGCAGCAGCGCTCGCCCGACGGTGGATTTACCGGAGCCTGACTCACCCACAATCGCCAGTTTTTCACGTCCGAGTTGAAAGGAGACGCCGCGCACCGCCTGGGTGACCGCGCCGCCGTTGATAAAATCGACGTGCAGGTTACGCACATCAAGCAGAGGCGAATCATTCGCTGCGAGGATCGAGGATGTCACGTAAGCCATCTCCTAAGAAGTTGAACGCCAGGCTGTTGATCAAAATCGCCAGCCCCGGAATAGTCACTACCCACCAGCATTCCATCATGTAGGTGCGCCCGCTGGAGATCATCGCCCCCCATTCCGGATCTGGTGGCTGAGCCCCTAACCCCAGAAACCCAAGGCCCGCAGCGGTCAGAATGATCCCCGCCATATTCATGGTGATACGAATAATCACCGACGGCAGGCACAGCGGTACGATGTGACGCCACAGCACACGTCCTGCCGATGCCCCCTGCAGGCGAACGGCAGAGATAAAATCAGCCTGACGCAACGAGAGCGTTTCCGCACGAGCCAGACGCGCAATCGGCGGCCAGGCGGTCAGCGTAATGGCAATTACTACGTGCTCCAGCCCCGGACCGAGTGCCGCGACAAAGGCCAGTGCCAGTACCAGGCTTGGAAAAGAAATGAAAATGTCGGTGACGCGCATCAGTACCATGTCGACCTTGCCACCGAAGTAACCCGCCGTGACGCCAAGCAGCAGACCGAGCGGCCCTACGGTGACCGACACCAGCAGCACGATATACAGCGTAATGCGCGAGCCATACACCAGGCGGCTAAAGATATCGCGGCCAAACTCATCGGTCCCGAACCAGTGCTGCGCGTTCGGCGCCACCAGCGCACTGTTTAAATCCTGCACCAGCGGGTTGTACGGTGCGATAAGCGGGGCAAAAATGGCCACCAGCAGTAACAGCGCAATAATTCCGCCGCCAATGGCGGTCAGCGGGTTACGCGCCATCTTGCCCATGAACCCGCGCGCTCGCAGCAGCGCCTGCTTCGCCCGCAGACGTTGTTCGCTATTGCCGCTATCCCGCGGCGTATCCAGAGAAACCGTCATGATTTTGTCCTCGGATCAAAGAATTGATACAGCATGTCGGAGAGCAGATTGAGCATGACGAAAATCACCCCAACCAGCAGCACGCAGCCCATCACCGCATTCATGTCACCCAGCAGCAGGCTGCCGGTTAAATAGGAGCCAAAGCCGGGCCAGGAAAAGACGGTTTCAATCAGCACCGCGCCTTCCAATAGCGAACCGTAAGCCAGCGCAACCACCGTGAGCAGTTGCACCAGAATATTGCGAAAGGCATGGTTCCAGATGACCTGACGCTCGGTCAGCCCTTTGACGCGCGCGGTGATAATGAACTCCTGTGAAAGCTGCGCCAGCATAAAGCTACGGGTCATACGGCTGATGTAAGCCAGCGAGTGAAAACCCAATAGCGCAGCAGGCAAAACCAGATGATTAATGGCATTCCAGAACACGGTAGCATTGCCGGCCAACAGCGCGTCGACGGTCATTAATCCAGTCTGGCGTGGCACCAGCCCGTCCAGTCCGAGATCCAGACGCCCCGCGCCGCCCACCCAGCTTAGCCAGGCGTAGAACACCAGCAACCCCATCATCCCCACCCAGAAAATCGGTGTGGAATAACCTGCCAGGCTAATGATGCGCACCACGTAATCCGACAGGCTATTGCGTCGTGCCGCCGCCAACACCCCCAGCGGGATCCCCAGACCCGCCCCTACCACAATGGCCATCGTCGCCAGCTCAATGGTGGCCGGGAAAACGCGTACAATGTCATCCATCACCGGCTTACCGGTCAGCAGCGCATTACCCAGATCGCCGTGCAGCAGATTGGTGAAGTAAATACCAAACTGCGCCGCCAGCGATTTATCAAAGCCTAACTGGTGATACACTTGCTGATAGGTGCTCTGATCCGCATCAGGTCCCACGATCGCCAGTACCGGGTCGATCGGCATGACGCGACCGATAAAAAAGGTCAGCAGCAGCAATCCAAACAACGTAATTGCCACCTGTATCAGACGGGTCGAGACACGCCGGGCGCGTGAGCCAGGTGCAAGTATGGCAACGCTCATTGTTCACCTCCGGTTTTATACACATCACGCAAAAACGTGGTGGCCGACGGATGCGGCTGATAATTCTGCACCTCACGGCGCACAACGACCGAATCCACCATTTGCGACAGCGGAATTAGCGCAGGAACGAGCTGGTCGTAGCGGGTCTGGATCGCCTGATACGCGCGAGTCTGCGTTTGCAGGTCACGCTCCAGCAGGGCGCTGTCGATCATGTCATTAAGCGGTTTATCGTAGAAACCTGTGCGCCAGCCCTGAAAGTTGGTAAGCCGGGCTTCATTGCTGTTATCCGGGTTATAGACCAGCGCCCGCAGGCTGGAGTGCGGATGCGGTTCCATGCCGCTGCCGCCGCGCCCGACCAGCATGTCAAATTTACGCTCGCGCATTGCGCCGTAGATCTGATTACCGGTTCCGGTGATAATTTTGGCGTTAATACCCGCCTGCATCAGCGTGGACTGCACGGCAATCGCGATATTCTGGAAAGGCTGGTCAGCCAGCACCCGCAGCGTGGTGTCGAAACCGTCCGGGTATCCCGCCTCCGCCAGCAGCTTTTTAGCGCGCGGAATGTCGAGGCGATAGCCGGGGTCAGGCAGCGTGGAGGGCATTCCTGCCTTGATAGGTCGCTGATGCAATACGCCGTATCCCGGCATCAGCGCTTTATTGATCCCCTGATAATCAATCAGGTAACGCACGGCTTCACGGACTTTCGGATTGGCGAAGTGCGCCTCCTTCATGCTCATTGCCACGTAATACATCGTGCCTCGCTGGACGGCATCCACGCTCAGGTCAGGATCGCTACGCAGGGCATTGATGTCTGAAACCGCCATATTACTGGCAATATCCAGATCGCCCTTGGCAATCATCAGACGCAGGGTCTGGGATTCCTGAAAATGACGCAACACCACGCGGCTCATTTTCGCCTCGCCGCGCCAGTAGTTCGGGTTATGCGTCATGCGCAGGACATCTTTCGCCTGCCAGGTATCAAGGGTAAACGGGCCAGACCCGGCTTCATTGGTGGTCAGCCAGTGGTTACCCCAGTCGTTATTCAGCACATGTTGCTGCACGGTTTTGCTGTCCAGCACGCCGAGATTCCCCAGCGCCCCCAGTGAATAGATAATCAACTGCGGATCGTTGGCTTTGGGCAGCGTGATTTTCACTGTAAACCTGTCCGGGGCGCTGACCTGTTGGTCGATATTTTTTTTGCTAAAGCCGTAGGATTTCCACACCGACGACTGCGCCAGATTCAGGTGCAGGATCCGACGCATCGACCACACCACATCGTCAGCAGTCAGCGGATTACCGGAGTGAAAGGTCACGTCATCGCGCAGATGAAAAGTCAGGGTGGTGCCATCCGGACTGACATCCCAGGATGTCGCCAGCGCGGGTTTCACATGGGTCAACTGGGCAGGATCCAACTCCACCAGCGAGTCATATAAATTCACCACAATGCCCACCACTTCGTTGCCGGTCATGGCGGCAGGATCGAGGGTCAGCAGGTTATTCATGTTCATACCAATGATGAGCTGATCGGGCGGCGTTTTGGCGTACGCCGCACTGCTCCCCATCGACACGGCGAGTGCGAGTAAACACGCGCCCAGTAAGGAAGTTTTTTTCATCTATTGTTTGCCTGTACTGTAGGGTACATGTTGCCGGATGACGCTTGGCTTATCCGGCATTTATTGTTTTCAGTCAGTCGTGGCTGACGGTGTTGGCTTCGATATAGGCAAAATTGATGTCTTCCCCCAAACCGGGGCGCTGTGGCAGATGCACAAAACCGTCGGCGTCCATCGGGTCAACAATGCTGTTCAGGTAGGCTGCCGGTTCGTCGTAGTCGAGGAACGGATGCAGCAGGCCGCGCTCGTACCAGCGACAGTTTCGAATCGCGCCAATCACCGCGAGGCTCGCCGCACCGTTGCCGTGTACTTCGCAGTCCATGCCAAACGACTCGGCCAGGTTGGCCACTTTCAGGGTGGGCGAGATCCCCCCCACACCGTTGGCACCAGCACGTAAAATGTCGCATGCGCCCGCCTTCACCCAGTCCGCGCGGCTGTGGTGTTTTCCACCGAGGCTTTCCGGGCCAATGATCGGAATGGAGAGATTTTCGGCAAGCCAGGCGTAAGACGCCATGCTCTCTTCTTCCATCGGCTCTTCAAACCAGGCAAAGTTGAGTTTTTCTAGTTCCTTGCCGATGTACAGCGCTTCTGTACGGCTGTACCAGTGATAGCCGTCGATCATCAGATCAATATCCGGTCCGACCGCCTCGCGCACGGCGGCGCAGGCTTTCACATCCATCTTCGGATTTGGCGCGAAGGAGACCGGCGGCATCCAGGTATGCAGTTTGATCGCCTTATATCCACGAGCGACCAGTTTTTCGGCAAAGCAGGCATATTCTTCCGGCGTCGACAGTCCGCCGGGCAGATCGTCACCACACATGGTGCTGCCGTAGGCCGGGACCTTATCGCGAAAACCACCCAGCAGCTTGTAGACCGGCATGTTGAGCTTGCGGCCTATCAAATCCCACAGCGCCTGCTCAACAAAAGACAGCGCGCGTTCGGTCAGTTGATGCGCGCTTCCCCGCTGCCAGTGCACCAGATCCTGCCAGATGCGCTCCCGATTAAACGGGTCCTGACCGACCATCACTTTGCGAAAAAAGGTATTCACCACAAACGGGCGCACCACTTCCGGCGGTGCAAACGAATACCCCTGGGTTCCGTCATCGGCGGTAATGGTCAGCATGGCCATTTTGGCGAGGCTTTCCGGCCCCGGATGGGAATGTCCGGCGGTATCAGAAACCCGGCGGGTGGGATACTGGAAGACGGAGACATTGATAGCTTCAATTTTCATTATTGGGTCCTTAGCGCAACTTTGAAATGCTGTTTCACATCTAAATGTATGTGCAAAAAAGCAACTTTGCCTCGGACATTCCGCGCTAAGGCATGACTATTTTCTGTGCAAGTGCACAGGGAGAGGTGATGCTTTTCACAAAAGGCAGGAGAAACGTGAGGTAGATCGGACTAATATTGCGATTATACTGAAATGATATTTTGAATTTAATTTTTCAAGAAACGCGGGTTGCCGTGACATGACCACAACCCGCGATAATTTACGCAATGGTTACTTTGTTATCCAGATAAACGTCCTGCACGGCGTTAATCAACTTAACGCCATCTGCCATGGTTTTCTTGAACGCTTTACGTCCGAGGATCAGACCCATACCACCGGCACGCTTGTTAATTACCGCCGTGCGCACCGCATCGCTGAGATCGGTTTCGCCCCCTGCCGCACCGCCGGAGTTAATCAGCCCGGCGCGGCCCATATAGCAGTTCGCCAGTTGATAACGCACCAGGTCAATCGGGTTGTCGCTGGTCAGCTTGCTGTAGACGCGATCGTCGGTATAGCCAAAGTTAACGGCCTTATACCCGCCGTTATTTTCCGCCATTTTCTGCTTAACAATATCCGCTCCGATGGTGGCCGCCAGGTGGTTTGCCTGCCCGGTCAGGTCGGCGGAAACGTGATAATCCACCCCGTCTTTCTTAAATGCGGAGTTGCGCAGATAGGCCCACAGCACCGTCACCATCCCCAGTTCATGCGCACGTTCAAACGCTGCAGAAATCTCTTCAATCTGACGACGCGATTCCTCGGAGCCAAAATAGATCGTAGCCCCGACCGCCACCGCGCCCATATTGAATGCCTGCTCCACACTGGCATACAGCGTCTGGTCAAAGGTATTCGGGTAGCTAAGCGTTTCGTTGTGGTTAATTTTTACGAGAAACGGAATACGGTGTGCATAGCGACGAGATACGGAAGCCAGCACGCCGTAGGTCGATGCCACGCAGTTACAGCCCGCTTCGATAGCCAGCTCCACAATATTCTTCGGATCAAAGTACAACGGGTTGGCGGCAAACGAGGCCCCGGCGGAATGCTCCACGCCCTGGTCGACCGGCAGAATCGACAGGTATCCCGTGCCAGCGAGTCGGCCCGTGTTGTACAGCGTCTGCATATTACGCAGCACGGCAGGCGGACGATTATTGTCTACCATCACGCGGTCGACGTAATCATGCCCTGGCAGGTAAAGTTGGTCAGAAGGAATGGTCATACAACGATGCTGTAAAAGGTTGTCGGCATCTTTGCCAAGCAACTGCGCAATATCAGTCATAGCTATGCTCCCGTAAGTTCCGGTTGGATACCGGAATGTGAATTGTCCTGACCCGCCTTGTTGCGGGCAGCCATAAGCCTGGTACCGACTGCGCTTTTTTTCCATCTTTAGCGCACTTTTCAGTCATTTCCGCTGGCTCGATTCAGGCATTAAAAAACGTTAAGGCGGTCAAAATTAAAACACAAAGGTATTTTAAAGGTATTATCTACTGGTACTATGAAAACGTACCTTACCTGTCATGAAGGATGTAAAGATGAAAACTACAGCAAAGCTGTCGTTCATGATGTTCGTGGAGTGGTTTATCTGGGGCGCCTGGTTTGTACCGCTTTGGCTGTGGCTGAGTAAAAGCGGATTCAGCGCCGGAGAAATTGGCTGGTCCTACGCCTGTACCGCCATTGCCGCAATCCTGTCACCGATTTTTGTCGGTTCGCTCACTGACCGCTTTTTCTCCGCGCAAAAAGTCCTGGCGGTGTTAATGTTCGTCGGCGCCATTCTGATGTACTTCGCCGCGCAGCAGACCACCTTCGGCGGCTTCTTCCCGCTATTGTTGGCGTATTCACTGACCTATATGCCCACCATTGCGCTGACCAACAGTATTGCCTTTGCCAACGTCCCGGACGTCGAGCGTGACTTCCCACGCATCCGTGTGATGGGCACCATTGGCTGGATTGCCTCCGGTTTAGCCTGCGGGTTCTTACCGCAAATGCTGGGCTACAGCGATATTTCCCCCACCAATATCCCGTTGCTGATCACCGCCGGGAGCTCCGCGCTGCTGGGTGTCTTCGCCTTCTTCTTACCGGATACGCCGCCAAAAAGTACCGGCAAGATGGATATCAAAGTCATGCTGGGGCTGGATGCACTGATCCTGCTGCGTGATAAGAACTTCCTTGTCTTTTTCTTCTGTTCGTTCCTGTTTGCGATGCCGCTGGCGTTTTACTACATCTTCGCCAATGGTTACCTGACCGAAGTCGGAATGAAAAATGCCACCGGCTGGATGACGCTGGGTCAGTTCTCGGAAATCTTCTTTATGCTGGCGCTGCCGTTCTTTACTAAGCGCTTTGGCATTAAAAAGGTATTATTGCTTGGTCTTATTACTGCAGCGATCCGCTATGGCTTTTTCGTCTACGGCGGCGCGGAAGAATATTTCACCTACGCACTGCTGTTTCTCGGCATTCTGCTGCACGGCGTCAGTTACGATTTCTACTATGTTACGGCCTATATCTACGTGGATAAAAAAGCGCCTGTGCATATGCGTACCGCCGCACAGGGGTTGATCACCCTCTGCTGTCAGGGATTCGGTAGTCTGCTGGGCTATCGCCTGGGCGGGGTGATGATGGAAAAAATGTTTGCGTATAAAGAACCGGTTAACGGTCTCACCTTTAACTGGGCGGGCATGTGGGGATTTGGCGCAGTCATGATTGCCGTCATTGCCGTACTGTTTATGATTTTCTTTCGCGAGTCTGACAAAGAAATCACCGCAATTAACGTGAACGACCGCGATCTGGCATTGAAAAAAGGGGAAGTAAAATGAAAGCAGAGCGTATTCTCGGTGCTCTTTATGGGCAAGCGTTAGGGGATGCGATGGGCATGCCGTCAGAGCTATGGCCCAGAACCCGCGTGAAAGCACACTTTGGCTGGATCGACCGCTTTTTGCCCGGCCCCGCGGAAAATAACGCCGCCTGCTATTTTAACCAGGCGGAGTTCACTGATGACACAGCCATGGCGCTGTGCCTGGCAGATGCTCTGCTGGAATGCGACGGGAAAATTGTCCCCGACGTCATTGGCCGAAATATCCTGGCCTGGGCGGAAGATTTCGATGCCTTCAATAAAAACGTGCTGGGCCCCACCTCGAAGATTGCCCTTAAGGCCATCCGCGACGGAAAACCCGTTACTGAGCTGGAAAACAACGGTGTCACCAACGGTGCGGCCATGCGCGTTTCACCGTTAGGCTGCCTGCTACCCGCACACGATCTTGATGCCTTCATTGATGATGTGGCGCTGGCGTCCAGCCCGACGCATAAATCGGATCTGGCGGTGGCCGGGGCCGTGGTAGTCGCGTGGGCAGTGTCGCGCGCGATCGACGGCGAACAATGGTGCGATATTGTCGATGCGCTTCCCGCCATTGCCCACCACGCCCAGCAAAAACGGATCACCACCTTTAGCGCATCGCTCGCGGCGCGCCTCGAACTGGCACTGAAAATCGTCCGCGATGCTAACGGTATCGAGTCTGCCAGTGAGCAGCTGTATCAGGTGGTGGGAGCTGGCACCAGCACCATTGAATCCGTGCCCTGCGCTATCGCCATGGTGGAACTGGCACACACCGACCCTAAGCGCTGCGCTATTTTGTGCGCGAATCTTGGCGGTGATACCGACACCATCGGTGCCATGGCCACGGCAATTTGTGGCGCACTGCACGGCGTCGGCGCGATTGACCCTGTGTTGAAACAGGAACTGGATGCGGTCAATCAGTTGGACTTTACCCGCTACGCCAGCGGATTAATGCGCCTGCGTGAGCAACGGGAGGCGCGATGAGCACCACGCGTTTGCAGGCACTTATCCCGCAATTGCACACCCAGCGCCCGGTGACGGTAGTCGGTGCAGCGGTGATCGATGTGATTGCCGATGCGTATGCCCTGCCCTGGCGCGGTTGTGACATCGAGCTTAAACAACAAGGCGTTAATGTTGGCGGCTGTGCGCTGAACATCGCCGTCGCGCTTAAGCGTTTAGGTATCGACGCCAGCAATGCCTTGCCGCTAGGTCAAGGAGTGTGGGCAGATATCATCCGCAACCGGATGGCAAAAGAGGGTTTACACAGTCTGATTGACCATGCCGAAGGTGATAATGGCTGGTGTCTGGCGCTAGTTGAGCCAGACGGTGAACGCACCTTTATGTCCTTCAGCGGCGTCGAAAATCAGTGGAACGCCGACTGGCTTGCGCAGTTGACGATCCCGCGCCACAGCCTGGTGTATCTTTCCGGCTATCAGCTGGCTTCGCCGTGCGGCGAGCTGCTGGTGCAGTGGCTGGAGAGTCTGGATGAGGTGACCCCATTTATCGATTTTGGGCCACGCATCGGCGACATCTCCGATGCCTTAATGGCGCGAATACTGGCCTGTCACCCGCTGGTGTCACTGAATCGGCAGGAAGCAGACATTGCCGCAGAACGGTTCAGGTTAAGCGTGGATGTCGAGGGTTTTGGCGCTGAGTGGGTGAAGCGCTTTGCCACGCCGGTGGTAGTTCGCCACGATAAAGACGGCGCATGGTATTTCAGTGAAACGACATCCGGCTGCGTGCCTGCATTTCCAACGACCGTGGTTGACACCATTGGCGCTGGCGACAGTCACGCAGGCGGCATGCTGGCCGGGCTGGCATCTGGTTGGTCGCTGGCCGATGCCGTGTTGCTTGGCAACGCGGTGGGATCGTGGGTGGTCGGGCATCGCGGCGGCGATTGCGCCCCCTCGCGCGACGCGTTACTCCTCGCACACAAAGACGTATAGGTCGCTGCGGCAGTAACTGATGCTGTATTCAATGGGCCGGTGCTGCTGGTCAAGCGCGACCTGCTTGATCACCAGCACCGGCACTTTGCTGTCCATCTGAATGTGCGACTGGAACTCCGCATCCGGCATGCGGGCGCTGACGCGGGAGCGCGTACGCTGCGGGAAAATATGCTGGCTGCGAAAATAGTCGTACAGCGAGACGCCGATGGCATCCACATCATGAATAAGATGCGCAGGGACCCAGGACTCTTCAATGGATACGGCGTCTTCATCCACATAGCGAATACGCTTAAGCAGAAAAACGTCACTGCCGGCGGTAATCGCCAGCTGCTGCGCCACCTCTTCCGGACACGGCACCACGCGTTTATTGACCCACAGCGTATCTGGTTTTTTTCCGCGTAACACCACCTGCTGAGAAAAGCCGCGCGCTTCTTTTAGCGAATACTCAAAGATATTGTTGATCTGCGTTCCGTAACCACGGGCGCGGGTCACTACCCCTTCTTCCTCCAGCGCCTGCATCGCTTTACGCACCGTAATGCGCGAAACGCCGGTCAGCTGGCTGAGATCGCGCTCACCGGGCAGAATATTGCCATGCTCGAGGATGCCGCTGCGGACAGCGTTCTTCACCGTTTGGGCGAATTTAAGATACAGCGGCGTGTTATCCGCCGCCGAAATGCGTTCATTCAGTTGCGCGATAAGCTGGGTATGCGCTTGTTCCATTTATCTTTTTCCTGACCGCTGAATCTTCAGCCAGTATACGCATTTATCCCTGTTACCACCACGCGTGGAAATGGTGTACCGGACCTATCCCCTCGCCCACTTCCAGGGAATCTGCCTGGGCCAGTGCCGCCGAGAGCCATATTTTGGCCTCCTGCACCGTATCGGCCCAGTTTGCATGACGCGGGCGTAGCGCAGCCAGCGCTGCCGACAGCGTACAACCGGTGCCATGGGTGTTTTTGGTCTTCACTCTTGGCGCGGTAAAGCGCTGCTCGCCCTCGCGGGTAAACAGCCAGTCAGGGCTTTGCGCGTCATCCAGATGACCGCCCTTCATCAGCACCGCCTCGCAGCCCAATGCCCGCAGAGCACGCCCCTGCGCCAGCATTTCCTGCTCCGTTTGGGCATGGGTTGTTTCGAGCAATGCGGCGGCCTCCGGCAGATTCGGGGTAATGATCGACACCTGCGGCAGCAGGCGAGTACGCAGCGTTTCTACCGCAGAGGAGGACAGCAGCGGATCGCCGCTTTTCGCCAACATCACTGTATCAAGCACCACATTTCGTACCTGAAAGCGGCGTAAACGCTCGGCGACCGCTTCCACAATATCCGTTTCTGCCAGCATACCGATTTTGGTGGTATCTATGCGTACATCGCTGAACACGGAGTCCAGCTGCGCGGCAACAAAATCAGGTTCGATCCGATAAACCGACTGCACACCGCGCGTATTTTGCGCCACCAGAGCCGTGATGACCGAGCAGCCATAGGCCCCGAGCGCAGAGAATGTTTTTAAATCCGCCTGAATACCTGCACCACCGCTGGGATCGGTTCCGGCAATTGTTAATGCGTTAATCCGTTTCATGCCAGCTCCTACGCGTTCAGGTTATATAAAGCATCAAGGAATGCAGGAATAAAGCTTCCTGGCCCTGTCGAGTGCTCAGTGGCGAATTCACCAGCCTGTTTCA
Source organism: Citrobacter sp. wls829 (assembly GCF_005280825.1). Taxonomy (NCBI): domain Bacteria; kingdom Pseudomonadati; phylum Pseudomonadota; class Gammaproteobacteria; order Enterobacterales; family Enterobacteriaceae; genus Citrobacter; species Citrobacter sp. wls829. The sequence goes on from NZ_SZWP01000063.1 coordinate 40,634, forward strand.
TCCAGCTACAGGCAGACGCGACGTTACTCAGCCGATCCCCCTGCAGCGCACAGCTGGCAGCCACCACCGCCGACAGCGCACATCCGGTGCCAACGACACGCGTCATCAATGGATCGCCACCGCGAATACTCACGGTACGCTGGCCATCGGTAACGTAATCCACCTCCCCGGTTACCACTACGATGGAGGCGACCCGGCATGCCAGCGCCTGTGCCGCCGGCAGCGCAGCGGCTGCTGTGTCGGTGGTATCTACACCGCGCCCACCTCCGCACATTCCCGCTAGCGCGAGTATTTCAGAGGCGTTACCGCGAATGGCAGCAGGCTGGAGCGAGAGCAAATCCAGGCAAAAACGACGGCGAAACTCCAGTGCCCCAACGGCAACGGGATCGAGCGTCCAGGGCGTATTCGCCCGCTGCGCCTGTTCGACCGCCGCACGCATAGCAATGGCGCGGCTCCCGGTCAGCGTACCGACATTAATCAGCACTGCATGGGCAACAGCCGCAAACTGGCTGGCTTCTTCGGGTTCAATCACCATCGCAGGTGACGCGCCCAATGCCAGAAGCGTATTGGCGGTAAAATTCTGCACGACCTCATTGGTCATACAATGCGTGAGCGGAGAAAGGGTTCTAAATTGCTGTAAGGCGTGGGCCGCGAGTGCGCGGCTGTGCAGGTCAGGCTGCATGGTTCAGCTCCTGCCCGCGTGAAAGAAGGGACACGAGCAGTGTCAGACTTCCCTACGCTGGCATTATCCAGATCAGGTGGTACGGGTATTTCTCAGCCTTCAACGAAGAAGGGCACCCCGAGTCATGTAGATTGAATCTCTATACTTTTTGCCAGCTTAGGGGAAGTGGCTTGCTGTTGCAAGCTCGCCCTTCCGGTTATCGCTTCTTCGCGCTGTACCCCACCTTGTACCTCAGTTTGTACCCCACTAAATTCACAACCATTGATCAAATACCGACCAACAAAACCAGTGTTATCACCTATGAGTCACGGAAAAGAAGTCACTTGCGCAGCATAAAATACCGCACAATTTACCAACTGTGAATTTAACCAGTAAACTGCGTTTTCATTGTTGCAAAGCGAAGCGGTGAGAATTACCATTAACACTACATGTTGTGTTTATTCATAAATAAGATACAACATGTGCAAAAATTCACTTCCTGAATAGGTGTTGAGAATGGTTAATAATTCAAAGCAAACATCAAGCAAAGTCGCATCAGTAGCAGCACAAACCTTGAACAACCCTAACGCATCTGGAATCCAAAAGAGCCTTGCTGGTTCAGCACTGTCTCAAAAGGGTTCTTCGAACCAAACAAGCGGTGCAATGGAACACAAAGCATCTGCTGCCCTCAACAACCCTCGCTCAAGTGAATTGACCAAAGAACTTGCCGCCTCTGTTCTGGCTCAGTCCAACAAAGGGCGTAAATGATAAAAAGGGGCGCAAGCCCCTTTTTTAACCTTCTTGTTTGTCGAGGAGATGTATTGCTTTCCAACATAAAAACATTGTGGCAATACTTGCCCCCTCGCCAATACTTTTTCCACATGCCACAGCAAATGCTTTATTCTGGATTTCTTCCCAATCAAATTTGAAAGCATTCAATTCTTCAAGAGTAACCTTGTAATCATGCTTATGCGCATAGTTATTTCTAACTTTGTTAATCGCTTTGAATGCAGAATAGTATTTATTATTGAGCAAGCCCATAGCAAAGGCCAAATCTACTTTTAAATCATAAGAACGGGTAGACCTGAAAAATGCCTTAGGCTCAACAAGGTTTCTTGAAATTAATGTTTCAAGAACTTTCTCAATAAATAGATGCCCCTTTAAGATGGGAGATAATTCCTCTTCTTCAAATACGAGGCGATCCATAACATGCTGATCAAGTTCATCAGAGGATAAATCATCAAAGTTCAAGATCGATTCCTTTAATTGAAATTTGGCTTAAGTATTTTATCATAACCTTGATTCAGTATCATACTCATCCACCTGTAGAGGATTGACCGCTTAAAGCTGACAGCGTGAGCGATTGCATAAAGCTGGCTTGTGAAGCTCTCGCCTGGAAATCAATGTAATCGCTTAATCTTGAGCTATCGCTTGCAATGGTGAGCGGTACGGATGCCTCAAGATTTAGATTGAATGTAGGGTTCACCGTGTACACTGGCGCATTGCCGCTGCTAAGTGACATTGCAGAACCGCGAAGAGAATCACCATTTAGGCTGTATTGATTTGCCGCTGTTCCAGCATTACCACTACCAACGCCCAACCAATCCATGATAGCAGGCCCCACTGAGCGAGTATCAAAGCCTGTCTTTATAAAGACGTTGGCAAACAGTGTTACATTCGATTTGATGATGTGTGGCTTCGTTCAATAGGTATAGTTTGTTCATTATTCCCCTTGGTTAAAATGGTATCCCGAATCGTCCATAGAAGTGTGGATAACGATTTTCAAATCTCATCTCTAACTTATCTTCGAATCTGGAAGGTAGTTTCTTATGGTTACTTTGCATTACACGACGAGCATAATTTATAAATGTATCTCCCCTGTTTTGCTGTCGTAAACTGTCAGGCTTTGACAGCAGTTCGCACACTGAATCAATAATCACATCATCATCCGGCTTTTCCTCTGCGGTCTTCACTGGTTCAGAGGCTGGCGTAGGTGCTGGAGCACTTTCAT
>NZ_SZWP01000072.1:0-150796 GCF_005280825.1 Citrobacter sp. wls829
ATGACCTGCTTATTCGCACCTTCCCTAAGTAAAATTCATTAGACCAACTGGCGCACGACTCATACTTATCCTAGGGTTAGAATATGTCTCCATATGCCGCATTATTGTATTTTTAAAGTAAAAAATGTGGTTATTTGAAAAAGGTAAAGAATATGGCTCCAGTTATTGTCACTCGCTTAATTCTTTGTTGCAGCGCCTTTTCCATCATTTCAGCGGCTGATGCTGTCACCGCAAACGGCACGTTTCAGGTGCTGATGACGATTCAAAAAGCCTGTACCGTTACCGCAGGTTCAGGGTCAAATATTGCCCTGGGATCGGTCAATGCCACTGCGACAAATACATCGGCCAGTAATACCATTTCCATTAATTGCTCCAAGACGACACCTTATTTTATAGGTCTGGCACCTTCAGTCGCTAACGGGGGGAATACCACGGGCAGAGGGGCAATGTCCTCGGTGACCAACGCAGCAACCAACACGGATAAAGTGCCGTACCAGTTGAACCAAACGTCTGCAACGGGTCCGGTTTGGGGTAATACAGCCACTGCGGAAAGCGTGGGAAATGGGGTGGCCTCGACCGGAACCGGGCTGGGACAAAGCTTCACTGTGTATGCCACCGCTCCGAGCGCCAACTTCACGCCTGATGACTATGCCGATCTCGTAACGGTTAACGTTAACTACTAACCTCAGGACGACCCATGACATTGAAACTGCCTGTGCAGCGGTGCGCCTTCGCGTGTCTGTCAGGAATAGCCATGAGCATTAATATCGCGGCGGCAAGCGGGCTGCAAATAGCGCCGGTTACGCTGACACTGCAGGCGACGCAAAATGCCGACGGTATCTGGTTAAGCAACGCAGGTGAAAACGTGCTGAATGCGCAGGTGCGCGTTTTCCACTGGCGTCAGGGAGCAGACGGCGATACGTTGTCACCCTCTCAGGGACTGGTCATCAGTCCACCCATGCTGGCATTAGCCCCGGGTGAACGCCAGCTCATCCGCGTGATTCGAACCGCGCCGCCATCGGCGTCTGTTGAAGAGGCCTATCGCTTATCCATTGATGAATTACCCCCTGCAAAATTACAAAAAAATAAACTGCAATTTGTGATGCATTATTCCGTGCCCGTGTTTATTCAACCCACAACGCAGGCTGACACAGCGGCAAAATTACAGTGGAAACTGCAACAGCGTGACGGCAAACACTTTCTTGAAGTCAGTAATCAGGGAAACGCTCATGCCCAATTATCCGCCGCCACATTTATACAACGTAATGGCGCGAAAAAAGTGATCAGTCCAGGACTGCTAGGCTACGTTCTTCCAGGTTCAACGATGCGGTGGATAGTCTCCCCGTCAGCCAGTGATACTCATTACGGCGGAAAAGTTGAAGTCACGGTCAATGGCCAAAAAACAGTACAAGAACTCTGACTGGCTCTGGCTTGTGGTGAAATATGGCGTACTTAATGGGGCCTTACTCTCGGGAATGGCCTGCGTGCACGCACAGACAAACACCCCAACGGACACGGGCATTATTCGTGATGAGTCCCCCTTGCCCGGAGTCGATTTGTATCTCGACGTGACGGTCAACGGCAATGCCGCTGGATTGGTTCATTTTGGCTATGAAAACGAAAAGCTGTACGCCAGTGCCAATACCCTACGCACGCTGGGTTTTCGTCTACCAGAGGAAACTACTCAGCCTGTCGGGCTGTATGATATTGCGCAGCTGAACGTTGACTACAATAAACAACTGCAAACGCTGGCGCTAACCGTACCACTAAGTGAACTCGACCTTGCCACCACCCAGCTTAACCCACCCGCAGAAACTGCCCCGATGGCCTCCTCCGCGGGCGGCGCGTTGCTCAATTATGATATTTACACAGAGCAGGGTGACGCCAGCAGCATTAATACGTTTAGCGAACTGCGCGCTTTTAATGGTTCAGGGGTGTTAAGTACCACTCAACTTACCCAGTACTCCACTGAAACCGATGCCGATAACGCCTTTTACCGACTGGATACCAGCTGGCGCTCATCATTCCCGGAAACGATGCTGGCACTGACCGTGGGGGATACGCTGACCAGTTCACTCACCGGCTCCCGCCCAACCCGCATCGGCGGGATTCAAATTGGGACCGACTTTGGTTTGCAGCCGTATATGCCAACCACCCCGCTTCCCGCGTATCTCGGCTCCGCAACGTTGCCGTCCAACGTAGAGTTGTATGTCGACGGGGTCAGGTACTACAACGGTGAAGTCCCGGCGGGCAGTTTTCAGATCAACACCTTGCCAAATATCAGCGGTGCGGGGACGGGTCAAGTGATGATGACAGATGCGCTGGGCAGAACGACGGTGCAAAATTTCTCTTTTTACAACGATCAACAGCTGCTGCGCGAAGGTCTGACCTCGTGGTCAGCCGAGATTGGGGTGGTGCGCGAAAACTACGGGTACGCCTCATTTGAGTATGCCAGCGCCCCGGCGATCAGCGGGACATGGCGTCGGGGATTCAGCAGTAACTTCACCGCAGGTGCGCACGCCGAAACCAGCGACGGGCTGATTAATGCCGGTTTCAGCAACGACTGGATCCCAGATATCCACAGCGGCACATTCACTACGGCATTGGCGGCAAGTGCGGACGCCGGGAAAAACGGTTTTTTATACAGCGTAGGATACCGCTGGTCCGGAGAGAAATTCAATTTCAGCACCAGTACTACCGCCACCTCCGGCGATTATCGTGATGTGGCGACCCATTATGGCGAACCACCACCGACGCTGAGCAGCAACACGGTGGTGGGCTATTCGCTGGCGTCCGCCGGAAATATCAGCCTGAGCTACCTGCAATTTCGCTACCCGCATGAAAGCGCCGTGCGCTATGCCAACGCCAGTTGGTACAAGTCCCTTACTGATACCGTGTCCCTTAACGCAGGGTTCAACCAGAACGTTGATGACAACCGCGACCGCAGCGTCTACCTGATGGTGACCGTCACCACTCCTCGTAATCTGAGCGTCAGCAGCACCATCCAGCGTACGAATGACGAAACCGGCTACCAGTTGAATGCCAGCCAGACGCCGCCATCTGACGGGGGCTGGGGCTGGAACATCGCCGCCAGCCAGCAAGCATCTCAACAAAGCGGCCAGGGGGAAGTAGGTTATTTAGGCCGTTACGGGAAAGCGTACACCGGCTTCAGCCAATTGCCGGATAACCACTATGGCTATGCCGGTGCGACCGGGTCCGTGGTGATGATGGGCGGCGGCCTGTTTGCCGCGCGTGAAATTAGCAATGGCTTTGCCGTGGTGTCGACCGACGGCATTCCCGACGTTCCCATCAAGCTACAAAACAACGTGATCGGCAGCAGTGATGACAATGGCCTGCTGCTGGTTACCTCCCTGAACAGCTATCAAAAAAACCAGATCAGCATTGACCCGATGGACCTGCCCGCCAATATGCGCATCACCCACGTCGAGGCGAATGCCACCCCTGCAGACCGTTCCGGCACGCTGGTCAGTTTTGGCATTACGCCAGTACGCGCCGCGCAGGTGATCCTCGTCGATGAACAGGGGCAGGCTATCCCCGAAGGCAGCATGGCCATTGCCACCACTGGCGCGGGCCAGTCATCACTTGTTGGGTTTGACGGGATGACCTGGTTCGACACGTTGGAACAGCACAACGCTCTGCGTATTAAGACAGAAACCGGTACCTGCAGCGTCAAATTTGACTACCCGGCCTCAGCGCGAGGCATCGTGCAAATTGGCCCACTGGTATGCCGATAAAAGGAGTAATTTTATGTGGCTAAGAAATCTGACCCTGATTAGCGGATTACTCGTAAACCCAGGATTCGTTTACGCGGTCACCTGTTCGGTAAGCAACGTGCAGCCGGTTAATTTTGGCGCCGTCAATCCACTGCCAACGTCAGCTGTAACATCCGCGATGACCTTTAACTACAGCTGTGCTAAAGAGCTGGGTGACGTGCTGGCGGGGATTAATCTGTGCTTTAATATTGGCATCTCCGGCGTCAGCGGCCAGGTCACCACCAGGAATATGTCATTGAGTGGTACGCCAGCCAGAACGCTGACCTATCAGCTGTACCAGGACGCGGGACATAGCAAAATATGGGGAAGTCAGTATCAGTCGGGCGCCACCTTCCCGATGGTAAAGCTCAACTTACTTAACCTGACACCGGTGACCGGTACGCTGACGGTGTACGCAAAGCTCAACACCCCGCAAACGACCGCCGTGCCGGGAAACTATCAGGATAGCTATACGACGGCAACAGCTCTGGTGACGCTCAATCCCGGTCTGGTTTTGCCACCCACGACCTGTGGTGATACCGTCGCCGCCAGGCTACCCTTCACCATCTCGGCCAACGTCACAAAACAGTGTGCGATCGGCTACGCCAATAACATTACCTTTAACCCGTCTAAAGCCACTGACCGCAACGTCACGGCAAGCAGTGCACTCGGGGTCGCCTGCACCAATAACACTCCCTATACCATTGGATTGCAGCCTTCCAATGGGAATACATCAGGTTATGGTGTATTGAAAGGAACCGGGGACAATCAGGATAAAGTGCCGTATCAGCTAAGTTCAACACCTGGCCCGACGGGGACTATCTGGGGAAATACGTCGCTTAATGCAGTAGCAGGCACAGGTACGGGGTTAACCACCGATTATCCGGTGTATGCCACCGTTCCGAGCAGCAATTTTACCCCTGATAACTATGCCGATACGGTGACCATCTCGGTGACCTACTGAGAGCAGAAATGCAATAAGGAAAATACAATTTATTATCATATTCTTTACTTTTAGAGGTGCGTCATAAATCTGACAAATAGCAAGCCGCACATCTTATGCACTGCAATTGGTTTATTATCAGAAAAACCGCCAAAAACCCTGTAAATCCCGGATAATTATTCACATTCCAACTAAAAACCTAACCCACAGATATGACAATCCGAGCCCTGAAGGCAGGCCGTTGTTTGAAAAAAATGTTAAATTTACGTTTATATGGTGAGATCCACTGTATACCACGGCGAAATTAAGCACATATTACTTTTATAACTAAGGTTTATCATGGATAAGTTATCTTACGCTTCAGATAGCAGCACATCTGCCTGGAATACCTACCTGCAACAAATCGAGCGTGTGGCCCCGTACTTGGGTGAACTTTCCCACTGGGTGGATACCCTGCGTCACCCAAAACGCGCATTGATTGTCGATATCCCGGTGCAAATGGATGACGGTACCATCCGCCATTTCGAGGGATACCGCGTGCAGCACAACCTCTCCCGAGGCCCAGGTAAAGGCGGCGTGCGTTATCATCCTGATGTTGATCTTAACGAAGTGATGGCTCTTTCTGCGTGGATGACCATCAAATGCGCCGCGCTTAACCTGCCATATGGCGGTGCGAAAGGTGGCGTTCGCGTCGATCCTTTCTCGTTGTCTGAAGGCGAACTGGAGCGTTTGACCCGCCGCTATACCAGTGAAATCGGCATTATCATCGGACCGCAGAAAGATATTCCTGCCCCGGATGTCGGTACCAACGGGAAAGTCATGGCGTGGATGATGGATACTTACTCCATGAACCACGGCACTACCGTGACCAGCGTGGTCACCGGTAAACCAATCCATCTTGGCGGCTCTCTGGGTCGTGATAAAGCCACCGGTCGCGGCGTATTCGTCAGCGGTCTGGAAGTAGCGCGCCGTGCCAACATCGCCGTTGAAGGCGCTCGCGTGGCGGTGCAAGGTTTTGGTAACGTGGGGAGTGAAGCAGCTCGCCTGTTCGCCGGTGCGGGTGCACGCGTGGTCGCTATTCAGGATCATACCGCCACCCTGTTTAATACCACCGGGATCGACATGATTGCGCTGACTGCATGGCAGTTAGAGCACAAACAAATTGCCGGTTTCCCGGGTGCTGAAACCATTGCCAGCGAAGCGTTCTGGAGCGTGGAGATGGATATTCTGATCCCGGCTGCGCTTGAAGGCCAGATCACCCGTCATCGCGCGGAGACGCTGACCTGTAAGCTGGTGCTCGAAGGCGCAAACGGCCCAACCTACCCGGATGCCGATGACGTACTGGCCAGCCGCGGTATCGTTGTGGTACCTGACGTGGTCTGTAACGCCGGCGGCGTTACCGTCAGCTACTTTGAATGGGTGCAGGACATGGCAAGCTTCTTCTGGAGCGAAGAAGAGATCAACGCGCGCATGGATAAGATCATGACCGACGCAATGGTCCACGTGTGGGAAAAAGCCGCGGAGAAATCCTGCTCTCTGCGTACTGCCGCCTACATTGTCGCCTGTGAGCGTATTCTGCTGGCGCGTAAAGATCGTGGTATCTATCCGGGCTAAGACCGGACTCCGCTCTTGCGAACAAAACCACCTGCAGTGCAGGTGGTTTTTACTTCTCCTCCCCACGCTCAGGCGTTTTGCGCTAAACCTGCCGCATCTCTCATTTCCGCTGTTTTATGCACCACTACGTTTCAATACGGAACATTTATCAGCGAAGATGTTCCGTATTGAAACGCTCATTACGGCAATTTTCTTTTGACAACCCATATGCAAAATTACCTTATCGGCAGCGAGAGGTCGCCGTGGCGCTGTACATCACCGATACCCTACACCAGATGTCTGCCGTTTTTTGCAGCCATCTCAGGACTGTCTACGGAGCATAAAAATGAAAAAATTGATCAACCGTGTTGAAGACGTACTGAATGAACAACTCGCCGGGCTGGCAAAAGCCTACCCTTCTCTGGCGCTGCATCAGGACCCGGTATACGTCACTCGTGCTGACGCGCCGGTGATGGGTAAAGTGGCGCTACTTTCAGGTGGCGGCAGCGGGCATGAACCAATGCACTGCGGCTATATTGGTCAGGGCATGCTTTCCGGTGCCTGTCCGGGGGAGATTTTCACCTCGCCAACCCCGGACAAAATGTTCGAATGCGCCATGCAAATTGACGGTGGCGAAGGCGTGCTGCTAATCATCAAAAATTACACCGGTGACATTCTGAATTTTGAAACCGCTACCGAGCTGTTGCACGAAAGCGGCGTCAAGGTCACGACCATGGTTGTTGACGACGACGTAGCGGTAAAAGATAGCCTGTATACCGCCGGACGTCGCGGTGTTGCGAATACCGTGCTGATTGAAAAACTGGTCGGCGCGGCTGCCGAGCGCGGAGACTCGCTGGAAGCGTGTGCCGCATTGGGTCGCAAACTGAATAACCTCGGTCACTCTATCGGCATTGCTATCGGCGCCTGTACTGTCCCAGCCGCAGGGCAACCTTCGTTTACGCTGCAGGATAACGAAATGGAGTTTGGCGTCGGCATTCATGGGGAGCCGGGGATCGACCGACGCGCCTTCTCTTCCCTCGACCAGACCGTGGATGAAATGTTCGACACCCTGCTGGAAAACGGTCACTACAGCCGTACGCTGCGCCACTGGGACAACATCCAGGGTGCCTGGCAGGAAGGTAAAGAAACCAAACAAGCGCTGCAACAGGGCGACCGCGTCATTGCGCTGGTCAATAACCTTGGCGCAACGCCGCTATCCGAGCTGTTCGGCGTCTATAACCGTCTTGAAAGACGCTGTCAGGATGCGGGTATCATCATCGAACGCAATCTGATTGGCTCTTACTGTACCTCTCTGGATATGACCGGTTTCTCCATCACCCTGTTAAAGGTCGATGACGAAACGCTGAACCTGTGGGATGCACCGGTACACACCCCTGCTCTCAACTGGGGTAAATAAGGAGATTCATAATGTCCCTCAACAGAACACAAATCGTTAACTGGCTTTATCGCTGCGGTGAAATATTTACCACCGAAAGTGATTTTCTGACCGGTCTGGACCGGGAAATTGGCGACGCCGACCACGGCCTGAATATGCACCGTGGCTTCAGTAAAGTGGTCGAAAAACTGCCGTCCATTGCGGATAAAGACATCGGTTTCATTTTGAAAAACACCGGCATGGTGCTGCTTTCCAGCGTCGGCGGGGCCAGCGGTCCGCTGTTCGGTACCTTCTTCATCCGCGCCGCACAGGTGACTCAGGCCCATCAGAGCCTGACGCTGGACGAGCTGTATCAAATGATGCGCGATGGCGCAGAAGGCGTGATTAGCCGAGGTAAAGCCGAGCCTGGTGACAAAACCATGTGTGATGTCTGGGTGCCGGTGGTCGAGTCGCTACGTCAGTCCTGCGAACAAAAACTGAGTGTACAGGCGGCGCTGGACGCGGCGAGTCAACAAGCAGAAGCGGCTGCACAAAGCACCATCACCATGCAGGCACGTAAAGGTCGTGCCAGCTATCTGGGTGAGCGCAGTATCGGGCATCAGGATCCCGGCGCAACGTCGGTGATGTTTATGATGCAAATGCTGGCTCAGGCCGCCAGAGAGTAAGGATAAAGCGATGGTAAACCTGGTTATTGTGTCTCATAGCGCGCAGTTGGGCGCAGGCGTCGGCGAGTTAGCCCGACAGATGTTAATGGGCGAAGGGTGCAAACTCGCGATCGCCGCGGGCATTGACGATCCCGATAATCCTATCGGCACCGATCCAATTAAAGTGATGGAAGCCATTGAGTCCGTCGCGGACACGGATCACGTGCTGGTGATGATGGATATCGGCAGCGCGTTATTAAGTGCGGAAACCGCCCTGGAACTGCTCGATCCGACGATCGCCGCGAAGGTACGCTTGTGCGCAGCTCCGCTGGTAGAAGGCACCCTGGCCGCAACGGTCAGCGCCGCAGCAGGTGCCGATATCGACCGCGTCATTCGCGATGCCATGAGCGCCCTCGATGCCAAATATTCGCAACTGGGTTTACCACCGTCGTCCCCGGTCGTGACCTCGCCGGAAGGCCTCTCTGCTGATGACGAGGCCCGCTCTGTTGCCGTGGTGGTCAAAAACCCCAACGGCATCCACGTTCGCCCGGCGTCACGGCTGGTCTCCACGTTGTCTGGCTTTCGCGCCGACATGCTGCTTGAGAAAAACGGTAAGTGCGTGGTCCCGGACAGCCTGAACCAAATCGCGCTGCTGCAGGTGCGTTGTAATGACACGCTGCGCTTAATTGCCAAAGGTGAACAGGCCGACGACGCGCTGGCGGCATTCAAACAGCTGGCTGCGCAGAACTTTGGTGAGTCCGTTGAACAACCACATACCGGCGGCATCACCAACTCAGCGCCGATACAAGCAACGGGGATGGCCTTTTGCTATACGCCGGTCGCCGCAGAGGTAGCCCCGCAGCCTGCCACCGATTTACCGTACGAACAGCAGCGGTTACAGGCGGCAATCCGCAATACGCTGGAGGATCTGAACTGTTTAACAGCGCTTGCCGAAGAGAAATACTCCGCCGATATCGCCGCGATTTTCTCCGGCCACCACACGCTGCTGGACGATACCGAGTTATATGACATGGCCTGCGCTATCATGCGCGAAAAACAGTGTCGCGCCGAACATGCCTGGCATACGGTATTGAGCGACCTGAGTCAGCAGTATCTCCAGCTCGACGACCCCTATTTGCAGGCGCGGTATATCGATATTGACGATTTACTGTACCGCTCGCTTCGGCATTTGACCGGAATACCCGCTCAAATCCCGACCTTTATTCGCCCGACAATCCTGGTGGCAGACGTCATTTACCCGTCCACCGTACTGCAGTTGGATCCGCTGACCATCAAAGGCATCTGTTTGCGCGCGGGCAGCGAGGCGTCCCATTCGGCAATCATTGCCCGCGAGATGGGGATCGGCTGGGTATGCCAGCAGGGTGAGGCGCTCGACGCCATCAAAATGGGGGACACCCTGACCCTTGACTGCGCGGCACATCAGGTCATCCGCGTGGGCTAAACGCCGCTGCACGTCCTGTTATCACAAAGGGCGTGCAGCTTTCACATCACGTGCAGAAACGTCTGTTTGTTCGCAAAATAGGGTCCCTATAACGCGTAACGGTCGATCCTGGACTAAGGTTTTCTCATGGTAAATGCCGCAACTTCGGCACGCCGCTAAGGAGATTACCCGATGATAACGCCAGCAATTCGCCATCCTGGCCAGCTCTCTGTTACAGTAAAACTCACGCTCGCAAGTACCCTTTTGGCCCTTGCTTCATTCGGCGCCCACGCCGAGGAACAGCCCGCCGCAACGCCGCAGCCCCCTGATATCCTGCTCGGCCCTCTGTTTAATGATGTGCAAACCGCCAAGCTGTTCCCGGATCAGAAAACCTTTGCCGATGCAGTGCCCAATAGCGATCCGCTGATGATCCTTGCTGATTATCGGATGCAAAAAAACCAGTCCGGCTTCGATCTTCGTCATTTCGTCGGTGTGAATTTTACGCTGCCCAAAGAGGGTGAGAAATACGTACCGCCCGCCGGGCAGTCGCTGCGTGAGCATATCGACGGGCGGTGGCCGGTGCTAACGCGCTCGACGACTGACGTGGAAAAATGGGACTCATTGCTGCCACTGCCGGAGCCGTATGTGGTGCCCGGCGGGCGTTTTCGCGAAATTTATTACTGGGACAGCTATTTCACTATGCTGGGGCTTGCCGAGAGCAACCACTGGGACAAGGTCTCCGACATGGTGGCGAACTTCGCTTACGAGATTGATGCCTGGGGGCACATTCCTAACGGTAACCGCAGCTATTATCTGAGCCGCTCCCAGCCGCCGTTCTTCGCCTTTATGGTTGAACTGCTGGCGCAGCACGACGGTAATGATGCGCTGAAAAAATACCTGCCGCAGATGCAGAAAGAGTACAGCTACTGGATGGAGGGCGTCGAAACGCTTAAGCCAGGTCAGCAGAACAAACGGGTAGTCAAACTGGCTGACGGCACGGTGTTAAACCGCTACTGGGATGACCGTGATACGCCAAGACCCGAGTCCTGGGTTGAAGATATCGCCACCGCCAAAAGCAATCCGAACCGTCCGGCCACCGACATTTACCGCGACCTGCGTTCGGCCGCCGCCTCGGGCTGGGATTTTAGCTCACGTTGGATGGACAACCCGAACCAGTTAAGCACCCTGCGCACCACCAGCATCGTCCCTGTCGATCTCAATGCGCTGCTGTACAAGATGGAAAAAATGATTGCGCTTGCCAGCAAAGCCGCAGGGGATGAAGCCAAAGCTACACAGTACGAAGGCTTCGCTAATGCGCGACAAAAAGGGATTGAAAGCTACCTGTGGAACGATAAAGAGGGCTGGTATGCCGACTACGATTTAAAAAGTCAGAAAGTACGCAATCAACTGACCGCCGCCGCCCTGTTCCCGCTGTATGTCAATGCAGCGGCCAACGATCGCGCCAGCAAGGTGGCTGCGGCGACCCAGGCGCATCTGCTGCAACCCGGCGGTCTGGCCACAACGTCGGTGAAAAGCGGTCAACAGTGGGATGCCCCGAACGGCTGGGCACCACTCCAGTGGGTTGCAGCGTCCGGGTTACAAAACTACGGCCAGGATAAGGTCGCCATGGAGGTCACCTGGCGCTTCCTGACCAACGTGCAGCATACCTATGACCGGGAGAAAAAGCTGGTTGAAAAATACGACGTCAGCAGCACAGGAACCGGCGGTGGCGGTGGCGAGTACCCGTTACAGGACGGCTTTGGCTGGACCAATGGCGTCACCTTAAAAATGCTCGACCTGATTTGCGCCAAAGAAAAACCCTGTGATAGCGTCCCGTCGACACGGCCAGTAACTGAAAAAACAACGCAGACCGTGCAATAAATTACACCAGATTAGCCACGAGAGGCGGCCCCCGCAGCCAACCGGAAAATCCCCAGCACGAGAATGGCACCGACGACGGCCACCAGGAAACTGTGCAGATTAAACCCGCTGATATCTCCCCCGATACCAAACATGGTTGCCAGCCATCCGCCAACCACAGCCCCGACAATGCCGAGAATACAGGTCAGAATAAATCCTCCGCCATCGCGCCCCGGCATGAGCAGTTTAGCGATAACACCCGCAATCAGACCAAAAATAATCCAGGCAATAATTCCCATTTTCAGGCCCTCTTTCCAATGAACGCACGCGCAAGCCATTCCTGCGCCAGTACGTTAAGTATAGGCAAGCCGTCGCCCGGCGTTTTTCTACAGCTTGCGTTCAGCTGACTTAATAAAAAATTTCATCCATTTGTATTAAGTTCTGTCGCGCGATGCCGATAATCCAACGACAAACCAGGCATCCAGGAGTCATTAGGTGTGAGCAACTACCATGAGCAGTTCCTGAAGCAAAATCCATTGGCGGTGTTAGGCGTTCTCCGCGACTTAAATTCACAGCAGATCCCCCTGCGAATCTCCTGGTCAGGAGGGCAATTCATCAGCAAAATTCTCGCGGTGAGCCCGGATGAATTAGTTATGGATTTTGGCAGCCAGGAATATGAAAACCAGGCCGTTCAGCGGGCAAACCACGTCTCTGTCATCGCTGAAACGCAGGGCGCCAAGGTCGAGTTCACCCTGCCTCAGCTCAAAAAAGGGGAATTTCAACGGTTGCCGGCATTTATCTCGTCGCTGCCGCCCGCACTGTGGTTTGTCCAGCGCCGGGAATATTTCCGTATTGGTGCCCCATTGCATCCGCCCTATCACTGCACGGCAAAAATGCCGGACAACAGCATTTTACGTTTTCGGTTGTTCGATTTATCGCTCGGCGGGATGGGCGCGCTGTTAGAAGAGGCAAAACCAGAAGGACTGGTGGAGGGCATGCGCTTTTCGCAGGTTGAAATCAACATGGAACAATGGGGAGTGTACCACGTTGACGCCCAGCTTATTTCCATCAGCGAGCGCAAAGTTATCGACGGGAAAAATGAAACCATCACCACTCCCCGCCTGAGCTTCCGTTTTCTCAACGTCAGCCCGGCGGTGGAGCGGAACTTACAGCGGATTATTTTTTCACTCGAACGTGAGGCCCGGGAAAAATCCAACAAGGTACGCGAGTAACCTCACGCGAACTACATCACATCCAGCGCTTGCTGAAGCTTCCAGATATAACGCGGAGCCTGCGGCGCCGGATGATTATCAGCCACATGCTCAATAAACTCATCCGGACTGAGATCGTTGATTTTGTTGATGGCTTTTTTCCTGTCGGAGGAGAATGTCCGCAGCAACGCCCCCGCACCGTTGGCATATGACACCACCAGCGCATATTGCATCACCTGTGGGTCTTCGATGCCGGCCAATGGTCCGGTTTCGAGAATATTCAGGTACGCGGCACCCATTGAGATGTTGCGCTCAGGGTTTTTCAGCTCACTGGTTGACGGCTCGCCACTCCAGCCCATCCGACGATAGACATCCCGTCCGGAGGTAGAGGCTTTGAGCTGCATCAGCCCAACGGCGTTAGATTTACTGACCGCATTCGGATTTCCGCCTGATTCAATGGCGATGATGGCCGTAATCAATTGTGGGCTTACCCCCCAGGCCGCGCCGGCTTTTTCACTGATCGGCATCCATTGCATTGCGCGTTTAACCGGAACTTCAGCATTCCATGGCGGATTTTTGTAATCCTGTTTTGAACTACAGCCCGCAAGTAATACAACCAAAAAAGCAAACCATCTCAATTTCACGTCATCTATCCTTATAGCCGGAACCTGTCGCTGAGGTGACAACGACATACCTACGCGGCATGATATACATTTGGTTTTAGTTGTAGCAAGGAAATGCCATGTCCCGGTTTCACTTAATTGCCCCCTCGGGCTACTGTATCAACCAGCAAGCGGCATTGCGCGGGCTTTCGCGCCTTACTGAGGCCGGTCATCAGGTCACAAACTCGGCGGTTATTGCACGTCGCTACCAGCGTTTTGCCGGGACGGAAACCGAACGGTTAGCGGATGTGAATGCATTGGTTGAGCTGAAAACGCCCGATACCATTGTACTGGCGGTGCGCGGCGGCTATGGCGCCAGCCGTTTACTGGATGCTATTGACTGGCAGGCACTGACCGCCCGCCAGCAACACGACCCACTGCTCATTTGCGGACACAGCGACTTTACGGCAATCCAGTGCGGCCTACTGGCACAAGGCAACGTCATTACCTTCAGCGGCCCGATGTTAGCGGCCAATTTTGGTGCCGAAGAAATGAACGCGTTTACCGAACACCATTTCTGGCAGGCATTACGCAATGCGCAATTTACTATCGACTGGCAAGGTGATGGTCCGGACTGCGCCACCGAAGGCACGCTGTGGGGCGGTAATCTGGCGATGCTCATTTCGCTGATTGGCACCCCGTATATGCCCGCCATTGATAACGGTATTCTGGTGCTGGAAGACATTAATGAGCATCCGTTCCGCGTCGAGCGCATGCTGTTGCAGCTGTACCACGCGGGCATTTTAGCCCGTCAGAACGCCATTATTCTCGGCAGTTTTAGCGGCAGCGCACCAAACGATTACGACGCTGGCTACAATCTGGAGGAAGTCTGCACATTTCTGCGTGCCAGACTGTCGGTACCGTTGATTAGCGGTCTCGATTTTGGTCACGAACAGCGCACCGTCACGCTCCCGCTCGGGGCAAAAGCGGTGCTGCGAAACGTGAAAAATAGCAGCCAGCTCACCTTAACCGGGCATCCGGTGCTGAAATCGTAAAAAAAGCTGCTAACAGGGCTAAGTAAAACGCTGTTTCTGCCGCTAATATGTTAGGGTTTGTTAATACGAAACAGCGTAATTCAGGAGTAACCGAACGTTGGATGCCGCAGCAATTATTAGCCTTTTTATTTTGGGTTCCGTTCTCGTCACCTGCAGTATCTTACTCAGTTCATTCTCATCACGTCTTGGTATCCCGATCCTGGTGATATTCCTCGCGATCGGTATGTTAGCGGGCGTAGATGGCATTGGCGGTATTCCTTTTGATAACTACCCTTTCGCCTACATGGTGAGTAACCTGGCGCTGGCGGTTATCCTGCTTGATGGCGGGATGCGTACCCAGGCCAGTTCCTTTCGCGTAGCGCTCGGTCCGGCATTATCACTGGCGACCGTGGGCGTGCTGATCACCTCCGGCTTAACCGGCATGATGGCCGCGTGGCTGTTTCATCTGGATCTCATCGAGGGTTTATTGATTGGCGCGATTGTTGGCTCAACCGACGCCGCGGCGGTGTTTTCCCTGCTCGGTGGGAAGGGTCTGAACGAACGTGTCGGCTCGACGCTGGAAATAGAATCGGGCAGCAATGACCCGATGGCGGTGTTTCTGACCATCACGCTAATTGAAATGATCCAAAACCACGAGACCGGCTTAAGCTGGATGTTCGCGGTGCATATTATTCAACAGTTCGGTCTGGGTATTGCGCTGGGTCTGGGTGGCGGTTATCTGCTCCAGCAAATGATTAACCGGATTTCGCTGCCTGCCGGATTGTATCCACTGCTGGCGTTAAGCGGCGGGATCCTGATTTTTGCCCTCACCACCGCGCTGGAAGGCAGCGGTATTCTGGCGGTCTACCTGTGTGGCTTCCTGTTGGGTAATCGCCCCATTCGCAACCGGTTCGGTATTCTACAAAACTTTGACGGCCTGGCCTGGCTGGCGCAAATCGCCATGTTCCTGGTACTGGGTCTGCTGGTGACGCCGTCCGACCTGCTGCCCATTGCCATTCCGGCGCTGATTTTGTCTGCCTGGATGATTTTCGTTGCCCGCCCGCTGTCGGTGTTCGCCGGGCTGCTGCCGTTCCGGGGTTTTAATCTGCGTGAGCGCATTTTCATCAGTTGGGTCGGCCTGCGCGGTGCAGTGCCGATCATCCTCGCCGTCTTCCCGATGATGGCCGGGCTGGATAATGCCCGTCTGTTCTTTAACGTGGCGTTCTTCGTCGTCCTGATTTCGCTGTTGTTTCAGGGGACATCTCTCTCGTGGGCTGCCAAAAAAGCCAAAGTGGTGGTTCCACCGGTCGGCTGGCCCGTTTCGCGCATTGGTCTGGATATTCATCCTGACAATCCCTGGGAGCAGTTTGTTTATCAACTGAGTGCCGATAAATGGTGTGTGGGGGCCGCACTACGCGACCTGCATATGCCAGACGAGACGCGAATTGCCGCGCTGTTTCGTGACAACGTGCTGTTTCATCCGTCGGGCAGCACCCGCCTGCGCGAAGGTGACGTGCTGTGCGTTATTGGTCGCGAGCGCGATCTTCCCGCATTAGGCAAGCTGTTCAGCCAGTCGCCGCCGGTCGCGTTAGACCAGCGTTTCTTTGGTGACTTTATTCTCGAAGCCAGCGCCAAATACGCCGACGTGGCGCTGATATACGGGCTGGAAGATGGCACTGAATATCGCGATAAGCAGCAGACGCTGGGTGAGATCGTCCAGCAATTGTTAGGCGCCGCACCGGTGGTCGGCGACCAGGTCGAATTTGCCGGGATGATCTGGACTGTGGCCGAGAAAGAAGATAATTCGGTGCTGAAAGTCGGCGTTCGCGTGGCAGAAGACGAGGATGAATAATAGTGATGTTTTTGCCGGGTAGCGGCTGCGCCTTACCCGGCTTACAAATGTACTGCTATTGTAGGCCTGATAAGCGCAGCGCCATCAGGCAACTTTACAAAAGTTACACCGTCACAACCGGTACGCGCAGCGCCAGCGAGCACATCAATTCGTACCCCACCGTACCGGCCGCGGTAGCCACATCGTCGATTTTGATCTCTTTGCCCCACAGCTCTACCGGCGTACCAATGCCTGCCTGAGGACATGGCGTCAGATCCACTGTCAGCATATCCATCGACACCGTGCCGACCGTCCCGGTACGGACACCGTCTACCAGCACCGGCGTGCCGCTCGGTGCATGGCGCGGATATCCATCGGCATAGCCGGTCGCCACAATCCCGATACGTTGTTCACCGCGTGCGGTGTAACGCCCACCGTAACCGACCCTGTCACCGGCCTTCAGCGTTTGCACCCCGATGACCTCGCTGTTCAGGCTCATTACCGGTTTGAGACCGGTGTTGGCGATGTCCCGCCATTGCCCTGACGGAGAGGCGCCGTACAAAATAATACCCGGGCGTACCCAGTCGAAATGGGCTTCCGGGTGCCACAGCGTGGCGGCGGAGTTTGACAGCGAACGTCGGCATTCAAGCCCTTCCGTCGCCTGTGCAATACGCGCCATCGCGTCCTGAATACCGTCCGGATGTTCGGCATCAGCAAAGTGCGACATCAGCGTCATTTCACCCACATTCGGCATCGCCCGCAGCTGTTGCCAGACGGTTGCCACCCGCTCAGGCAAAAAGCCCAGACGGTTCATACCGCTGTTAACCTTCAGGTATACATCCAGCGGAGCGTTCAGTCGGGCATTTTGTAACGCTTTGAGCTGCCAGTTGCTGTGTACACAGGTGGTTAAACGATATTGGTCATACACCGTCAGATCGACGGCGTGGAAAAAACCTTCCAGCATTAAGATCGGGCCTTTCCAGCCACGCTCGCGCAGCGTTATCGCTTCTTCCAGATTCAGCATGGCGAAACCGTCGGTGGTCCCCAGCGCATTCCAGACGCGCTCAATGCCATGTCCATAAGCATTGGCTTTTACCACCGACCAGACGCGGGCGTCCGGTGCGGCCTGCCGTGCAATGCCTAAATTTTGTTTCAACGCCTGCAGGTCAATGCTGGCCAGTATTGGGCGGGTCATCTCGCGTCCTTCTCAGCTATGTGCGCCGTGTAAATGTCGTGGACGTGACGGCGAAAATCCGGGGCTGTAACGCGCCACGCTCAGGTCATCGTAAGGGATGGCGGGCGTGCGACCAGAAAGAATATCACTCAGCAACTGTCCCGATCCGCAGGCCATGGTCCAGCCCAGCGTACCGTGACCGGTGTTGAGCAGCAGGTTCTTAAAACGGGTACGCCCAACTACCGGCGTGCCGTCCGGCGTCATCGGCCGCAGCCCGGTCCAGAAGGTGGCCTGCTCCACATGCCCTCCGCGCGGGAAGAGATCGCGCACCACCATTTCCAGCGTTTCACGTCGCGGCTGTAATAATTCAGTATTGAAGCCCACGATCTCCGCCATGCCGCCCACGCGGATACGGTTATCAAAACGGGTAATGGCAATTTTGTAGGTTTCATCAAGGATAGTCGACACCGGCGCGCCGTCGTCCTCCGCGATTGGAATGGTCAGCGAATAACCTTTGAGTGGGTAAACCGGAATATCGACCATCCCTTTCAGCATAGCCGTGGAGTAAGAGCCAAACGCCATCACATAAGCATCGGCTTTGATAATTTCCTCACCGCACTGCACGCCATAAATCTGCTCGCCATCGCTCAGCAGCTTATCAACCGGTGTGTTGAAGCGGAATTTAACCCCTGCCAGCTCCGCCATTTGCGCCAGGCGTTGGGTAAACAGCTGACAGTCGCCGGTTTCGTCATTCGGTAGACGCAGCCCGCCGGTCAGCTTATGCGCCACTTCGGCCAGCGCCGGTTCCACTTCCGCGAGGCGATGGGCTTCCAGCAGTTGATATGGCACACCCGCATCTTCCAGAACGGCGATGTCGCGCGTGGCGTTCTCATATTGCTGCGCGGTACGGAATAGCTGCAGCGTCCCGCCCTGACGACCTTCATATTCAATGCCGGTAGTGGCTCGCAGCGCCTTCAGGCAATCACGGCTATATTCCGCCAGACGCACCATACGACCTTTGTTTTCCATGTAATGACTGGTGTCACAGTTGCGTAGCATCTGCCACATCCATTTCAGTTGGAACTGCGTGCCGTCAAGGCGAACGGCCAACGGCGCATGGCGTTGAAACATCCATTTAATCGCTTTTAGCGGTACGCCGGGTGCCGCCCACGGTGCTGCATAGCCTGGAGAGATTTGCCCCGCATTCGCCGCACTGGTTTCCAGCGCCGGACCGGGCTCACGATCAATGACGGTGACATCGTGTCCAGCCTGACTTAAATACCAGGCGCTGGTCACGCCAACGACACCACTTCCCAGTATGACAACTCGCATAGCCACTCCGTTAACAGTAAAAGAATAATCATCTAATTACATCTTGATAACTCAGTTGAAAATATTATTCAACATATGGCTTTTTTATGGTGATGTACCTCACACATAGCGGTAACGACAGGGATGTCTCTGCTTTAGGATCTCCTGCTGTGCGTCATTTTTATCCAGCATAAAATTTCGTGAACATCCTGTTTTTCGATGTTGGATTAACGTGATATCGCAAAGAAAAATTTTCTGCCGCAGCACGTTTTTTAACACTGTGTTCTATGCTTGAAATGAGGTACTCCAGACAGAGAGTGCCGCCAACAATGAGGGTGCGCGAATGGCTACGATTGATTCCATGAACAAGGACACCACACGGTTGAGCGATGGACCCGACTGGACGTTTGATCTGCTGGATATCTATCTGGCGGAAATAGACCGCGTGGCAAAACTCTACCGACTGGAGACCTATCCGCACCAAATCGAGGTCATTACCTCCGAGCAGATGATGGACGCCTACTCCAGCGTCGGGATGCCGATTAACTATACCCACTGGTCGTTTGGTAAAAAATTTATTGAAACCGAACGTCTGTATAAGCACGGTCAGCAAGGGCTGGCTTATGAGATTGTCATCAACTCCAACCCATGTATCGCGTATCTGATGGAGGAGAACACCATCACCATGCAGGCGCTGGTGATGGCACACGCCTGCTATGGGCATAACTCCTTCTTCAAGAACAACTACCTTTTCCGTAGCTGGACGGATGCCAGCTCCATTGTTGATTATCTGATTTTTGCCCGAAACTACATTACCCAGTGTGAAGAGCGCTACGGCGTCGACGAAGTCGAAAAACTGCTCGATTCCTGCCATGCACTGATGAACTACGGTGTCGATCGCTATAAACGCCCGCAAAAAATTTCATTGCAGGAAGAGAAAGCGCGGCAAAAAAGCCGCGAAGAATATCTGCAAAGTCAGGTAAATATGCTGTGGCGTACCTTGCCGAAAAAAGAGGAAGAGAAAACCGTGTTTGAAGCGCGGCGTTATCCTTCTGAACCCCAGGAAAACCTGCTGTACTTTATGGAAAAAAATGCCCCGCTGCTGGAGTCCTGGCAGCGTGAAGTGCTGCGTATCGTGCGCAAAGTGAGCCAGTATTTTTATCCGCAGAAACAGACCCAGGTGATGAACGAAGGCTGGGCGACGTTCTGGCATTACACCATCCTTAACCACCTGTACGATGAAGGCAAAGTGACCGAGCGGTTTATGCTGGAGTTTCTACACAGCCATACCAATGTGGTGTTCCAGCCGCCGTACAACAGCCCGTGGTATAGTGGGATAAACCCTTATGCGCTCGGATTCGCCATGTTCCAGGACATCAAACGTATTTGTCAGTCTCCGACCGAGGAAGATAAATACTGGTTCCCGGATATCGCCGGTTCTGACTGGCTGGAAACCCTGCACTTCGCGATGCGTGATTTTAAAGATGAGAGCTTTATCAGCCAGTTCCTGTCACCGAAGGTGATGCGTGATTTCCGCCTGTTCACCGTGTTGGACGATGACAGACATAATTATCTGGAAATCTCAGCAATTCATAACGAAGAGGGATACCGTGAAATTCGTAACCGGCTGTCGTCGCAGTATAACC
This sequence comes from Citrobacter sp. wls829, assembly GCF_005280825.1. Taxonomy (NCBI): domain Bacteria; kingdom Pseudomonadati; phylum Pseudomonadota; class Gammaproteobacteria; order Enterobacterales; family Enterobacteriaceae; genus Citrobacter; species Citrobacter sp. wls829. The sequence goes on from NZ_SZWP01000072.1 coordinate 20,460, forward strand.
TGAGCAACCTGGAGCCAAACATTCAGGTATGGAATGTCGATTTGCGCGGCGATCGCTCTCTCACACTGCGCTATATCCCGCATAATCGCGCCCCGCTGGATAAGGGCCGCAAAGAGGTGCTGAAGCACGTCCATCGGTTATGGGGTTTTGACGTGACGCTGGAGCAACAAAATGAGGATGGCAGCGTGGAATTGCTGGAACGTTGCCCGCCGAGAATGAACGGTCTGTGAATCTTATTGCCGGGTGGCGACGCGAAAGCGTCTTATCCGGCCTACACTAGACATCCACGTAGGCCGGATAAGGTGTTCACACCGCCATCCGGCATTGAGCGATTAACGGCCCTGAATGGCTAAATCGCCGGGCAGGTTTTTCTGCATGCGATGCCAAATCTCGCCGCTGTCGTGACCGTAACTGCGCACCGTCTCATACACCTGGTCATGGGAGCCCTGCTCGCAGAGCAATGACAGCTTACGGTAGAAGCTCAGTGCCAGACCGCGGGCTTCCGGATTGGCGAAATAATGACGACCAATACGGGTATACAATCCCTTCATGCCGTTGAGGATCAGGCCGTAAATCGGATTGCCGGACGCGAATGCCAGGCCGCGGAAAATGTTGTAGTCAAGGTCAGCAAAAGCGTCAGCGTGGTCGGCTACCTGATTTGCCGTCGCCAGCACTTCCTGCGCTTTGTCCGGATGCTGGCGGAATGCGGTGCGAATGAAGATTGTTGAGATGTTGGTATGCACCGACAGCAGATTATCAATGAGCTGCGGAACGCTCTCGTGATCGAGGCGCGCCAGCGTTTCAAGAATATTCAGTCCTGACGTTTCCCAGAAATTATTCACTTTCGTCGGTTTGCCGTGCTGAATGGTCAACCAGCCGTCCCGCGCCAGGCGCTGTAACACTTCGCGTAGCGTGGTGCGTGTTACTCCGATAAGTTCAGAGAGTTCACGTTCAGCGGGCAAAATAGTGCCTGGGGGGAAGCGGTTATTCCAGATACTTTCAATGATGTACTCTTCCGCGAACCCCGCTGGGCTTTGCGCCTTAATGACCATAGTAATAATTCCATTACACAGCAAAACATAGTTACACACATCATACCAGACGGGTCTGATAGCTGATAGCTGACGCAATGAAGAAAAAGTGGATCAAGGCTTCATTTTCCAGATAACGCTGGGGCGCAATTGGCGCAACGAAGCACGTGAAGAGCTTGCCTGCGTTCCCTCCTCCCGCTAAGCTTTGCCGTCAAACATAAAAACATGATTTCATTTTTACAGGTAAGGGAAACTGCCATGGAGCTATCCTGGGGTCGCGCGCTGTGGCGCAACTTTTTAGGCCAGTCGCCGGACTGGTACAAACTCGCATTATTATCCTTCTTAATCGTTAACCCGATTATTTTCTTCATCAACCCGTTCGTTGCCGGGTGGCTGCTGGTGGCTGAGTTCATTTTTACGCTGGCAATGGCGCTCAAGTGTTATCCGCTGCTGCCGGGTGGCCTGCTGGCGATTGAAGCCGTCGTCATTGGCATGACCAGCGCCACGCACGTGCGTGAAGAGATTGCCGCCAATCTTGAGGTGTTATTGCTGCTGATGTTTATGGTGGCGGGCATCTACTTTATGAAGCAGTTACTGCTGTTTATTTTTACCCGATTGCTGCTGAGCATTCGCTCTAAAATGCTGCTGTCGCTGTCCTTCTGCGTAGCCGCCGCCTTCCTGTCCGCGTTCCTCGATGCATTGACCGTGGTCGCCGTCGTGATAAGCGTGGCGGTCGGTTTTTATGGCATTTACCACCGCATCGCCTCTTCCCGAGGGGAAGATAATATGCTCGATGACAGCCATATCGATCAGCACAATAAAGCCGTGCTTGAGCAGTTCCGCGGTTTTCTGCGCAGCCTGATGATGCATGCCGGCGTCGGCACGGCGTTAGGCGGCGTGATGACCATGGTTGGTGAACCGCAAAACCTGATTATCGCCAAAGCGGCGGGCTGGCATTTCGGGGATTTCTTCCTGCGGATGTCCCCGGTCACCGTCCCGGTGCTGATCTGCGGACTGCTAACCTGCATGCTGGTCGAGAAATTACGTTGGTTTGGCTATGGTGAAACATTGCCTGAAAAGGTGCGTGACGTTCTGCAGCAATTTGACGATCAAAACCGCCAGCAGCGTACCCGCCAGGACAAGATCAAACTGATTGTCCAGGCGATTATCGGCGTCTGGCTGGTTATCGCCCTGGCCCTGCATCTGGCCGAAGTTGGACTGATAGGCCTGTCGGTTATCATCCTGGCGACGTCCTTAACGGGGGTCACTGATGAACATGCTATCGGCAAGGCGTTCACCGAGTCACTGCCGTTCACCGCGCTGCTGACCGTATTCTTCTCAATTGTGGCCGTAATTATCGATCAGCAACTATTCGCTCCGATTATTCATTTTGTTTTACAGGCTTCAGAGCATGCCCAGCTCACTCTGTTCTACCTCTTTAACGGTCTGCTTTCTTCTATCTCCGATAACGTCTTTGTAGGCACGATTTACATTAACGAAGCCAAAGCGGCGATGGAGCACGGGACCATCAGCCTGAATCAGTTCGAACTGTTAGCCGTGGCGATTAATACCGGGACTAACCTGCCTTCCGTCGCAACCCCGAATGGCCAGGCCGCATTCCTGTTCCTGCTGACTTCCGCACTGGCACCGTTGATTCGCCTCTCCTATGGCCGCATGGTATGGATGGCGCTGCCGTATACCCTCGTACTAACGCTGGTCGGTCTTTTGTGCGTGGAATTCACCCTCGTCCCGGTGACCGAGTGGATGACACAAATAGGCTGGTTAGCTACACTTTCATAACAACTTACCGGGCAAATCACTGCCCGGTTTGACTTTTTGCATGATAATTATCCGATTACACAATATTTCAATAGCTGCTAGTGGCGCATAAATTGAATTGGTTTAAACTGCGCTCTCTACGCATGTTGCAGGGAATTTATTATGTTGCGATTTTTAAACCAGTGCTCCCGCGGTCGCGGAGCATGGTTATTGTTGGCGCTAACCGCCCTGGCGCTGGAACTCGTTGCGCTGTGGTTCCAGCACGTGATGCTGCTTAAACCTTGCGTGTTGTGTATTTACGAACGTAGTGCGTTATTCGGCGTAATGGGTGCCGGGCTGGTGGGTGCTATCGCGCCAAAAACGCCGCTGCGTTATGTAGCGATGGTTATCTGGATTTACAGCGCCTGGCGCGGTCTGCAGTTAGCGTATGAGCACACCATGATCCAGCTTTACCCGTCTCCGTTCATGACCTGTGATTTTGCGGCGCGCTTTCCAAGCTGGTTACCGCTGGACAAATGGCTGCCTCAGGTTTTCCTGGCATCCGGCGACTGCGCCGAGCGTCAGTGGTCTTTTTTAACCCTTGAAATGCCACAGTGGTTATTAGGGATCTTTGCTGCGTACCTGGTGGTCGCCGTGCTGGTGGTCATTGCCCAACCGTTTAAACCGAAAAAACGCGACCTCTTCGGTCGCTAACAGAGACGCTCCTTCGGGAGCGTTTTTTTTTGCCATAATGTCATTGCTTGGTGGCATCTATAAAATGTATATTAAATACATCTTATAGATGCCACACCAAGGAGATGTCCCATGTCCCATTTACGCATCCCGGCAAACTGGAAAGTTAAACGCTCTACTCCCTTTTTCACAAAAGACACTGTCCCAGCCGCACTGCTTTCCCACCATAACACCGCAGCAGGCGTCTTTGGACAGCTTTGCGTGATGGAAGGTACGGTAACGTATTACGGCTTTGCGAATGAAGAAGCGAAAGAACCTGAAGTTAAAGTGGTGATAAATGCCGGTCAGTTTGCGACCAGCCCACCGCAGTACTGGCATCGTGTTGAATTAAGCGACGACGCGCAGTTCAACATTAATTTCTGGGTTGAAGATGACAACCACTCAGATGAGATGTATCAGGCGAAAAAATCTTAATCTTTAGCGCCTGTTAACCGATGGGCGGCTCAGTCCGCCCATGAAGGTTTGTTCAAAATGTGATCCTGCCAGTCGTGTACTTCTGATTCTTTCACCGCAATATGACGGACTGAAATACGCTCACCGTGCATCGCGGCTTTCGAGCCAGTCAGTAGCGGGTGCCAGTCCGGCAGCCCTTTCCCTTCCGCAAGCAGACGATACGCGCAGGTCATCGGTAGCCATTCAAAAGTTGGCAAATTGTCACGCGTCAGCTTGATGCAATCAGGCTCGTATTCGAAACGACGTTCGTAGTTACGGCACTGGCAGGTTTTGATATTGAGCTGCTTACAGGCGACGTTGGTAAAATAGATTTCGTCGGTATCTTCATCCATCAGCTTATGCAGGCAGCATTGACCACATCCGTCGCATAATGACTCCCACTCGGCATCGGTCATTTCATCCAGGGTTTTGCTTTGCCAGAAAGGTATGTCGCTCATCAGGGTATCCGCTATTGCAATAAAGCTGCACCTTATAACCAGTCTGGCACGTTGATGCAAGTTTTGCCGCCCGAAAAGGCGGCTCTCGTCGTCAGCGTTTGACCGTGAAAACCGATCGCCAGCTCATCACCACTGTGTAACGACCCTACACCTTCTGGCGTTCCTGTCAGTACCACATCCCCCGCTTTGAGGGTGAAGAAACGACTCATGTAGGCAATCAACGGAATAATGTGATGGATCATGTCCGCCGTAGAACCGTGCTGACGTGTTTCACCGTTTACCGTCAGACTGAGCAGCGTATTTTGCGGATCGCCGTTAAACTCCGACACCGGAATAAAGCCCGACAGCGGACAGGAATTATCAAATCCCTTCGCTTTTTCCCACGGCTGCCCCGCTTTCTTCATTTTGCCCTGAATATCGCGCAGGGTCAGATCCAGCGCCACGCCATAACCGGCAATGGCTTTACGCACATGATCTTCCGTTGCCTGGCGCAGGGTCGCGCCAATCAGCACCGCCAGCTCAACTTCGTGGTGCACCGCCCCCATATCCGCCGGGATAACCAGCGGTTGGCGCAGGTCGCACAATGCCGTTTCCGGTTTGATAAACAGCACGGGTTCATCTGGCGTTGCGCTGCCCATCTCCTTAATGTGCTTTGCGTAATTACTGCCCACACAAACCACTTTACTCACTGGGTAATCCAGCAGAGCACCATGCCAGTTGTGATGTTGATACATGACTTTCCCCTAACGTCGTCTTCGATTTCAGGAACTGCATCGACGGGACATGCGGCTGCCGGATACAGTTTAACCTTTAGCGTCTGGTATATTTTGTTTTGCCACAGACAGATGCTGTTTGAGTAAATCTTCTGGCGGTGGCGGGATTTGTAAATAATAGCCCTGCTCGGTTAACGCCTGTTTTACTTTTTCAAGGTCAGCGTTCACCAGTTTCTTGCGACCATCAAGTGGTAAAATCATTGCCAGTTTCGGCTGACCAAAACCTTTCATCAGTTCTTCAGGAACGCGAGAGAAATCGTCTTTTTTTTCGACATATAAATAGGTCTGGTCACGTTTGCTGCTTCGGTAGATCACACAAAACATATCTTTTACTCTGAATTCACGGAATGGTGGCTTGCCTCAATATAATACTGACTATAACATGCCTTATAGTCTTCGGAATATCACCCCGCGCTGGGGATGATAAATAGCAAATTGAGTAAGGCCAGGATGTCAAACACGCCAATCGAGCTTAAAGGCAGTAGCTTCACCTTATCTGTGGTTCACTTGCACGAGTCAGAACCCGAGGTTATTCGTCAGGCGTTGGAAGACAAAATCGCGCAGGCTCCTGCTTTTTTAAAACATGCTCCCGTGGTGATCAACGTCAGTGGCCTTGAAAGCCCGGTAAACTGGCCAACGCTGCAGAAAGTTGTCGCATCTACCGGTCTGCGCATTATCGGCGTTAGCGGCTGCAAAGATGCCAGACTCAAAGCAGAGATCGACGAAATGGGCCTGCCTTTACTGACTGAAGGTAAAGAAAAAGCGCTGCGCCCTGCCCCCATTGCTGAACCCGCACCTGCCGCGCCGGTACAAAACGTTACTCCCATCACAAAAACACGATTAATAAATGTCCCGGTTCGTTCCGGTCAGCGCATTTATGCACCACAATGTGATCTGATTGTTACAAACCACGTCAGCGCGGGCGCAGAACTCATCGCTGACGGCAATATTCACGTTTATGGCATGATGAGAGGCCGTGCACTGGCGGGTGCAAGCGGCGATCGAGAAGCACAGATTTTTTGTACCCACCTGACGGCAGAACTGGTGTCTATCGCAGGTGTTTATTGGCTGAGTGATAAAATCCCAGCAGAATTTTATGGCAAAGCGGCGCGTCTGCAATTAGCAGAGAACGCTTTGACAGTTCAACCGTTGAATTGATCCCTTTTTAACAAGGAATTTCTATGGCACGCATTATTGTTGTTACTTCGGGTAAAGGGGGCGTTGGCAAAACCACCTCCAGCGCGGCCATCGCTACAGGTTTGGCCCAGAAGGGAAAGAAAACTGTCGTTATTGATTTTGATATCGGCCTGCGTAACCTCGATTTGATCATGGGTTGCGAACGCCGCGTCGTTTACGACTTCGTCAACGTTATTCAGGGCGATGCGTCGTTAAATCAGGCGTTAATCAAAGATAAGCGTACTGATAATCTCTTTATTCTTCCGGCCTCACAGACTCGCGATAAAGACGCGCTGACGCGTGAAGGCGTCGCAAAAGTTCTGGATGATCTGAAATCGATGGACTTCGACTTCATCGTCTGCGACTCCCCGGCCGGTATTGAAACCGGTGCGCTGATGGCACTGTATTTTGCCGATGAAGCGATTATTACCACCAACCCGGAAGTGTCTTCAGTACGTGACTCTGACCGTATTCTGGGCATTCTGGCGTCGAAATCTCGTCGCGCGGAAAATGGTGAAGATCCGATTAAAGAGCATCTGCTGCTTACGCGCTACAACCCTGGCCGCGTAAACAGAGGCGACATGCTCAGCATGGAAGACGTACTGGAAATTCTGCGCATCAAACTGGTTGGTGTGATTCCGGAAGATCAGTCAGTCCTGCGCGCATCTAACCAGGGTGAGCCGGTGATCCTCGACATCAATGCGGATGCTGGCAAAGCTTATGCAGATACCGTAGACCGTCTGTTGGGAGAAGAACGTCCTTTCCGCTTCGTTGAAGAAGAGAAGAAAGGTTTCCTCAAACGCCTGTTCGGAGGATAAGTTATGGCATTACTGGATTTTTTTCTCTCGCGGAAAAAGAGCACAGCAAACATCGCTAAAGAGCGACTGCAGATCATTGTTGCGGAACGTCGTCGTAGTGACGCCGAGCCGCATTATTTACCGCAGTTGAGGAAAGATATTCTCGACGTTATCTGTAAGTATGTACAAATCGATCCAGAGATGGTCACTGTACAACTTGAACAAAAAGACGGCGATATTTCTATCCTCGAACTTAACGTGACATTACCAGAAGCAGAAGAGTCGAAATAAGCGCTTTGGTAAAAAAGTTGTGGTCGAAAAAAGGCAGAATATTCTGCCTTTTTTATTTTCAGTGACCCGTCCTGAATAGCGTTATTACCGAGTAAACAGTAGATAGGGTTCCAGAATAACCACCAGACACTCGCTTATTGTGGATATTCCAGCAACAGGGCGTTAAGTCGCTCGGCCATCAGCTCGCCACGCCAGCCGGAAATAAGCTCCGGCAAGGAAGACTTCGGCTTTAATTTCCAGTGCCAGTTAAGCAACTGATTTATCTGACGGCGGGAGGCCAGCAGCTCCACGCTGAGATTGTGTTCCGCGCTCACGTCAGCCACCAGCGCCTTAATGGCTTTGAAGGCTTTACGGTAGCCCGGCATATCCATCAGGTTCAGCAGTGGTTCAGGCAACGATGCTTCCGGCAGGGCCTGCGCTTTTTCTACCAATGAAATCAGTGTCTTGCCATGGAAGCGAATTTCGCTCCCGGAAAGACCGAGGCTGTCCAGCTCACCCAGACTACCCGGCATATAGCGCGCCACCGACCACAGGTGCTCTTCGCGTACCACGAAATTCACCGCCAGATCGCGTTCGCGCGCTTTACGCAGTCGCCAGTCAGCCAGCAGTTGCAGGCAGGCAAGCTGACGGGTACGCAGCTGCCAGGCGTTGGTAATGTCACGCCACGCGTCCTCAGGCGCCAGTACTTCCTGGCGACGCTGCTGCATTAAACGACACTCATCCAGCGCGGCCGGTAGCCAGCCAGAGGCATCGGTTTCAGCCATCAGTTTTGCGGTGATCGGTAATAAATACCAGACGTCCGCGGCAGCATACTCACACTGACGCTCAGTCAGCGGTCGGGCCAGCCAGTCCGTACGGGATTCGCTTTTGTCCAGCGCCACCCCCGTAAACTCTTCCACCATCGCGGCAAATCCCCACGACAGCGGGCGACCGCAAAACGCGGCCAGAATTTGCGTATCAATCAGCGGCTGCGGAAGTTCGCCAAAGGTGTTGAGAAACACTTCCAGGTCTTCACTTCCCGCGTGCAGGAATTTGGTTATCGTGGTGTCGCGTAAAATGTCGCGCAGCGGCGACCAGTCGGTGATCCCCAGCGGATCAATCAGAGCAACGTGTTTGCCGTCAAACAGCTGAATGAGTCCCAGCTGCGGATAATAGGTACGCGTGCGAACAAATTCAGTATCCAGGGCAATCGCCGGAAACTCACGAACGGCTTCGCACAGCGTGGCCAACGCGTCGTCCGTGGTAATCATTTGGTAATTCAAATCGTGCTCTCTCAGGTTTGCGCCAAAAAAAACGCCGGATTAACCGGCGCTTTCTGATGACTGACTTAACGCTCAGTCTTTATTGTCCACTTTGCTACGGGCTTCGTCACGCAATTCTCGTCGCAAAATTTTGCCGACGTTAGATTTTGGTAACTCATCACGGAATTCCACCAGCTTCGGGACCTTGTAGCCGGTCAACTGACGGCGGCAGAACGTAATCAGCGCTTCATCGGTGAGTGACGCGTCTTTCTTCACGACAAAAATCTTCACCGCTTCACCGCTGCTGCCCGAGGGCACGCCCACCGCGGCTACTTCCTGAACGCCAGGATGTTGCATCACCACGTCTTCAATTTCGTTCGGATAAACGTTAAAACCGGAGACCAGGATCATATCTTTTTTGCGATCGACGATACGCAGGAAGCCTTCGTCGTCCATCACCGCAATATCCCCGGTGTGCAGCCAACCATCTTTAACAATTTCATCGGTCGCATCCGGGCGCTGCCAGTAACCCAGCATCACCTGCGGGCCTTTCACGCACAGTTCACCCGGCTCGCCCGGCGGGACTTCGTTATCGTCATCATCCACCAGCTTAACCTCAGTGGAGGGAACCGGCAGGCCAATACTGCCGCTGTGATAGTCGATATCATGCGGATTGACGCTCACCAGCGGCGAACACTCGGTCAGGCCATAGCCTTCCAGCAGATATTGGCCGGTCAGCTTCACCCAACGTTCTGCAACCGCCTGCTGGACGGGCATACCGCCCCCCGCAGAAAGATGCAGCGACGAGAAATCCAGTTGCTGGAAGTCTTTGTTATTCAACAAGGCGTTGAACAGCGTATTGACGCCGGTCATGGCGGTAAACGGGTATTTCGCCAGCTCTTTTACCAGGCCCGGAATATCACGTGGGTTAGTGATCAGTACGTTTTGACCGCCAAGCTCAATAAACAGCAGGCAGTTCATCGTTAAAGCAAAAATGTGATACAGCGGTAGCGCGGTGATCACCAGCTCTTTACCCGGATGCAGCAACGGACCGTAAGTAGCATGGACCTGCTCGAGGTTCGCCAGCATATTGCGGTGGGTGAGCATTGCACCTTTTGCCACACCGGTTGTCCCCCCGGTGTATTGCAGGAAGGCCAGATCTTCAGAGACCACTTCAGGCTTCACATACTGCATGCGATACCCGTTTTGTAACGCACTGCGAAACGAGATGGCATCAGGCAGGTGATATTTCGGTACCAGCCGCTTAATGTACTTCACAACAAAGTTAACCAGCGTTCCTTTGGCGGTTGAGAGCTGATCGCCCATTCGCGTCAGGATCACGTGCTGAACCGATGTTTTATCGACCACTTTCTCCAGCGTGTGGGCAAAGTTGGACACGATCACAATCGCTGCCGCGCCGCTGTCATTAAGCTGATGCTCCAGTTCACGCGGCGTGTACAATGGGTTCACGTTTACCACAATCATGCCGGCACGCAGAATGCCAAACAGCGCCACCGGATACTGCAGCAGGTTCGGCATCATCAGTGCGACACGATCGCCCTTTTTCAACCCCAGCCCTTCTTGCAAATATGCCGCAAATGCGCGGCTACGCTCTTCGAGTTTGCGGAAGGTCATCACCTCCCCCATATTCACAAACGCGGGCTGATCGGCATAGCGCCTGACTGAATGTTCAAACAGTTCCACCAGGGATTGATAACGGTCAGGATTGATCTCCGCGGGAACACCTGCGGGATAACGGTTAAGCCAAACCTTTTTCAATACATCACCTCTAAAATGCGTATTCGTCGTCATCACAACCCCAGACAATAAACAAACTGTTAACATAATATTAACTCAGCGTACCAGTTTGTTTATTACACAACGACAAGGTTGCGAAGCACGTCACTATTTATTTTTCTTATAGCCACATAAATGCAGAAACAGCGGACGCGCCGCTGCTTCTTTTATACATAAATCAAAGAGTTATTCTGTAACTATCGTCTGAACCTGTGCCGGACCTGGATTGTACCATCCCCATCCGCCGTAGCCGCCGTATGGCCAGCCACGCGCACCGTAGAACCAGGGATCGATGGGCTGCGGAGGCATCACGATCTGTTGAGTAATATGCCAGCGTTTATAACCGGTTACCTGCATCAGCATGAACTTATACGGCGTACTGCCAATTTTACCGTCCACCGTGCCGCTAATAGGCCCTACGACGGTGACCAGTTGTCCGCGGAAATCCACCGGATCGAGAAAGCCATTAACATCGGCATAAATACGCCCGCGTGAGGCTTCACCCAGAATCGGACGCGCGCCGCTGTCGAGAGGCACGGTGGCAATTTCCAGTCGGGATTTCCCCTGCTGATTCTGAATGTCCACCACTTTGCCGCCAAAGCGTGCTTCCTGTCCGACATACAGTTGCGGCGCATTCATGACCCGTACCAGATCCTGCTGTGGCGTTGGGCTTGAACCTTTAATCGCATCAGGAATGGTAACGCAACCGCTTAGCATGAACGCCAATGCGCCCGTCAACACGCCTTTTAATACCCATTTTTGAACCGCCATGTTGCGACTCCCTTATCTCAGCGCCTGTCCCCGGTGAGTTTCAAACTGCTGCGCATTCATCGCGTTGAGCCCGTTTGAAAGCATCGGGGGATGTACTACTAAGATTCATTCTTTTCCGGGAAGTTTCTTCCACGCCACGGTGTTACGTAAATAAACCGGTTCAGCATGTTCAACCGCTACCGTCTTTCCAGAGGCGAACAGTTGGGTGGCGAGAGGCAACATATCTTCAGCAGCCGGAAGCAAAACGTCGCCATCGCGCAGCATCAGGCCACTGTCTTTACCGAGTTCAGGCCATGCAGGCCAGCCCGTGCCGACCGTTACCCAGTCACCGGAAAGCTGCAGCAGTCGCTCATGAACCTGTTCCGGAGTTAATACCGCTTCGGTGTCTTCGCCGTGCCAGATACCGTTCTCATTACGCTGGTATTCGGCCCAGTAGACTTCACCCATGCGCGCATCAATTGCGGCCAGCACGCGCGTTGCGCCGTTTTTGCGCCAGGCCCCCTGCGCCATAGTTGCCAGCGTGGACACGCCGATCATTGGCAAGTTCGCCCCTAACGCCAACCCCTGAGCAATACCAATACCAATACGCACGCCGGTGAAACTACCGGGACCTCGGCCAAACGCCAGAGCGTCGATATCCGTTAATGTGACATTGCCAGCAGTCAGGATATCCTGAACCAGCGGCAGGATGCGTTGGGTATGCTCTCGAGGGCAAAGCTCGAAATGAGATGTGATATTACCGTCATTCCACAGGGCGACAGAGCACGCCTCTGTGGCGGTATCGATAGCCAGAATTCGCATGGGTCTTCGTGATCAGATCAATAAATTTGGCGCGTATCTTAGCACAGTCTGTAACAAATTACTCAGTCGTTGGTATGGCAAGAAAGCGAACCGCGCGGGCAATGTCACGCGTGCGGGGTGCCGGTGGCAGGCTGGCAAGGAATGTCGCACCGTAAGGTCGCATGACCAGCCGGTTATCACAAATCACCAGGACGCCGCGATCGTCAGCGTCACGAATCAAGCGCCCCACCCCCTGCTTAAGCGTGATCACGGCATCCGGGAGCTGGACTTCGTCAAACGGGTCGCCGCCGCGCAGCCGGCAGTCTTCCATACGCGCTTTTAACAGCGGATCGTCCGGCGAGGTAAACGGCAGCTTGTCGATAATAACCAGCGATAGCGTGTCACCTCGTACGTCCACACCTTCCCAGAAGCTGCTGGTCGCCACCAGCAGGGCATTGCCCGCACTGACAAACTGCTGCAATAGCTGCCCTTTGCTGGTCTCCCCCTGCAGCAGGACCGGGAGCGTCATGGTGGCACGAAACTGTTCCGCCAGGTCGCGCATCATTGCGTGCGAGGTACACAGCATAAAGCAGCGCCCATTGTTAGCTTCAATAATGGGGCGCAACATGGCGGCCAGCTGACGCGCCGCCCCCGGCTGGTTAGTTTGCGGAAGATTGCGCGGCACGCACAGCAGCGCCTGTCGCGTGTAGTCAAAGGGGCTCGGCAACAACATTGATTCAGCCTGTTCAATGCCCAGTCGCGCGGTAAAGTGGCGGAGATCGTCGTTGACCGACAGCGTAGCGGAAGTAAAAATCCAGCAGCCCGGTTTTTGGTCCATCACCTCTTTGAATTTATCCGCTACGGTGAGTGGCGTCAGCGCCAGCGTAAAATGCCGTGAAGTGCATTCATACCAGTAGCTGAATCCCGGTTGGTTGATCTCCTTTAGGCGTTTCAAGCGGGCGCGATACAGCGTGGCGCGCTCGAACGCGGCATCCAGCAGCGCCGAACGTCCGAGCGACAGCTTCGCTACGTCGTAGCACAGTTCCAGCGTGTCATCGAGTAGCAAAAATGCCCGCTGGACGCGCTGATCGGCCAGCAATTCACGCAGGTTACCGCGATAGCCCGGCTCGCCCAGTTGCAGGCGGAAATCCTGCGCGCTTTGCGCCAGACGGTCAGCGCACTTTTGTAGTTGCTGGGTATCTTTTAGCTCGGTGCGATAGGCAATGGTAATGTCTTTGGCCAGATCGAGCAGTTGCCGACTGGAAAGCGACTGACCAAAATACTGGCTGGCGATATCCGGTAGCTGATGGGCTTCATCGAAGATCATCACGTCTGCCTCCGGGATCAGCTCCCCGAACCCGCTCTCTTTCACCACCATATCAGCGAGAAACAGATGATGGTTAACTACCACCACATCGGCATCCATGGCCTTTTTACGCGCTTTAACGACAAAACAGTCTTTATACAGTGGGCAGTCGCTGCCCAGACAGTTGTCGTTGGTACTGGTCACCAGCGGCCATGCGTGCGAGTCTTCCGCCACGCTGACGCAGGTGCTGATATCGCCATCAACGGTTTGATTCGACCACGAGCGCAGCAGGATCACGTCGCTTAAGGTTTGCACCGGCAGGTCACCGCCCGCCAGCGCCTGTTGTTCAAGGCGTTCCAGACACAGGTAGTTAGAGCGCCCTTTCAGCAACGCCAGTTTGCCGGTAAATTTCAGCGCTTTTGCCACGGTAGGGAGATCGCGGCTGTAGAGTTGATCCTGCAGCGCTTTCGATCCGGTAGAAATGATCACTTTCTTACCGGCGCGCAGTGCAGGCGCAAGGTAGGCGTAAGTTTTCCCGGTCCCGGTCCCGGCTTCGACGACAAGCGGCTGTGATTTTTCAATGGCATGCGAGACGGCGACGGCCATCTGTCGCTGTGGTTCACGCGGTTTAAAACCCGGTATCGCTTTAGCCAATTGACCGTCTGCTGCAAAATCGTCCGTCACACTACCCCCTGTTCATTTGAACAGGGATTATGTCAGGCCAGCGGGTCTTTCGCCAGTTGAAGAGGTGACGAGGGCACAACATTATGGCAGTCTTGTCGCCAACAGAAACCGATTAAATAAAAACGTAAATGAGGAATAATTTATGACTATCGTGCGCATTGATGCCGAGGATCGTTGGTCAGACGTGGTGATTCACAACAACACGTTGTATTACACCGGCGTACCGGAAAACCTGGATGCTGACGCGTTTGAACAAACGGCCAACACGCTGGCACAAATTGATGCGGTACTGGAAAAACAGGGCAGCAACAAGTCACGTATTCTTGACGCGACCATTTTCCTGACGGACAAAAGCGACTTCGCCGCCATGAACAAAGCCTGGGACGCGTGGGTCGTTGCCGGTCACGCGCCCGTGCGTTGTACCGTACAGGCCGGGTTGATGAACCCGAAATACAAAGTCGAGATCAAGATTATCGCCGCAGTGTAACGAGCGTTACTCGTCTTCGTCCTCGTCTTCAAAACGCGCCACGATCCGTTCGCCGGTATGAGTGGCGCGAATTTCAGCCGCGACCTGAGTGATCGCTTCGCCGCTGCTCATCCCCTGTGACATCAGTTCGTGAATACGCTCGACTGCTTTTTGCTGCTGTTCATGACTGAGTGAAGGTAAACCTGCAAACATTGTTAACTCCTGCTAGATTGTCTGCGCTAATTATCCCATGCTACCGGGCAGTAAGCCAGTAAAGTAGTAACGAGTCAGGACTGATGAAAACGTTATCTCCCGCAGTAATTACATTACCCTGGCGTCAGGACGCCGCTGAACGCTATTTCTCGACCTTAAGCCATCTGCCGTGGGCGATGCTGCTACATTCGGGGCACGCCGACCACCCGCATAATCGCTTTGATATTCTGGTCGCCGATCCTGTGATGACGCTGGTCACGCGAGATGCAGACACCGCAGTGCATGACAAAGACGGAATCACGCACACGCCTGATGACCCGATGACGGTGTTACGCTCGGCGCTAACTTCACTGGCAATACGGCCCGATTATAATCCCGTTCTTCCCTTCCAGGGAGGGGCGCTGGGCCTGTTTGGCTACGATTTGGGCCGACGCTTCGAAGCGCTGCCAAATGTCGCTGAACGTGATATCACCCTGCCGGATATGGCAGTTGGCATTTACGACTGGGCACTGATTGTCGACCACCAGCGGCAAACCGTGTCGCTGCTCAGCCACGGTGATGTGCAGGCCCGCCGCTACTGGCTGGAAAGCCAGCGCGCGCCAACGCATGAGCCCTTTATGTTAACGTCAGCGTGGCAATCCAATATGAGCCGCGCGCAGTACGGCGAAAAGTTTCGCCAGGTACAGCGCTATCTGCACAGCGGGGACTGCTATCAGGTCAACCTTGCCCAGCGTTTTCAGGCGCAGTATCAGGGGGATGAGTGGCTCGCCTTTGAGCGACTCAACCAGGCCAACCGCGCCCCGTTCAGTGCGTTTATCCGCCTTGAGGAAGGCGCAATCCTCAGCCTGTCGCCAGAGCGGTTTATTCAGTTGGAAAATCGGCAGATCCAGACGCGCCCCATCAAGGGCACCCTGCCGCGACTGGACTCGCCAGATGCCGATCGTCAGCAGGCGCAAAGACTGGCAAACTCACCTAAAGATCGTGCTGAAAACCTGATGATCGTGGATCTGATGCGTAACGACATTGGTCGCGTTGCCGTGCCGGGTTCGGTCAAGGTTCCCGAACTGTTTGCTGTCGAACCCTTCCCTGCCGTGCACCATCTGGTCAGCACCATTACGGCGCGTTTGCCGGAATCGCTGCACGCCACGGATCTGCTGCGCGCCGCCTTCCCTGGTGGTTCCATTACCGGCGCGCCAAAGGTGCGGGCGATGGAAATTATTGACGAACTGGAACCGCACAGACGTAACGCCTGGTGCGGCAGCGTCGGCTATCTGAGCTTTTGCGGCAATATGGATACCAGTATTACCATCCGCACCCTGACGGCCACCGACGGACAGCTTTACTGTTCGGCTGGCGGTGGGGTTGTTGCGGACAGTCAGGAAGACGCGGAATATCAGGAAACGTTTGATAAAGTGAACCGTATTTTGCACCAACTGGAGAACTGAACCGTGGAAAACAGCAGCCTGACGCTTGATGACTTTTTATCGCGCTTTCTTCTCCTGCGCCCGCAGGTCAATCATGAAGCGTTAAACCAGCGCCAGGCCGCCGTGCTGATCCCGGTCGTTCGCCGCCCACAGCCGGGATTGCTGTTAACCCAACGCTCGGTGCATTTGCGTAAACACGCCGGACAGGTTGCCTTCCCGGGCGGAGCTGTAGACAGCAGCGACGCGTCGCTGATTGCCGCCGCGCTACGAGAAGCCGAGGAGGAAGTGGCCATTCCCCCTTCGTGCGTTGAGGTGATTGGCGTCCTGCCGCCGGTGGATAGCGTCACCGGTTTTCAGGTCACGCCTGTGGTGGGTATTATCCCACCTAATCTGCCCTATCGTGCAAGCGAAGATGAAGTCTCTGCAGTATTCGAAATGCCGCTGGCGCAGGCGTTGCATCTGGGTCGTTATCACCCCTTAGATATCTACCGTCGGGGTGACTCGCATCGCGTCTGGCTTTCCTGGTATGAGCATTATTTCGTCTGGGGAATGACCGCCGGGATAATTCGTGAGCTGGCGCTGCAAATTGGCGTGAAGCCCTGACTATACTTATCTTTACGCACCGCAGACACAACCTGAAACGCCGGTCACAACATTAGTAAAACCGCGGTTATCTATTAGTTTAATTCATGTGAATAGTTAAGCCGATCGCCGCGTTCCCTCTTACACTATGCGCAGTTATAACATCGTTACTGGAAAGCCCAGTCGCCCTGTAGGAGTATTATCGTGATTAGTCTATTCGACATGTTTAAGGTGGGGATCGGTCCCTCATCTTCCCATACCGTAGGACCTATGAAGGCGGGTAAACAGTTCGTCGATGACCTGGTCGAAAAAGGATTACTGGACAGCGTTACTCGTGTTGCCGTCGACGTGTATGGTTCACTGTCGCTCACGGGTAAAGGTCACCACACCGATATCGCCATTATTATGGGTCTGGCAGGCTATGAGCCTGCGACCGTGGACATCGACAGCATTCCCGGATTTATCCGCGATGTAGAAACGCGTGGACGCCTGCTGCTTGCGCAGGGCCAACACGAAGTCGACTTCCCGCAAAACGACGGCATGCGTTTTCGCAACAGCAACCTGTCGCTGCATGAAAACGGTATGCAAATTCATGCCTACAACGGTGACACCGTTGTTTACAGCAAAACATATTATTCCATTGGTGGTGGTTTCATCGTTGATGAAGAACACTTTGGTCAGGACGCGGCGAATGAGGTCAGCGTACCTTATCCGTTCAAATCTGCCGCTGAAATGCTGGAGTACTGCAACAGCACCGGTCTGTCGCTCTCTGGCATGGTGATGCAGAACGAACTTGCGCTGCACAGCAAAAAAGAAATTGAAGAGTATTTTGGTAACGTCTGGCAAACCATGCAGGCCTGTATCGATCGTGGGATGAACACCGAAGGCATTCTGCCGGGGCCGCTGCGCGTGCCTCGTCGTGCCTCTGCCCTGCGTCGTATGCTGGTCTCCAGCGACAAACTCTCCAACGATCCGATGAACGTGATCGACTGGGTGAACATGTTTGCGTTGGCCGTAAACGAAGAGAACGCCGCGGGTGGTCGCGTTGTGACAGCGCCGACCAACGGTGCTTGCGGCATCGTGCCTGCGGTTCTGGCTTATTACGATCACTTCATTGAGCCCGTCAGCCCGGATATCTATACCCGCTATTTCCTGGCGGCCGGTGCAATTGGCGCGCTGTACAAAATGAATGCCTCTATCTCTGGCGCAGAAGTGGGCTGCCAGGGCGAAGTCGGTGTGGCATGTTCTATGGCCGCAGCAGGTCTGGCAGAGTTACTGGGTGCGAGCCCGGAGCAGGTATGTGTGGCTGCCGAAATCGGTATGGAACACAACCTCGGCTTAACCTGCGATCCGGTTGCCGGACAGGTCCAGGTGCCGTGCATTGAGCGTAACGCCATTGCTTCCGTGAAGGCGATCAACGCGGCACGTATGGCAATGCGTCGTACCAGCGCCCCGCGCGTCTCACTGGATAAAGTCATCGAGACCATGTACGAAACCGGCAAGGACATGAACGCCAAATACCGCGAAACCTCCCGCGGCGGCCTGGCGATCAAAGTTCAGTGTGACTAATACTTAATTTTCGCCCATCTGCGACGGATGGGCGAATTTGCTTCCCCTCCCTCGTCTACGGTAATTTTCCCCACTACACTTGCTCTGTTGCTGTTGGCTTCTGTGACCAACGGCTTATCGGGCGGCCCGCATGCAAACAGCACAACGGATCATCAAAAATTATCGCCGTAATCGCTTAATCGTCTGCACAGTTTGTGCACTACTGACGCTCATTCTTACATTATCTGTCCGATTTATTTCGGAGCGTAATTTAAATCATCACTCCACCGTCACGTTCGCTAACCATGCTGTAGAAGAGCTGGATGATATCCTGCTGCCGTTGCGGACCGGACGTGATGTGCTGCTGCCGTTAATTGGCCTGCCCTGCTCGGTGGCGCGCTTAGCCCTGAGCAAGCACGCCGCCAGACTGCAAACTGTGCGCTCTATTAACCTGGTTCAGGGTGGCATCCTCTATTGTTCGAGTATTTTTGGCTATCGCAATGTGCCCATCAAGCAGCTGCAACCTGAATTGCCCAGCCGCGAACCGCAGCTACTGTTATCCACCGATCATTCGCTCATTAAGGGCAGCCCTATTCTGACGCAGTGGTATCCGTCGTCTGCCAATGGCGAAGATGGGGTGCTGGAGATCGTCAATATTGAATTATTGTCGGGCATGCTGCTTGAACCACAGCCTCCGCAAATTACACATGCCAGTTTAACCATCGGTAAGCGGCATCTGCTGTACGGACAAGGCGTCGTCGACAAGCTACCAGAGAGTGACGGCGAACAACGCTACCAACTTTCATCACAACATTTCCCCTTTGCCATCAGCGTTAGCGGACCAGGAGCCAGCGAACTGGCGTTAAGACACCTGCCCACCCAGTTACCGTTAGCGGTCATGCTCAGCTTATTAGTCGGGTATCTGGCCTGGCTGGCGACCGCTAACAGAATGAGTTTTTCCTGGGAGATTAATCTGGCCCTCGCCGAACGGGAGTTTGAGCTATTTTGCCAGCCACTACTGAACGCCAGCACCCAGCAGTGTACGGGCGTTGAAATTCTCTTACGCTGGAATAACCCGCGTCAGGGCTGGATTTCACCTGAAGTGTTCATCCCTATCGCGGAAGAGCACAATCTGATTGTCCCCCTGACTCGTCACGTCATCGCAGAAACCATTCAGCAACGGCACGTTTTCCCAATGAGCAGCCAGTTTCATATCGGTATCAACGTCGCCGCCAGCCATTTTCGTGACGGTATGTTGTTAAAAGACCTTAATCAGTACTGGTTCAGTCAGCATCCCATCCAGCAACTGGTGATTGAATTGACCGAGCGCGACGCGCTGCTGGATGTCGATTATAGACTGGTGCATGAACTTCACCGGCTGGGGGTAAAACTGGCCATTGACGATTTCGGTACCGGCAACAGCTCGCTCTCGTGGCTGGAAAAGTTGCGCCCGGATGTACTGAAGATTGATAAATCCTTTACCTCTGCGATCGGGACTGATGCCGTCAATTCGACCGTTACTGACATCATCATCGCGCTGGGGAAAAAACTGAATATTGAACTGGTAGCTGAAGGGGTTGAAACGCAGGCGCAGGCCCAGCATTTACGGCGACATGGCGTGAATGTATTGCAGGGATTTCTGTATGCCAAGCCGATGCCGCTGCGCGATTTTCCTCAATGGCTGGCGGGCAGTAGTACACCACCACCCGCCCGGCATAACGGGCATATCATGCCTGCTATGCCGTTTCGGTAGGCCAAATTATTCGTCTTCGTGGTGAGCGGATTGCTCTTTAACAATACGAACGAGATCCACACGATAGTCGTTCGCTTCGACAATGGTGATGCTTAGCGGTGCAACCTCAATCACATCGCCAACACGCGGAATGTGACCGTTAGCCGCGATAACCAGCCCCGCCACCGTCGCAATGTCTTCGTCTTCGTCCACCAGCGTATCAACGTCAAGCGCCTGCTGCAGAGCGTGCAGATCGGTACCGCCTTTAACCAGCCAGCCACCCGCATCGGCGATGATTTCCGGTGTTTCATCAGCATCCGGGAACTCACCGGCAATGGCTTCCAGAACATCCAGCGGGGTCACCAGACCCTGAACAACGCCAAATTCGTTGGTAACGATAACGAAGCTGCCCCGGGCACGACGCAACACGCCCAACAGATTAATCGGATCCAGCGTTTCTGGGACCACGATGGCCGGTGACGCTGAGGCAATTGCTGCCACATCTACGCCGTCTTCGAGGGCCACTAACAGTTCTTTTGCCCGCACGATACCGATAATTTCGTCCAGTTCACCACGACACACCGGGAACAGGCTGTGTGGGGAAGAGAGCAGCTGTTCACGAATTTCTGCCACGCTCAGATCTGCATCCACCCAGCTGATTTCGCCACGCGGCGTCATAATGCCGCGCAAAGAACGTGAGGCCAGCGACAGCACGCCGTTGATCATATAGCGTTCTTCTTCAACAAATGCCCCTTCCGGAACGGGTACCGGCACCGGGTTGTCAGACTCCATCTGCACACCGGCCTGACGTTTACCGCCCATCAGGCGCACAATGGCCTCGGCGGTACGTGCACGCAGCGGCAGCGTCGACTGGTGGCGAATAAAGTTACGACGAGCAATCTGATTAAACAGTTCGATAATAATCGAGAAGCCGATCGCAGCGTACAGATAACCTTTCGGAATGTGGAAGCCAAACCCTTCGGCTACCAGGCTCAAACCGATCATCAACAAGAAGCTCAGACACAGCACCACGACCGTCGGATGTTGGTTCACGAATCGCGTCAGTGGCTTGGACGCCAGCAGCATCACCGCCATCGCAATCACCACCGCCGCCATCATTACCGGCAGGTGGTTCACCATACCGACGGCTGTAATCACCGCATCCAGGGAGAAGACCGCATCGAGGATCACAATCTGCGTCACGACAACCCAAAAGCTCGCATAGCCTTTTGACTGGCCGGTATCATGCTCACGGTTTTCCAGCCGCTCATGCAGTTCGGTGGTAGCCTTGAACAACAGGAAGATACCTCCCAGCAGCATAATCAGGTCACGCCCCGAGAACGAATAGTCCATCACCGTGAACAGCGGTTTCGTCAGCGTCACCATCCACGAGATCACGGACAGCAGTGCCAAACGCATAATCAGCGCCAGCGACAACCCGATCAGACGCGCTTTATCCCGCTGTTTAGGCGGCAGCTTATCGGCCAGAATCGCAATAAAGACCAGGTTATCAATACCCAGAACAATTTCGAGAACAACAAGCGTGAGCAAACCCACCCAAATCTGCGGGTCCATTAAGAATTCCATGACAAGCTCCTGCTCAAAGAATGGCTAAACTGCGCCCTGGACATCTCAGGCGTTGAAGCAATATGCAGATAAAGTGTGTGGCAAAAAGTGCCAAACTGACAGGCGCTAAGCGGCCTCGAGGTGAAATGACGTCGGTGACGATCCATACGGTGGGCTACTGCCCTATACTCCTGATTAATTAAATATATGCTAAACATAACAGACACAACCGGTTTTTAGCAAAGATTTACCTTCCTTTGCAATAAGTTGTGTCGGAGATATTTTACTCTTCGAAATTTCTTTTAATCGGAAGTTAAATTACGGATCTTCATCACATAAATTATTTTTTTCGATATCTAAAATAATTCACGAAAATCATAGGTTTTTCATTGTAACCCTTATCTGAATCGATTCGCTTGCGGACGACGATTCAAAATACATCTCGTTGTCGATGTGTTAACGATAATAAAGGAGGTAGCAAGTGACCATTGCTATTGTAATAGGCACACATGGTTGGGCTGCAGAGCAGTTACTTAAAACAGCAGAAATGCTGTTAGGCGAGCAGGAAAACGTCGGCTGGATCGATTTCGTTCCAGGCGAAAATGCTGAAACGCTGATCGAAAAGTACAACGCTCAGTTGGCAAAACTCGATACCAGTAAAGGCGTGCTATTTCTCGTTGATACATGGGGAGGCAGCCCGTTCAACGCTGCGAGCCGCATTGTCGTCGACAAAGAGCATTACGAAGTGATCGCTGGCGTGAACATTCCCATGCTGGTCGAAACCTTTATGGCGCGTGATGACAACCCAAGCTTTGATGAATTAGTCGCACTGGCAGTAGAAACCGGTAGCGAAGGCGTGAAAGCGCTGAAAGCAAAACCGGTAGAAAAAGCCGCTCCGGCCCCAGTTGCTGCAGCAAAAGCAGCGGCACCGGCTAAACCGATGGGTCCGAACGATTATATGCACATCGGCCTCGCACGCATCGATGACCGCTTAATCCACGGTCAGGTAGCCACCCGCTGGACCAAAGAAACCAACGTCACGCGCATTATCGTCGTCAGCGATGAAGTTGCCGCAGATACGGTGCGTAAAACGCTGTTGACGCAGGTTGCGCCTCCAGGCGTAACGGCGCACGTGGTGGATGTCGCGAAAATGATCCGCGTCTACAACAACCCGAAATATGCAGGCGATCGTGTGATGCTGCTGTTCACCAACCCGACCGATGTTGAACGTGTCGTGGAAGGTGGCGTAAAAATCACCTCGGTAAACATTGGTGGCATGGCTTTCCGTCAGGGTAAAACGCAGGTTAACAACGCGATTTCCGTTGATGAAAAAGACATCGAAGCCTTCAAGAAACTCAACGCACGCGGCATTGAACTCGAAGCCCGTAAGGTTTCTACCGATCAGAAACTGAAAATGATGGATTTGATTGCCAAAGCGAAATAACCCGCTGGCATTTACTTAGTTTTCACACTTAAGTCTGTATAGCAATAGGAGAAGTACAATGGAGATTACCACTCTTCAGATTGTGCTGGTGTTCATCGTCGCATGTATCGCGGGTATGGAGTCGGTACTCGATGAATTTCAGTTCCACCGTCCGTTGGTGGCCTGTACGCTGATTGGCGCCGTTCTCGGGGACATGAAAACCGGTATTATCATCGGTGGTACCCTGGAAATGATAGCGCTGGGTTGGATGAACATCGGTGCCGCCGTTGCACCAGATGCCGCACTGGCCTCAATTATTTCTACCGTTCTGGTTATCGCAGGTCACCAAAGCATCGGTGCCGGTATCGCGCTGGCTATCCCGCTGGCAGCAGCTGGCCAGGTTCTGACTATCATCGTTCGTACCATCACCGTCGCCTTCCAGCACGCTGCGGATAAGGCGGCTGAGAGCGGCAACTTGACGGCGCTCTCCTGGCTGCATGTGTCCTCGCTGTTCCTGCAAGCAATGCGTATCGCGATCCCTGCGGTTATCGTGGCGATTTCTGTCGGCACCAGTGAAGTCCAGGGCCTGCTCAACGCCATCCCTGAAGTGGTCACCGGCGGCCTGAACATCGCGGGCGGTATGATCGTCGTCGTGGGTTATGCGATGGTCATCAACATGATGCGCGCAGGCTACCTGATGCCGTTCTTCTACCTCGGTTTCGTCACCGCGGCATTTACCAACTTTAACCTGGTTGCACTGGGTGTGATTGGCGCAGTTATGGCCATCCTCTACATTCAGCTGAGCCCGAAATATAACCGCGTAGCGGGTGCGCCAGCGCAAGCTGCTGGCAACAATGACCTTGATAACGAACTGGACTAGCAGGTGAGCGAAATGGTTGATATGACTAAAACTACCACCGAGAAAAAACTCACTCCGAGTGACATTCGTGGCGTGTTCCTTCGTTCTAACCTGTTCCAGGGTTCATGGAACTTCGAACGTATGCAGGCGCTGGGTTTTTGCTTCTCCATGATACCGGCAATTCGCCGTTTGTACCCGGAGAACAACGACGCGCGTAAGCAGGCTATTAAGCGTCACCTGGAATTCTTTAACACCCATCCTTATGTTGCGGCACCGGTTCTTGGCGTAACGCTGGCGATGGAAGAACAGCGTGCTAACGGTGCAGAGATTGACGATGGTGCCATCAACGGTATCAAAGTCGGTCTGATGGGTCCGCTGGCAGGCGTAGGTGACCCGATCTTCTGGGGTACCGTGCGTCCGGTATTTGCCGCCCTCGGTGCGGGTATCGCGATGAGTGGCAGCCTGCTAGGCCCACTGTTGTTCTTCATCTTGTTCAACGCGGTACGTCTGGCAACACGCTACTACGGTGTGGCCTACGGTTATCGTAAAGGTGTCGATATCGTTAAAGATATGGGCGGCGGCTTCCTACAGAAACTGACTGAGGGGGCGTCAATCCTCGGCCTGTTTGTCATGGGGGCCTTGGTGAATAAGTGGACGCACGTGAACATCCCGCTGGTGGTTTCCACCATCACCGGTCAGGATGGTCAGACTCGCGTAACCACCGTGCAGACCATCCTTGACCAGCTGATGCCGGGCCTGGTACCGCTGCTGCTGACCTTCGCCTGTATGTGGCTGCTGCGTAAGAAAGTGAACGCTCTGTGGATTATCGTTGGCTTCTTCGTCATCGGTATCGCGGGTTACGCTGTCGGCCTGCTCGGCCTGTAAGACTGCTATACCATACCGGGGGCTCTGCTCCCGGTTTTTCTATTTAGAGGGTTAAGGATTCATGACTATCACGGACCTGGTGCTGGTTCTTTTTATCCTGTCGCTGCTGGCGTTTGCCATCTACGATCAGTTCATCATGCCCCGCCGTAATGGCCCTACTCTGCTTGCTGTTCCCCTGCTGCCCCGTAGTCGTGTCGATAGCGTTATCTTCATTGGATTGATCGCGATTCTCATCTACAACAACGTCACCAGCCATGGGGCGCAATTCACTACCTGGTTATTGTGTGCGCTGATATTGATGGGAATATATTTGTTCTGGATCCGCACGCCAAAAATCATCTTTAAACAGAAAGGGTTTTTCTTCGCCAATGTTTGGGTGGAATATAGCCGGATTAAAGAGATGAATTTGTCGGAAGATGGCGTACTGGTGATGCAATTAGAACATCGGCGATTGCTGATCCGCGTACGAAATATAGACGACCTTGAGAGAATATATAAACTTCTCATATCAAATCAATGATATAGAAACATAGCCTGAACTATGTTATTTGTATATTGACGTATAACAAACATAGCACAGGCTATATTCACGTTCTCTTTTTGTTATTTAATTTAACGCATTATCGACAATTAAATCTAAATGAAAATCGTTTTCAATTAGAAGTCAAATAATATCCACCCGTTTCTTGTTTTATATTCTCAAAATATGTTAAGGTTGCGCCCGTCATTGGGGAGTAGCCGATTTCCAGACTCCGGAAATGTACGTGTCAACATACTCGTCGCAAGGCGTGGCGCGTACGGACTGTAAACATACAGTCAGGCGAGACCATAGACACATCAACTGCAATGCATGTCTCCTGAACTGCGTGTTTGGGCGTGCATGGTTACTGGGGGCAGTGATGTGTTTAATGGATACCCCGGTCAGGACGCTGTTATGAATCTCACCGCTACTGTTCTTCTCGCTTTCGGCATGTCGATGGATGCATTCGCCGCATCAATTGGTAAAGGTGCTACGCTACACAAACCTAAATTCTCTGAAGCTCTGCGCACTGGCTTAATTTTCGGCGCTGTCGAAACGCTGACCCCGCTGATTGGTTGGGGTATGGGCATGCTGGCGAGTAAATTCGTACTCGAGTGGAACCACTGGATTGCCTTCATCCTGCTGATTTTTCTCGGTGGACGAATGATAATCGAAGGTTTCCGTGATAACGGTGATGAAGATGAAGAGCCGCAGCGTCGCCACGGTTTCTGGCTGTTGGTGACCACCGCCATTGCCACCAGCCTCGATGCGATGGCCGTCGGCGTCGGTCTGGCTTTCCTGCAGGTGAACATTATTGCCACCGCGCTGGCTATCGGCTGCGCCACGCTAATTATGTCCACGCTGGGGATGATGATCGGCCGTTTTATCGGCCCCATGCTGGGTAAACGTGCTGAAATTCTCGGCGGGGTGGTGCTAATTGGTATCGGTGCCCAGATCCTCTGGGCACATTTCCACGGTTAATTCACACGCTGCCAGATATGAATACTAAAGTCTGTCTGGCAGTCAAATGTCGTTTTCCCCGCCAGCGTTTCCCAGACTTCCGGTTTTGCCCGCCAGGCAAAAGGCGTCATTTGCAGCAATGCCACAGCCTCGCTACCGCTAAGCTGCATCTGATAGCCCAACGCGATACTCTGCTGCAGAGCAAAGCCTTCCAGCTGTTCCGTGTGTGGCGCATGCAAACGCACCTCATCGTAAATCAGCCCTTTCAGCTCCATTAAATGGCGCGGGCCCGGCGTGGCCGTGATCACCCACCCACCCGGCTTCACCACGCGCGCCAGCTCCTGAGCTTTACAGGGGGCGTAGATCCTGACAATGGCATCCATTGAAGCATCAGCAAAAGGCAGCCGATGACTTGACGCAACACAAAATGTCACCTGCGGATAACGCCTTGCTGCGGCCTTGATCGCCACCTTCGAGACATCCAGACCAAAGGTCACACTTCCTGCCAGCGCATCGGCAAACGCGTGCGTGTAATACCCTTCCCCACAGCCGATATCGAGAATCGCCGCGTCACCTGGCGTTAACGTTTCCTGGAGAACATTCACAATCGCCTCACGCAGCGGCTGATAGTGGCCGGCATCGAGAAATTCCCGACGTGCCTGCATCATTTCCGCACTGTCACCTGGATCGCGTGAGCGTTTGTGTTGAACAGGCAGTAAGTTGACATACCCTTCTTTCGCCACATCAAACTGATGCCGCCCAGGGCAGGCAAAACTGTTGTTATCTTGAGTAAGAGGCTGATGGCAAAGGGGACAGGAAAACAACATGACAACTCCGGCAGATGGCTTCAGGGCGCAAGTGTAACGCGAATTGCGCCCAGGGAAAATAACTTACAGCGCCGGAGAGACGTCGTTATTACCGTGCATTACCAGCAAGTGTTCCGAGTCAGCGGGCATGCCATCCGGTTTAACGTTTTCCAGACGCAGCACATCCCCCATTATCTGACTAAAGACGGGGGCCGATACGGCACCACCGTAATACGCCCCATTTTGCGGGTTGTTGATAACCACCACCAGCGCAAACTTCGGATCGCTTGCCGGAGCCACGCCCGCCGTGTATGCCACGTATTTATCGACATATTTGCCGTCATCGCCAATTTTCTTTGCCGTCCCGGTTTTTACCGCCACGCGATAATCTCGTACCGCAGCCTTTGTTCCCCCGCCGCCGGGCAGCGCAACGCTTTCCATCATATGCTCAACCTGATGAACTAACGCCTCAGACATGACGCGTCGGCCTATTACCGGCGGATCGATACGGGTGATGGACAGCGGTCGATAGATGCCAAAACTGCCAATGGTGGCGTAAACGTGCGCCAACTGTAGCGGCGTGACCATTAATCCGTAGCCGAAGGCAAAGGTTGCGCGATCCAAACTGCTCCAGTAACGTCTCTGAGGCATTAAGCCGCTGCTTTCGCCAGTCAACCCTAGACCAGTCGGTTCGCCAAAACCAAAGCTCTTGTAGGTGTCCAACAATCGCTGAATGGGCATAGCTAATGATAAATGTGACACGCCGGTATCGCTCGATTTTTGCAAAATACCCGTCAGCGACAACTCAGGATAATAGCCAACATCGCGAATACGGTGCCCGTCAAGATTAAAGGGGTGGGTATCAATCACGCTGTCGGGCTGTACAATTCCCTGTTGCAGGGCAGTCATAAGCACCAACGGCTTAACGGTAGATCCTGGCTCAAAGGTATCGCTGATCGCGCGGTTACGAAAATCGTCCAGCACCGCACCGTCGCGGTTATTGGGGTTGAAATCCGGGAAACTCGCCATCGACAATATTTCCCCAGTGGCGATGTTGATCAGTACCGCCGCCCCTGACTCGGCTTTATTCCACGTCACGGCATTGTCCAGCGCATCCTCGGTGACCGTCTGCAAGCGTTCATCGATGCTGAGCTGCAACTCATGTGCGGGCACCGGCATCACTTCCGTGATGTTCTCAATCACATGACCAAATTTGTCTTTACGCACCAACCGCGAGCCGGGTTTGCCCATCAACTGGCTATTGAAACTTTTCTCTACCCCTTCAATACCCTGGCCATCAATATTGGTAAAGCCAATCAAATTCGCGGCAACGTGGCCAGCGGGATAGAAACGACGGGACTCTTCGCGAAGATTAATCCCCGGAAGATTCAGGTTATCAACCCACTGCGCCTGTTGGGGTGAAATCTGGCGCGCCAAGTAGATAAACCGTCCGGCGGGGTTACTATTAACGCGTTCCGCCAGTGCGCTAAGCGACAAATTCAACGTTTTTGCCAACGCTTGCCAGCGCTCGTTATACCCGACACCACCTTTGCTAATAATCGTCTTAGGATCGGCCCAGACAGCATTAACCGGTACGCTCACCGCCAACGGTCGCCCTTCTCTGTCGGTAATCATTCCACGCGGTGATGCTGTCGTTACTTCACGTAATGAGCGCATGTCCTCCTGCTTCACCAGACTGGTCGGCGTGACGATTTGCAACCACGCAACCCTGCCAAGGAGCAGCCCCAGACTCAATAAAATTGCCGCGCAAAGCAGGGCAAAACGTACGGGAGTAAAATTGCGTGCATCGCCGTCGTTTTTCTTTTTCACCTGTTCTCCAGCAAGATAGTTTTTCAGGTGACTGATTTAACGAGAATTAGCGACAGAAAGCGGGGAAAAGAATGCTACGAATATCACGCCTTTGCAACAAAGCGCTAATGGGACGGCATTTTGAAATACTTTGACGTAATCTGAATTAAAAAGCCCCGCAAATGCGAGGCTTTATATCTGAAATTGCTGCGCCTGAGCGCTTCAAATCAGTGGTTTCGATCAGATAGCTGTTACGTTAACAGCAGCCGGACCTTTCTGGCCGTCCTGAATTTCGAACTCAACGTTCTGGCCTTCAGCCAGAGTTTTGAAGCCGTTACCCTGGATTGCAGAGAAGTGTACGAACACATCTTTGCTGCCATCAGCAGGAGTAATGAAACCAAAACCTTTAGACTCGTTGAACCACTTAACTTGACCTTTAATCTTTGCCATTTGCAAAATTCCTTAGAGTATTTTCTTCGCCCGCAGGCATAACATAGATAAAACTGAGACATTACTGCTTGAGGCACTAATATAAGGTTCGGCAGAGAAGCGGTATTCAACGTCAACGTGTTTACTCAGGACTTCTTTACTGAAAATGCCACACATAAACAGAACTGTACCTCGTTTAACCCAAAACGTGTTATCACATACAACGATAATAATGGCAAGCCATTTTTAAACGTGTCTCGATCGGTCGCACAAATCCCGAAGTTCATCTCACGACAACTGCACAGTTATGCGCCAGACCGAGTCTGGATATATTCTCACCGCTCCCGCCCTGCCCCGGCTGGCATACGCAGCAGCCGCGACATGTCTACCATAGCTCACCTTGTGAGGTTGTTCCAGACTCACTGATGCACCGTGTGCTGAATATCATTTTTTATGCTTAGTAATGCATAATTTGTCACAACGGTAAAAATGAGATCCGTCTTCTGGTTTTGCAGAAAAATAATGAAAGAATGATGACAAAGCACAAAAAAAGTAAGAGAAACGTTTCGCTGATAATAAAAACGATCACTATCACAAAAATGGCATAATCATATTATTAACGTATGGGTAATTATATTTAACACCACCTACAGGCACAGAATTAATCGGCCAACATGAATTGATGGAAGAACGTTATCGACAGTTCACCGCGCGAACCGCGTGGAGGTCGCAGAAGAAAATGATATGACAGGGTTAACGACAGGATGGAATATCTGAGAACAGCGTCATCAGACGCCCACCCTGTCTTTCAGTTGACTAACGTTCTGCTACCAGGCGAATGATACTTTCATCTTCATCCTGGTTTTTCACTGCAGGTTCTGCGGCTTTTTCAGGTTCGTTAGCTTCACAAAGACGACGAAGCAATGCGTTCTGTCGTTTTTGTTGATCTAACAACGCTTCAAGTAACTCGATCTGCTCATTAGTTCGTGAGCTTGCCCGATTGATGAAGAACCACAGCACAAGCCCGATAACCAGAACCACCACCGATACCACTAAAGACGCAAAACTTAGCGCGCCAGAGTTCAAAACTTCGTTCATTTTACCACCTCAATGTAGACAGCGTAGTTTACCACTGCCGCACAAGAAGGTAATCAACTGTTGCTAAAATGCGCTTACCAGGGAATAAATTTATTGATGGCACAAATTCCGTTGAAAAATTGTACGTCCTGATCGCACATGATGTTGAACACCTGCGCCCACATCAGTATGCATACCAGTACGACAATGATCAGCACCACCCACCGAATTTTTTTCACTCCAACTCCACTCTCCGAATCCACATCTTATGCGACTAAATTATCATGCGTTACCTAAACCCAACGTTAACCTTAGCGGCATAAATATTTTTAGGAATGATTCACTTGTTTCATTCAGTGTACAAGCTAATCTTATAATAACGAGAAAAGATAAGAGGTTGTAATGCGTCTGATTATTCGCGCAATTGTATTGCTGGCTCTGGTTTGGATTGGTTTATTACTGAGTGGCTATGGCGTGCTGATAGGGAGTAAGGAGAACGCAGCAGGACTGGGTCTGCAATGCAAGTACCTGACGGCACGGGGCACCAGCACCGCACAGTACGTACATACCAGCAGCGGTATCATCGGCTTGTCGGACTGTCCCCTGTTAAGGAAAAGCACCGTCATTGTCGATAACGGTTAATATTGAAGCAAGAAAATTACCTGTTATTGGTGTCGGCTTGTATTAATTTTGCTCATTTAAAAAGCCCCGGTACAAAATACCTGGGGCTTTTGACCTATTGCGTATAAATCAAATCAGAATGGATAATCGTTATAACCCATTTGTTCTGAAATTTTTCGCGCAGCCGTGTGCAGCATTTCGACATATTCGTGTAAACGCTCTTCAGAAAAACGCAGAGTCGGGAATGAAATACTCAAACCTGCGATGACCACACCGAAACGATCAAAGACCGGAACGCCGATGCAGCGCAGTCCTTCTTCCTGCTCTTCGTTGTCTTCACCGTAGCCTTGCTCACGCACTTTATCCAGCAGCAGCAGCAACTCATCAGTGCTGGTGATCGTACGGTCGGTGCTGCGTTTGTATTCCACGCCTTCAAGAATCTGTTTTACTTCGTCACGGTCACGCCATGCCAGCAGTACTTTACCGATCGCCGTGCTGTATAACGGGTTACGACGTCCTACGCGAGAATACATGCGTAAATTGTACATCGAGTCGATTTTATGGATGTAGACAATGCTGTCTTCGTCCAGCGCACCGAGGTGGACCGTCTCTTTAGTTAAACGCGACAGTTCACGCATCTGAATATCAGCGCTACGGATCAGATCGACGTTTTGCAACGCGCGAGCGCCCAGTTCAAACAGTTTCAGGGTCAGAGAGTATTTCTCAGACTCACCTTCCTGTGCCACATAACCCAGCGTTTTCATGGTCTGTAAAAAGCGATAAACGGTGCTTTTAGACATCATGACGCGTTGCGACAATTCGGTTATACCAATTTCGCGCTCTTCACCCAGCGCCTGCAGAATGCCAAAAACCTTCAGCACGGAAGAAACAGAATCGGGTTGTTTATCCAGATCTGCGATAGCCATTTATCACCTCATTACGAGTGTTTTATAAAAATCAGAACCGGTTTTTATTATAATTTCACGTACCGATGCTCGCAATCCATCTTTGCCCACTTAGTTACAAATCTGCGACATAACACCTGAATATCAATGCTAAAATTATTATTCTCATCATAATTTCCGACAATTTTGACTTCCTATGGATAAATTTCAGGCCGATGGCCTGCCGCTGCCCCAACGATATGGCGCAATATTAACCATTATTATGGGTATTTCGATGGCCGTACTGGATGGTGCAATTGCCAATGTTGCCCTGCCGACGATTGCCGCCGATCTTCAGGCCTCCCCCGCCAGTTCAATTTGGGTCGTTAATGCCTATCAAATTGCGATAGTGGTTTCACTACTCTCATTTTCTTTTTTGGGCGACATGTTTGGCTACCGACGTATTTATAAATGCGGACTGGTCGTTTTTCTGCTCGCATCTCTCTTCTGCGCATTATCAGATTCCCTGCAGATGCTCACGCTGGCGCGCGTGGCACAAGGGTTTGGCGGAGCCGCATTAATGAGCGTGAATACGGCGCTGATCCGGCTTATTTACCCTCAACGCCAACTGGGGCGCGGAATGGGTATTAATTCATTCATCGTGGCGGTCTCGTCTGCTGCAGGTCCGACTATTGCCGCGGCGATCCTCTCCATTGCCTCATGGAAATGGTTGTTTTTGATTAACGTACCGCTTGGGATTATTGCTCTACTGCTGGCTATGCGCTTTTTGCCCGCAAACGCTGCACGCAGCAATAAACCCCGTTTTGATTTACCCAGCGCGGTGATGAATGCGTTAACGTTCGGTTTGCTGATAACTGCACTCAGTGGGTTTGCCCAGGGACAGTCACTCACACTAATCGGGGCTGAACTGGCGGGACTGATCGTGGTGGGATATTTCTTTGTCCGTCGACAGCTGTCACTACCGGTACCGCTGTTACCGGTTGATCTGCTACGCATACCACTTTTTTCGCTCTCCATCGGCACCTCGATCTGTTCATTCTGCGCGCAAATGTTGGCCATGGTCTCTCTCCCCTTCTTTTTACAAACCGTGTTGGGTCGTAGTGAAGTTGAAACAGGTCTGTTGTTGACCCCATGGCCGCTGGCCACCATGGTTATGGCACCGCTGGCGGGTTACCTGATTGAGCGCGTCCACGCCGGGCTTTTAGGGGCATTAGGCATGGTGGTGATGGCATGCGGGTTATTTTCTCTGGTGTTGCTGCCCTCCGCCCCGTCGGACTTCAATATTATCTGGCCGATGATCCTGTGCGGTGCTGGCTTTGGTCTGTTCCAGTCACCAAACAACCATACCATCATCACTTCCGCGCCGCGTGAACGCAGCGGTGGCGCAAGCGGGATGCTGGGAACGGCGCGTTTACTGGGACAAAGCACCGGTGCCGCGTTAGTGGCGTTGATGTTGAATCAGTTTGGCGACAGCGGTACCCACATGTCTCTGCTGGCGGCTGGCATTCTGGCGACGCTTGCCGCTATTGTCAGCGGACTGCGGATCACCCAACCTCGGATTCAGGCGTAAAAAAAGCGCGTCTAACGACGCGCTTCTTCATTATTTAACCTGCTGCGGGTTATTTCAGGTATTCCCCACTGCGCAGCGCTTCAATACGCTTATCCAGCGGCGGGTGAGTCATAAACAGCTCACTCAGCGACTTAGATTTACCGTTGATGCAGAAGGCCATCATGCTGGTTGCTTCCTGCGGCTCATAGCTAGTTTTCAGCCGCTGCAACGCAGCAATCATTTTCTCACGACCCACCAGTTTGGCAGAGCCTGCATCCGCATGGAATTCACGATGACGTGAGAACCACATGGTAATAATGCTCGCCAGAATACCAAACACCAGCTCCAGCACCGTCGCTACCGCGAAATAGATTAGCGGGTTGCCGTTGCTACCCTCACCTTCTTCACGGTTTCCGCCCATAAAGCCGGCGGCGAGTTGCGCCAGAATACGTGAGATAAAGATAACAAAGGTGTTCACCACGCCCTGGATCAGCGTCATGGTAACCATATCGCCATTGGCAATGTGGCTAATTTCATGTGCGATAACGGCTTCGGCTTCATCGGGACTCATGTTTTGCAACAAGCCGGTGCTGACAGCCACCAGCGACGCATCCCGGCGAGCACCGGTCGCAAACGCGTTAATATCTGGCGCATGGTAAATAGCCACCTGCGGCATAGCGATCCCAGCCTGACGAGCCTGAGTTGCTACAGTATTCATCAGCCAGCGTTCTCTTTCATTACGGGGCTGTTCAATTACTTCCCCACCAACGGACTTTAACGCCATCCATTTGGACATCAGCAGCGAAATAAAGGAACCACCAAAACCAAACAGCAGAGCCATAATCAACAAGCCTTGAACGCTGCTTGACTGAATCCCTGTCAGGCTCAATACCAGCCCGAAAACGACCATCACAGCCAGGTTCGTCAGCAGGAAGAGCGCGATTCGCATCATAATTTTCTTTTAACCTCAATTTAACAAAACGCACTATGCGATTACCCATATCGTATGGGTCTTACGGCTATTTTCAAGCATGCATACGTGCTAAGTCAGTAGAAAGACACAACTTTACATTTTACCGTATCAGACTGACGACTTCATACGCTTGTTAAAAAAACAGGCACAATTTCTTGTGCCTGTTGGATATTACTGTTTGGTCGCAGACTGTTCCGCTGGCTTGTCTTTTTCAAGACGCGCCAGGTCGAGCGCGATTTTCACCGTCTCATCGAGATACGGATCCGGCTCCTGGTAATCCTTCGGCAGATCGTCCAGTTTCTTCAGCGGCGGTTTACCTTCACGCTTCAAGCGATCGTTGATACGCGCCAGACGCAGGGCGTCATCTTCGTTATTCTCTTTCTCACGCTGAGCGTAATTCAGAGATGCGATGTTGCGCTTATCTTTCAGGGCATTGAAACGAGCAATATCCTTCATGATGTACTGGAACTCAGGATCTTTAACGATACGCGCATTATGTTCTTTCAGTAATTCAGGACCAAACGGCGTTAAATTATCTGACTTCGCATAGGTTGCAGCATCAACGCTATCCCACGGTAAGGCGTTATCTTCGAACTTCTCACCGGTTTCAGTTTCTTCATTGCCTGTCGGCATGATGATATCCGGCGTCACGCCCTTACGTTGCGTGCTGCCACCGTTAACACGGTAGAATTTCTGGATAGTGTACTGAACGGAACCCAACGCTGGCCATTCCGGACGCAGCATCTGATCGTAGATACGGTTCAGAGAACGGTACTGCTGCACGGTGCCTTTACCAAAGGTCGGTTCCCCGACGATTAACGCACGGCCGTAATCCTGCATTGCCGCGGCAAAAATCTCAGAAGCAGAAGCACTGAAACGGTCAACCAGCACCACCAGCGGGCCTTTATAGTAAACAACGCCGTCGGTATCACTGTCTTCGCGCACTTTACCGTTATTGTCGCGAACCTGAACAACAGGGCCAGAAGGAATAAACAGACCGGAAAGCGATACGGCTTCGGTCAGTGCACCACCACCGTTAGTGCGCAAATCGATGATCACGCTGCTGACATTCTGTTTTTCCAGCTTCTGCAGCTGAACTTTAACGTCATCCGTCAAGCCAACGTAGAAACCGGGAATATCGAGCACACCGACTTTTTCTTTGCCAACGGTTTTGACCGACATTTTAACAGCACGGTCTTCCAGACGAATACGTTCACGCGTTAGCGTAACGGTACGCGTCTTGGTGCCTTTACCGGCAGGCAGGATTTCAAGGCGAACCTTGCTACCCTTTGGTCCTTTGATCAGCGCGACAACGTCATCGAGACGCCAGCCAATCACATCAACGACGCCTTTACCAGCCTGGCCGACGCCAACAATACGATCGCCTACGCTTATCGCCTTGCTTTTGGCTGCCGGACCACCCGCTACCATTGAATTAATAACGGTATAGTCATCATCCATTTGCAGAACCGCGCCAATACCTTCCAGAGACAGGCTCATTTCGGTATTGAACTGTTCGGTATTCCGCGGAGACAGGTAGTTGGTATGCGGATCGATTTCACGCGCAAACGCCGTCATCGCCAGTGAGAACACATCTTCACTGTTAGTCTGCGCCAGACGGCGAATAGCAAATTTGTAACGACGGGTCAGCGTTTCACGAATTTCAGCATCGGTTTTACCGGTCAGTTTCAGGCTAAGTTCATCGAATTTAACCTTACCGTCCCACAATGCGTTTAGCTCGGCTTCGCTTTTTGGCCATGGGGCCTTGCTGCGATCGAGGTTAAACGTGTCGTTACCGGTGAAATCCATTGGACGCGCCAGCACGCTTAACGCGTACTGGTAACGTTCAAACCGGCGCTTTTGCGCCAGATTGTAGAGATCGTAAAAGACATCCAGCTTGCCCGTGCGCAGTTCATCACCGATGACGGTTTTCTTTTTAGCAAACTGCTCTATATCGCTCGCTAACAGCACGTTATGGCTGTAGTCGAGCAGATTCAGATAGCGGTCAAAAATTTTTGCCGAAAACGCCTGATCCAGATCGAACTGGCGATAATGAGAACGCGTAAAACGCGATGTGACACGTTCGCTCACCGTCGCGTGCTGCGTTTCTTCCTTCAGTATGGGGAGTTGATCGGCACGCGTGATGTCTTCCACAGCGAGTGCCTGGCCTGCTAATGCAAGCAGACCAGCTAACGCAGTAAGCCTAAAAAAAGTGTTCATGCCAGGCCAGGCCTCCGTTTCAGAACACCAAGTGTTCTGCGCGTACAATCAAAGACATACCCGAATTCAGCTGTACACGGACGCCATCTTTGGTGATTTCTAATACGGTGGCATCCATCGCATTATTACCTGCTTTCACCTTTAAAGACTGCCCTACCTTCAGCACTGAAATATCAGACACTGGGGTATGCTGTTCTTCGCGAGGAGCACGCGGTGCTTGAGCTGCCGGTTTTTCAGCGCGAGGTTTACGCTCTGCACCTTCTTTACGACGCGGAGCAGGACGCGGCTTACGCTCGCGACGCGGTGCGCCGTCTTTTTCACCCGCAGCAGCTGCCGCTTCGCGTTTTTTCGCCTGTTGCTCGGCACGTTGCGCCTGAACGCGGGCTTTTGCTTCTTCAAGCTGTTTGCGCGCATGTTCGACGTGTTGCTCATCCAGCTCACCACATGGGTTGCCGTCGAGATCGACACGCGTTGCGCCCAGCTTAACGCCATACAGATAGCGCCAGCTTGAAGTGTAGAGACGTAAGGCAGAACGAAGCTGTGTCTTGCTGAGGTTCATTTCACCCTCAACACGCTCTACCAGATCCTGAAAAATGCCAATTTTCAGCGGGCGCGCTTCGCCTTCCGCACTAAAACATTGCGGGAAGCGTTCGGCCAGAAACGCGATAACTTCTTTACTGCTATTCAACTTAGGTTGATTTTCCATGAAATTTCCTGATTACAACGGACGTAGCCAACAAGCGCAGGCATGAACAGGCGTCATTATAATGACGTCATCAGTAATTGCTACGTTATCCGTTGATTATCCTGCGACGGTCGCAAAGAATTTTTTGTAATCCGTCATTGCAAGCACGGTTTCAAGCTGTGCCACAAGCGTACGCAGCCCCTGTTCATCCTCTTCAGTAAAGCGGCCAAACGCTGTGCTATCAATATCCAGCACGCCGATTATCTGATTTTCAACCATGATTGGCAGGACGATTTCAGCATTGCTGGCGGCATCGCAAGCAATGTGCCCGTCAAAGGTGTGAACGTCTTCAATGCGCTGAACCTGGTTCTGCGCCACCGCTGTACCACACACGCCACGCCCAACAGGGATACGCACACAGGCGATCTTTCCCTGGAAGGGACCGAGCACCAGCGTGTCGTTTTCGAGCAGATAAAAACCAGCCCAGTTCACTTCTGAAAGACGTTCGTACAACAAGGCGCTGGTATTTGCCAACGTTGCCAGAAAACTGGTTTCACCTGCCATCAATGCGCGAAAATCACGGTTCAGATCCGTGTATAGCTCTATTTTGTTCATTATGTAATCACTTAGTTGTCTTACTTAAAACTGCAGCCTACTAAAATAAACATTAAATGCGTTAATGCTCAAGATCATTCCCGTCATGGGTTAAGATAACATTACTCTAACACTTTGATCCGCGATACATGGCCCTAAATACTCCACGCATCAAGCCATCCAAAAAAATAGCGATCAGGTCCGTCGGTGAGGCGCTACCCCGTGCGCACTACCAGCGTTGCCCCGAATGCGACATGCTATTTAGCTTGCCGAAAATGCGTTCGCACCAAAGTGCATACTGTCCCCGCTGTCAGGCAAAAATTCGTGACGGACGCGACTGGTCATTAACACGGCTGGCGGCAATGGCCTTCACCATGCTGCTGCTGATGCCTTTTGCCTGGGGAGAGCCGCTGTTACACATCTTTTTATTAGGCATTCGTATTGACGCCAATGTGGTTCAGGGGATCTGGCAAATGACCCGCCAGGGTGATCCGCTCACCGCCTCCTTCGTGCTCTTTTGCGTGATGGGCGCGCCGATAATACTTGTCTCGTCCATTGCTTATCTGTGGTTAGGCAACATTCTCGGTATGAACCTGCGCCCGGTCCTGCTGATGCTGGAAAGGCTCAAAGAGTGGGTCATGCTCGACATTTACCTGGTCGGTATCGGCGTCGCGTCGATCAAAGTGCAGGACTACGCTTTTCTGCTGCCAGGCGTGGGGCTGTATGCTTTTCTTGCGCTGGTGATCCTCAGTATTCTGACGCTGTCGCACCTCAACGTGGAACAATTGTGGGACCGTTTTTACCCGCAAAGACCCGCACGGCGCCCCGATGAACAGCTTCGCGTGTGCCTCGGCTGCCATTTTACAGGCTATCCGGACACCCGCAGTCGCTGCCCGCGTTGCCATATTCCGTTGCGCTGGCGCAGGAATCAAAGCATACAAAAGTGCTGGGCCGCGCTGCTGGCCTCGATTGTCCTGCTGCTGCCTGCTAATCTGCTGCCCATCTCGGTTATTTACGTTAACGGATCCCGGCAGGAAGACACGATCCTGTCCGGCATTATGTCGCTGGCAAGCAGCAATGTTGGTGTCGCGGCAATCGTCTTTATCGCCAGTATTTTGGTGCCTTTCACCAAAGTGATCGTGATGCTTACCCTATTGATTAGCATCCATTTTAAATGTGAACAGGGCTTACGCACGCGCATTCTGCTACTGCGCATAGTGACGTGGATTGGCCGCTGGTCAATGTTGGATCTGTTTGTTATTGCCTTAACCATGTCGCTGATTAATCGCGACCAGATACTGGCTTTTACTATGGGACCGGCTGCGTTTTATTTCGGCGCAGCGGTAATTTTGACTATTCTTGCTGTGGAATGGCTGGACAGCCGCTTACTTTGGGATGCACATGAGTCAGGAAACGCCCGCTTCGCAGACTGAAGCGCAGATTAAAACAAAACGCCGCATTTCTCCATTCTGGCTGCTACCGTTCATCGCCCTGATGATCGCCGGGTGGCTGATCTGGGGAAGCTATGAAGACCGCGGCAACACCGTTACCATCGACTTTATGTCTGCAGATGGTATTGTGCCGGGCCGGACGCCTGTTCGCTATCAGGGTGTCGAAGTTGGCACGGTGCAGGATATCAGTCTCAGCAAAAATCTGCGCAAGATTGAAGTTCGCGTCAGCATCAAGGCCAGCATGAAAGATGCCCTGCGTAAAGATACGCAGTTCTGGCTGGTGACGCCAAAAGCCTCGCTGGCAGGCGTTTCCGGCCTCGACGCACTGGTTGGCGGAAACTATATCGGAATGATGCCCGGAACCGGAGAGCCGAGAGATCATTTCGTCGCCCTGGATACGCAGCCCAAGTATCGCCTGAATAACGGCGATTTAATGTTGCATCTGCATGCACCTGACCTCGGCTCCCTGAACAGCGGCTCGCTGGTATATTTCCGCAAAATACCGGTAGGCAGGGTATATGACTACACCATTAACCCCAATAATCAGGGCGTAACCATCGATGTGCTCATTGAGCGCCGATTTACTAATCTGGTCAAAAAAGGCAGCCGTTTCTGGAACGTGTCTGGGGTCAATGCGGATATCAGCCTCAGTGGGGCGAAGGTTAAGCTGGAAAGTCTGGCCGCACTGGTGAATGGTGCCATCGCCTTTGACTCACCGGAAGATTCACAGCCCGCTGTTGCCGACGATACATTTGGTCTGTATCAAGATCTTGCCCACAGCCAGCGCGGCGTGATCGTCAAGCTGGAATTACCCAGCGGCGATGGGCTAAAAGCAGGGTCCACATCGCTGATGTACCAGGGCCTGGAGGTCGGCGAACTGACGAAACTGGAACTTATCCCAGGAGGCAAAGTCACCGGCGAAATGACGGTGGATCCGAGCGTCGTCTCGTTGCTGCGGGACAATACGCGCATTGAACTGCGCAGCCCCAAATTGTCGTTGAACGATGCAAACCTCAGTTCGCTGTTAACCGGTAAAACCTTCGAACTGGTCCCCGGCGAGGGCGAACCTCGCAGTCAGTTTGTAGTAGTTCCCGGCGAAAAATCCTTATTGCATGATCCAGGTGTGATGACGCTCACCCTGACTGCACCGGAAAGCTACGGCATTGAGGCGGGTCAACCGCTGATCCTGCATGGTGTCCAGGTTGGACAAGTGATTGAACGTACGCTGTCCAGCAAAGGCGTTTCCTTTACTGTTGCCATCGAACCCCAGCATCGCGACCTGGTACAAGGTGACAGCAAATTTGTGGTCAACAGTCGGGTTGACGTCAAAGTAGGCATTGACGGCGTGGAGTTCTTAGGAGCCAGTGCCAGCGAATGGATTAGCGGCGGTATTCGTATTTTACCCGGCACCAAAGGTGAAATGAAAACCAGCTATCCGCTTTATGCCAACCTGGAGAAAGCGATTGAAAACAGCCTGAGCGATCTGCCGACCACCACGCTCAGCCTGCGCGCCGAAACGTTGCCTGACGTTCAGGCCGGTTCAGTGGTGCTGTACCGTAAATTCGAAGTGGGTGAAGTGATTAGCGTGCGCCCTCGCGCCGATGCGTTTGATATCGACCTGCACATCAAACCGGAATACCGCAATCTGTTAACCAACAACAGCGTGTTCTGGGCAGAAGGCGGCGCAAAAGTTCAACTTAACGGTAGCGGACTGACTGTACAGGCTTCTCCGTTGTCTCGCGCGCTAAAAGGGGCAATTAGCTTCGACAACCTGAGTGGTGCCAGCGCCAGCCAACGTAAAGGTGACAAGCGGATTCTGTACGCCTCTGAAACCGCCGCACGAGCGGTAGGCGGCCAAATTACCCTGCACGCCTTTGACGCCGGTAAGCTCGCCGCGGGCATGCCAATTCGCTATCTTGGCATCGATATTGGTCAGATCCAAACCCTGGAAC
Source organism: Citrobacter sp. wls829 (assembly GCF_005280825.1). Taxonomy (NCBI): domain Bacteria; kingdom Pseudomonadati; phylum Pseudomonadota; class Gammaproteobacteria; order Enterobacterales; family Enterobacteriaceae; genus Citrobacter; species Citrobacter sp. wls829. The sequence continues at coordinate 61,757 of NZ_SZWP01000072.1, forward strand.
TCATCACCGCACGCAATGAAGTGCAGGCGAAAGCGGTACTGTACCCAGAATATGTCCAGACCTTTGCGCGCAGCGGGACTCGCTTCTCGGTAATTACCCCGCAAATCTCTGCGGCAGGTGTGGAGCACCTCGATACCATCTTGCAGCCTTATATTAACGTGGAGCCGGGTCGCGGGAATCCACGCCGTGATTTTGAGCTACAGGAAGCCACTATTACCGACTCGCGTTATCTTGATGGCCTGAGCATCGTGGTCGAAGCGCCGGAAGCCGGGTCGCTGAATATCGGCACTCCGGTTCTGTTCAGAGGTATCGAGGTGGGTACCGTCACCGGGCTGACGCTGGGTTCGCTTTCTGACCGCGTGATGATTGCCATGCGCATCAGCCAGCGCTATCAGCATCTGGTGCGTAATAACTCCGTGTTCTGGCTAGCGTCCGGCTACAACCTTGACTTCGGCCTGACCGGTGGCGTGGTGAAAACCGGGACCTTTAATCAGTTCATTCGCGGCGGTATTGCCTTCGCCACTCCACCGGGTACGCCACTGGCACCAAAAGCACAGGCTGGAAAACACTTCCTGTTGCTGGAAAGCGAACCCAAAGAGTGGCGTGAATGGGGAACAGCCCTGCCGCGTTAATGACCCTCCTGCTCCGGCGTACTCGCGCCGGAGCAAATATGCTACACTGCGCGCCTGTTTTTTTTCCGGTGGTACCAAGTGGCTTATTTTCCTGACGCCTTTCTGACTCAAATGCGGGAAGCAATGCCTTCCACGCTCTCTTTCGATGATTTTCTCGCCGCCTGCCAGCGTCCGTTACGACGCAGCATTCGTGTCAATACGCTGAAAATCTCCGTTGCCGATTTCCTCGCCTTAACGGCACCTTACGGCTGGTCGCTCACGCCGATCCCCTGGTGTGAAGAAGGGTTCTGGATCGAGCGTGACGAAGAGCAGTCAGTCCCACTGGGCAGCACCGCCGAGCATTTAAGTGGGCTGTTTTATATTCAGGAAGCCAGTTCAATGCTGCCGGTTGCCGCGCTGTTTGCCGAAGGGAATACTCCGGATCGGGTAATGGACGTAGCCGCCGCGCCGGGTTCAAAAACCACGCAAATCGCCGCAAAAATGAAGAATAAGGGCGCGATCCTGGCCAATGAGTTTTCCGCCAGTCGCGTTAAAGTGCTGCATGCCAATATCAGCCGCTGTGGGATCGCTAACGTTGCCCTCACCCACTTTGACGGACGCGTATTTGGCGCAGCGTTGCCAGAATCTTTCGATGCCATCCTATTGGACGCACCGTGCTCCGGTGAAGGCGTGGTGCGTAAAGATCCCGATGCGCTGAAAAACTGGTCCGTCGACAGTAATCTTGAGATTGCCGCCACCCAGCGCGAACTGCTCGACAGCGCGTTTCATGCTTTACGCCCTGGCGGCACGCTGGTGTATTCCACCTGTACGCTGAACCGTGATGAAAATGAACTCGTCATGCAGTGGCTACTAGAAACCTATCCGGACGCCGTGGAGTTTCTCCCATTAGGTGATTTATTCCCGGATGCTGAACGCGCGCTGACGCAAGAAGGTTTTCTGCATGTCTTCCCGCAAATTTACGACTGCGAAGGATTCTTTGTTGCCCGTTTGCGAAAAACAGCCGCTATCCCTCCTCTGCCTGCCCCTAAATATAAGGTCGGCAATTTCCCGTTCAGCCCATTGAAAGGTCGTGAAACCGCACAAATCACTGCGGCGGCAAACGCCAGCGGATTACAATGGGAAGACAATCTTCGCCTCTGGCAGCGTGATAAAGAAGTCTGGCTATTCCCTGTTGAGATTGAATCACTGATTGGTAAAGTGCGTTTTTCCCGCCTCGGGATTAAGCTGGCTGAAACCCACAATAAAGGGTACCGCTGGCAACATGAGGCCGTCATCGCTCTCGCCAACCCACATCACCGCAACGCGTTCGAACTGAACCTTGAAGAAGCAGAAGAGTGGTATCGCGGCAGAGATGTCTACCCGCAGACCGCGCCTGCCAGCGACGACGTGCTGGTCACCTTCCAGCACCAGCCGATTGGGCTGGCAAAACGGATTGGTTCACGGTTGAAGAACAGCTATCCACGCGATCTTGTCCGGGATGGCAAACTCTTTACAGGATAACGCACGTTTTTACTGGCGCTTTTGCTCACGTTGACTACGCTGAAAAATGGACGGCCTAACTGGTCGTACCACAACCAGCAAATTGACGGAGAGCACGATGATGAAAACCAGTGTGCGCATTGGCGCTTTTGAAATCGACGACGCCGAGTTACACGGCGAATCGCCGGGAGACCGAACGTTAACCATTCCGTGTAAATCCGATCCGGATTTATGTATGCAACTGGACGCCTGGGATGCCGATACCAGCGTCCCGGCTCTCCTTAATGGCGAACATTCCGTTCTATTCCGCGAGCACTACGATCGTAAGTCAGATGCCTGGATCATGCGTTTTGCCTGATTCAAAAAGAACCCGTCGCCAGACGGGTTATTTATGTCTTCATTTCCCCCACGCAGTAACCTCTTCTACACTATCGGTACGGCAGTATAATTTGGGGATGGAATGTTCACGCTGGTTCTTTTTGTTTGCTACCTGGATGGCGGTTGTGAAGACATCGTGGTCGATGTCTACAATACGGAACAGCAGTGCCTTATTTCGATGGACGATCAGCGGATTCGCAATGGCGGATGCCTGCCAGCAGATGGCTACATCGACAGCTTCTGGCGACCTGCGCAGGAATATAGCGATTTTTGATTATTGTAATTGCACCATCGTTAGCTCGCCGCCGAATACCGCACCGGTATCGATATAGTGCAGGTTATCAACGTCCAGACGATGGCGCAGCGGCGTATGACCAAACCAGAAATGGTCCGCGCCACCAATTCCGCCACTTTTGTTCATCAACCGCGAGCGATCCCACAATACCCGCTGTAAATCGACATGCTTTTGCCATTGATATTGATCATCCGGGTAATCGGCATGGGCAATAACATGCACACCATTCTGACAGCGCAGTTCCACAATCCAGGGTAATTGCTGACACGCCTCAAGCGCATGCCTCGCCGCCGGTTGCACGGCATGGGTAAACCACTCTCCCCCGTTCATTTGCCACAGCAACTGTTCTCCCGTTGTCAGCGCATCCAGCGCCATCTGCTCATGATTCCCCCTGACCGCTACCATCCAGTTTTTACGCAATAACACCAGACAGCGCAAACTGTCTGGTCCACGGTCAATCACATCACCGACTGAAACCAGCAGATCCTGCCACGGATCAAAACGGCACTGGCGCAATTTAGCCATCAACATGGAAAAACAGCCGTGGAGATCCCCCACCACCCAGACGTGGCGCCAACGCGTACCTTCTATTCTCTGGTAGACAGCATCAGGGTGTTCCATTCGACCTCCCGGATAGAGCGATCGCCCTTATAATAATTTAACAATAGCAGCAAAAAAGCCTGGACGATTGAGGGGCGGAGTATGGTATGGTTTGGGAAGAATACAGCATGCGACACGCAGTGTTTTGCCCTGGACGGCATCGTATTCGACAGATAAAAAGAGACCGAATACGATTCCTGTATTCGGTCCAGGGAAATGGCTCTTGGGAGAGAGCCGTGCGCTAAAAGTTGGCATTAATGCAGGCTAAGTTACCCTGCCATTTAAGAATAGATGACAGCGCCAGGTTTTCCAGTCCGCGACCAAAGTGGCCTGAAAAAAAGGACGATTGTCACCCGCTAGAATGCAAAAACCGCAAGTTCTGCAGCCAGAACGTTGCGGTTTTTTATTGGAAATCAGAAAGCTACATCTGACAATTAACAGAGCTTTTCTGCACGCTCAATAAACGGGACCAGGCTCATTTTGTCGCCAGGCTTTGCCGGATCGTCAATCTGGATAATGTCGATCGGTTTGGCGGTCGTTTTACCGCTTGCCACCTGCTGTCTGGCAATATCGTTCAGCGGGTATTGCACCAGCGTGCTGGGGTTGATGACATACAGCGCATTACCCGGTCGGCACGTCAGCATCACTTCTTCGCGATTAAACGCCCACTTGTCTTTGCCAACCTCAAAGCGACTGACGGTAATAACCTGCGGCGCGGCCAATGCAGCTCCTGAACTTGCCAGCAGTAACACAGAGATAATCAATTTTTTCATACGTTTTGCCAGTCCATCAGAACGGTTCCAGGGTTGCAAACAGGCTGACGATTGCCAGCACGACGGCCCCTATTCCCCATTCAATCTTAGTCATCCAAATAAAATAGAGAGTCATGCAGCGATTATCCTGCTGCATACGTGGTACGAGAACATACCGGTTCGCCAGCGCAATCGCCACCATTAGCGCGACCAGCACACATTTTAACAACAGAAGTTGCCCATAGGCTGCATGCCAGGGAAAGGATAATCCGACAATAAACAGGCCGTTGGTGATGCCCGTAAGCAAGACGCCAATTACGAAAAGATGCCCAAAGCGGGAAAAACGCATCATGGTGGCGATCGCCTGTTGTTGCCAGCGGCCTTGCGCCATTCTCATACAGTAAAGAACGGGCAGCAAGCCGCCAAACCAGGCAGCGGCGCAGACCAGATGCAGAGCGTGATTAAGCTGCTGCACCGCCCGCGTTGCGCCGTCATGCAGCGTCGCATGTCCGACACCGGCTAATAAAATACACTGCGCAATCGTCAGCATCAGCAGCAGTCGTGACATACTGCGCGGCACAATGAGGGTCACCACCAGCGTAACCAGAGCGAGGATAATTTGCCACAGCCATACGCCGCCAAACTGCGTTTGCAGGACTGCTCCCCATATATCAACGGAGAAAACATCCTGCCAGCCGGACCCCATTAATCCCCCCTGGACAGCCAGCATCAGCGTCGCGCTGATAAAGCTCCACATCGCGGCATGGCGTTGCAGGCGCATAAAACGGCGCATCATTAAACGTCGTACCGAAACAGGTGCCAACCAGGCGCCGTACAGCGCACAGCCAAATACCAGCATTAAAGAGGTGAAATGGATAAACCGCAGCGTAACCCAGGTGAATGCCAGCATCGTTTTATTTCACGCTAAAGGTATAGTGTCCTTTGGTTTTGTGACCGTCTACCGACACAACGTGCCAGTCAACCGTATATTTTCCGGCGTCCAGCGATTGTTCCACAGGAACGATCAGTTGCGTCTTATCCTGCTCATTACGCGTCGCCTTACCCGTTTTAATCGGCTGCTGCTGTGGGCCTGTCAGCGTTGCACCGCTGAATGCAGGTTCAACGCCCTCTGAAAAATTCAGGGTCAGCGCCTCAGGAGACGCGGTAATCTGCGCATTCGCTGCCGGATTTAGTTGCGTCAGGTGTGCATGTGCCAGTGCGGCAGGAGAAATCAACGTGGAGACGAGAGCGATGAGAGCAAAGCGAAGTGAGGATGCAGATGAAGCCATATCAACTATTCCTTTTTGTTATGTCTAATCTATAGAGAATAACCTTCTACAATGAACGAGTCGAGAATCATCAATTCAGGCTTGCCATTAGCGCACACTCTTAGTAACTTTTGCGCGCTACGGGATACCTATAAGGAGAAACGCATGAATCTGGCCAAACTCGAACAATCTGAAATGGATAAGGTCAATGTTGACCTGGCCGCAGCTGGTGTCGCCTTTAAAGAGCGCTATAACATGCCTGTTGTTGCCGAAGTCGTCGAACGTGAGCAACCCGCACACCTGCGAGACTGGTTTCGTGAACGGTTAATTGCGCATCGTTTAGCGTCCGTTTCCCTCTCACGTTTACCTTACGAGCCGAAAGTTAAATAAACCTTATAATACGTTACGATTCCTTACATGATGACTGCTACAGTATAAGTATATTCTTAATCTATACTTTAGAGATGATTGTAGACACTATGAAAAGGAAGTCATTATGTCACACTGGAAAATTGCCGCAGCGCAGTATGAACCGCTTCAAACCTCACTAACTGAACACGTCGCCCATCACCTGCAATTCATCAGGGCGGCGGCCAAATGCCAATGTGAATTGCTGGTTTTCCCCTCCCTTTCTCTATTAGGTTGTATGGATGAAAGCGATGAGCTGCCAGCCCCACCCGATGAATCTCTGTTACAGCCCCTCGCCCACGCCGCAGTGACGTATCGCATGACCATTATTGTGGGATTGCCGGTTGAACATAACGAACGTTTTGTGAAAGGTATGGCGCTTTTTTCGCCGTGGATGACCTCCCCCTTAATGTTCCACCAGAGCCATGGGGCTTGTATTGCCAGACAGCGAAATACCATTAGCGTTGTCGACAGCCAGCCAGAAGGCATCGATATTGATCCTGCGTTTTCACTGTTTACCACCTGCCAGTGCGTCAGCGAATCTGAACTTCTCTCATCAACCTCTCGCCTGCAACGTTTCTCGCATCAGTTCGCCATTGCGGTACTGATGGCCAATGCGCGCGGAAGCAGCGCATTATGGGATGAACGGGGCCGTTTAATTGTTCGCGCGGACAGCGGCTCACTGCTCTTAACCGGCAAGCGCACCTCTCAGGGTTGGCAAGGCGATATCATTCCATTACGCTAGGCGTTTTCGGCCAGGAGCATGGCATGCTGCGCATAATAGATACAGAAACCTGCGGTCTGCAGGGAGGCATTGTTGAGATCGCATCTGTCGATGTGGTTGATGGCAAAATTGTGAATCCGATGAGCCACCTGGTGCGACCCGACCGCCCCATCAGCCCGCAGGCAATGGCGATACATCGGATTACGGAAGCCATGGTGGCGGATAAACCGTGGATTGAAGACGTCATCCATCATTATTACGGTAGCGAGTGGTACGTCGCGCACAACGCCAGTTTCGACCGTCGCGTATTGCCGGACATGCCTGGGGAATGGATTTGCACGATGAAGCTGTCCCGCCGCCTGTGGCCGGGGATAAAATACAGCAACATGGCGCTGTATAATTCCCGCAAGCTGAGCGTACAAACCCCCGTTGGTTTGCATCAGCACCGCGCGCTATACGATTGCTACATTACCGCGGCACTGCTGATCGACATCATGAACACCTCAGGCTGGTCGGCAGAGCAAATGGTCGAGATCACCGGTCGCCCTGCGCTGTTAACCACATTTACCTTTGGTAAATACCGCGGTAAACCCGTTTCCGAGGTGGCAGAACGCGATCCGGGCTATCTGCGCTGGCTGTTTAATAACCTTGACAGTATGAGCCCGGAACTGCGGTTAACATTGAAGCACTATCTGGATAACGCCTAGACGGCCGCGTTGCCGGGCAACGTCCCCTGCGCCAGGCCAATCAAAAAGGCGAACTCAAGGGCCACACCTTCATAAGATTTAAAGCGTCCGGACTTGCCGCCGTGACCGGAGTCCATATCCGTACACAGCAACAGTAGATTGTCGTCCGTTTTCAGCTCCCTCAGTTTCGCTACCCACTTTGCCGGTTCCCAGTATTGCACCTGGGAGTCGTGAAGCCCGGTGGTGACCAGCAGATGCGGATAAGCCTGTGTGGTGACGTTATCGTATGGGCTGTAGCTTTTCATGTAAGCGTAATATTCTACATCCTGCGGGTTGCCCCACTCTTCAAATTCTCCGGTGGTGAGCGGGATCGACTCGTCCAGCATCGTTGTGACTACGTCAACAAACGGCACTTGGGCAACCACGCCGTGAAATAACTCCGGACGTTCGTTAATGGCGACCCCCATCAGCATTCCACCCGCGCTTCCTCCCATGCCGTAGCAGAGTGAAGGCGCTCCGTAGCCCAGTTTGAGCAGCGCGTCACAGACGTCGAGATAATCGTTGAAGGTATTTTTCTTCTGCAAGAATTTACCGTCTTCGTACCACTGCTGCCCCAGCTCGCCACCGCCACGGACGTGGGCAATAGCATATACAAAGCCGCGATCCAGCAGGCTCAAACGGCTGCTGCTGAAATCAGCATCCATGCTGGCGCCATACGAACCATATCCATATACCAGCAGTGGATTTTTCTCTTTTTGGAAATGCCGCTGATGATAAACCAGTGAAACCGGCACCTCTACGCCATCACGGGCGGTTACCCACACATGCTCGCTGCGGTAGTTTGTCGCATCAAAACCGGGGACATCCGTCTGTTTGAGCACCCGTCGCTCTCCGGTGTCCATATCCAGTTCAAATAGCGTGTCCGGTGTCGTCATGGATGAATAACCATAGCGCAGCCGCGACGTCTCCGGTTCGGGATTATAAGCAAGCCAGGTGACATAAGCCGGGTCGTCAAAGGCAATCCCAACCACTTCACGCGTCTTACGGTTGATCTGCCGCAGGCTGGTTAAGCCCTGCTGACGTTCTTCCACCACCAGCCAATCGGTAAACAGCGTAAACCCTTCCAGCATAACGTTTTCACGCGGCGGAATTAACGCTTCCCAGGTCTGTTCATCACGCACACGGGTACGGTACAGACCAAAGTTTTTACCCTGTCGGTTAGATCGCAGATAAAACGCGTGTTGATAGTGATCGAGGCTGTACTCATGGTCTTTACGCCGCGGTAAAAAAACCAACGGTTCAGCGTCGGCCAGCTCAGCGTCAAGCAGCAGAACCTCACTGGTGGTCGCACTGGCAATATGAATAACGACATAATGCTGCGAAGTCGTTTTGTGCAGACTGACATAAAACATATCGTCTGCCTCTTCATATACCAGCCTATCTTCGGATGACGGCGAACCGATGGTGTGTCGCCAGACCTGATACGGCAGTAACGTTGTTTCATGCTTACGCACGTAGTAGAAAGTTTGCGAGTCATTGGCCCAGACGAGTTCAGGCTCGACGTTGTCGAGGACTTCCGGATACCAGTTACCGCTTTGCAGATTGCGAAAACGCACACCATATTGCCGGCGCGAGAGATAATCCTCAGCCAGCGCCATGATGGTGTTGTCCGGGGAGATTGCCAGACCGCCCAGTGTATAAAACTCGCTGTGAGCTGCGCGCTGGTTTCCGTCCAGCAACGTATCCCAGGCATCCCACTCTTCGCTGAGCGCAGACTGACGCTGGTAAATGGCATACTCACAACCGGGCTCATAGATATGCCGGTAGCGATAACCGTTTTTCACGTAGGGAGCCGAAACATCCTGCGGGGGAATACGGTCGATAATTTCTTTCAGCACGCGATCCTGTAATGCCTGCTGTGAGGCCATAACCTGGCGACCATAAGCATTTTCTTGCTGCAGGTAATCGAGGACCTCTGGCTGCGAGCGCGTGTCATCTCGCAACCAGTAATAATTATCGACGCGGGTGTCGCCATGTTGCGTCATGGCGTGTGGAATACGAGGAGCGTTCGGTAGCATGTCATTGTTCTTTTGCTTAATCATCCTATAAGGGTGGCAAAAGTCAGCAATGATGCAAGCGAAATATGCTCCTGCGCCGTAACTATTTAGCCCGGCAATGCCTGTTTTTGTTGCTTAAGATCTTGCTCAATACCTTCTCGAACATCCTGCGGGATCTTTAACGCATCGCCCAGCGCGTTCAGATAGCTGCGCTCCATAAAGTGGTCGATATCAATCGCCGCACAGCTGAGGAAGTAGATTTCCAGCGCCTCTTCTTCGTTGCGGATCCCCTGTGCCAGACGCTGAGGATCCAGCGGTTGCTCAATGGCGCGTTCAATCAGGATACGTCCCTGGTCTTCTACTCCCGCTTCACGCAGCTGCTGATCGATGGCCGCACGCTCTTTTGCATCGATATGACCATCGCTTTTTGCCGCAAAAACCAGCGCGAGGATCAGGCGTTCAGTCCGCTCATCCACCGGCGTACTTTGCACGCCAAACTGCGGCTCATCCTGATGCGCCGTGCGGACTTTATCTTTGTATTTGTTCCATAACACGCTGCCAGCCACCGCGCCGCCACCAACGAGCAGCGCACTGGTACCGTATTTGGTCAACAATTTGCGCGAGGATTTATTGGCTACCAGTAACCCCGCCAGTCCGCCTAATGCGCCGGGAACCAGCAATTTGCTCAGTCCCTGATCGCCCGAAGAAGACGCGGAAGATCCTTTTTGCCCAAGAAGAGATTGCAGTTGATTCAGCCAGTTAGCCATTTTGCCCCTCAAATACTGACGATTAATTATCACAGCGTACCCGAGGGGATGTCAGGAAGTGTCTATTGTAGCAAAAGATGCGCAAATACCAGGTTACTGCGCCAGATACTCTGCGCTGCCCGTTTTGCAATCAACCTTCACCTGATAGCGAATATCCGCACTCTTACCGCGCACGGTAAGTGGTACCGTCCACTGCCCGTCTTTGCCGACAATGTCCTGTGGATTAACCCAGGCAACAGGATCGAGTTGTCCCAGTTTTTTCTGATCGTCAGCCCAGCGCACGATACGATTTTGCTGATAATCACGTTTCACGCTCGCAGCAATACCGTCGGCGTTCAGTCCCTCACACTTGGGAAACTGAACGGTCTTACTTTCCGTATTTGCAGCAAAGGTCGACACGCTGGCGGATAACAGCAGCAGGCTTAACAGCGTTTTTCTTTTATTCATTCTTTTCTCCTTTATCCCCTTCGTCCTTCAGGCCGCAGAAATGCAACGCGAAATCAGTTGGGTACAGCACAATGATTCAGGGAAAAGCATGGTACAAAACGCCGGGAGCGCAAGTCGGATCAGGCTGCTTGTGTGTCATCTCCGTCGGACGCCGTGTTTTCTACTGCCTGAGGCGACGGCAGTTTGCCGTTTTTCAGGATCGCACTTAGCACGTCTTTTTGCTCGGCCAGCCAAAGAGAAAGCGCTTCACGCTGTTCATCTTCCAGCGCGACCGGCGACTGCTCCAGCCAGGTGTCTAGCAGGTCTGCTGTATCCAGCATTTTGTCATACGCATCGGCTTCCTTTTTGCTGGTAAACGACATTTTTTCCTCACCTTCCCGAATGACTACGTATTTAACTTCAACCGCCATTTTGCAGCCTCTTAAATTACCTGTAATTATGTACAGTATATTCTTTTTCAGCCGCAAAATCAACCTGGTAATAAAGACAGACGCAAACGTTTTCGTATATACTGCGCCCAGATAAAACAGGGGATTAATTTATGACGTTATTAGGCACAGCGCTGCGTCCGGCAGCAACGCGAGTGATGTTATTAGGTTCAGGGGAACTGGGTAAAGAAGTGGCGATTGAATGCCAACGCCTGGGTGTAGAAGTCATCGCCGTGGATCGTTACCCCGACGCGCCAGCGATGCACGTAGCCCACCGTGCGTACGTGATTAATATGCTGGATGGCGAGGCATTGCGCGAGGTTGTCGAGCGCGAAAAACCCCATTATATCGTGCCAGAAATTGAAGCTATTGCGACGGATATGCTGGTAAAACTGGAACAGGAAGGTATGAACGTCGTGCCTTGCGCGCGCGCCACACAGTTGACCATGAACCGTGAAGGCATTCGTCGTCTGGCTGCTGAAGAGCTGTTATTACCCACATCCTCTTTCCGCTTCGCCGATAGCGAAGCCCGCTTTCGAGATGCGGTGGCTGAAATCGGCTTTCCATGTATCGTGAAACCGGTAATGAGTTCTTCCGGCAAAGGTCAGAGCTTTATTCGCTCCGCTGAGCAGCTTACCGAAGCCTGGGAATATGCCCAGCAGGGCGGCCGAGCTGGTGCGGGACGTGTAATCGTGGAAGGGGTAGTGAATTTTGATTTTGAAATCACCCTACTCACCGTCAGCGCCGTTGACGGTGTGCACTTCTGCGCGCCGGTAGGCCATCGCCAGGAAGATGGCGATTACCGCGAATCCTGGCAGCCGCAGCAGATGAGTGAACTGGCGCTGAAACGCGCACAGGAAATTGCCCGCAAGGTCGTGCTGGCGTTGGGCGGTCACGGATTGTTTGGCGTAGAGCTATTTGTTTGCGGTGATGAGGTAATTTTCAGCGAAGTCTCCCCTCGCCCACACGACACCGGCATGGTGACGTTAATTTCGCAGGATCTGTCCGAGTTTGCGCTGCACGTCCGCGCGTTCCTCGGATTACCCATCGGCGCAATCCGCCAATATGGTCCGTCCGCATCAGCCGTTATCCTGCCACAACTCACCAGTCAGAATGTGACGTTTAATCACGTAGAAAGTGCCGTTGGCGCAGGTTTGCAGCTTCGTCTGTTCGGTAAGCCGGAAATTGATGGCTCACGTCGCTTAGGCGTTGTGCTGGCAACAGCTGAATGCGTTGGCGAGGCGGTTGAACGGGCGAAGAATGCTGCCGCACAGGTGAACGTCGCAGGATAAAATATCGGGCCTTCTGGCCCGTTTTAAGGTATTCCGTCGGACCGAAAAGCGTAGTGGACTGCACCCCAAGATTGGTTATCTAACTGAATAAGGTGCAGTTTTTTTTGACTAAATCACAATATTCTCTGGAAACGAAACTGACGTTAGTTGACCGTATTCTCTCCAAAAAGGATCGGACCCTTCGCACAGCAAAACGTTTTGGATAAACAATTTTCGATATGTGAATCCGACGCCTGGCTTGCTATCCCGACTAAAATGACTGTACTGCGCTAAAAGCAAAAAGCCCGCTTAGTTTCCTAAGCAGGCTTCTTAAATATGGCTCCTCTGACTGGATGCGTTTTTGCACATACCTTATTGAATTAAAATAAATTAAATCTTAAAAATTGAAATGAGGCCCTTAATAAGGCCCCAAATGTTGTTGCTGTTTTTAAATGTGATATCTCTCACATTATAGATTGCTGTTCTGACCGCAGGTAAATATGACAATCAGCTTTGTGCTACAAGCAAACTTCCATAGAGAGGCTCCTGGCATTTTCGGACTACTGCCGGTTTTGACGGAAGTATTCTTCACATGTTATTAAGCTGGCACTCGTTAACAGACACCCTGGGCCTACCCGGTTCGTCCGTACCTTCTGGATCAACAAGAAGAATACCAGCAAAGCTATGCTAAATAGCTTATATGACAGAAAACACGTTTTTGGTTCCAAATGAAGATAAATATTGCCCTGAACATTTTCCATAGCAGATAAGCAAGTTTTTCAGCACCCAAAAGATAAGCCAAAAGCACCGATAGAAGAAAGAAAATATCTAAACCCGCATAAGAGAAGAATTGAAAATAAGTTATTATGCCTTGCCACCTATCGTTACTTCCAGCTTGTGGCGACATTATATATGCAGATAATAAATGTTTTAGTTACGCGCATTCACAATCTAAATAATTGACCACATAGCGAGCAATGCTAACATAACCCCTTAACATTGTGAGGGATCTACATGCCCGATTTCAGATTATTGATGGTATGGGATGCTGCAAGAGAGCTTAGCCCGGAAGATTTCCAATACATACTGAGGCCAGAAGTAGCTTTTGAAAGAGCAAGAATTTACTACGATCTTGATTCTGACAACTACTCTCACTTTAGCCTCCAACAAATGCCAAAGCGGAAGAGCGGATTTATCACCCCCTTTTCAACTAAGTATGATCGTAAACGTAATGGTATGTATGACGGTGCTTATGATCATACACAGCATAATATCGATATTGGCTGGTTCATCGGAATAGATGAATCTGAGCAATGGGATTACTTTAAGCATCCCTTCTATTTTGATGAGAAAGGTGATCTTATCTATGATTGCTTTATGGTGCATTGGCATGAATGGTTTGAAATGGAAGTTAGGGATGCTTACCGAAAGTGCTTAGATGACCATCAAGGAAGGAAGCCCGCACCAACACAAAAGATTCATTATTCAGATGCACCTATTCAACACGCTCAGGCCGCAAAAACTATTAACAGTAAAGCCGCAGGACGTTTATTAGCTGCTGGCGGCGTTTATAACGGTAATATTGAAGGATTCAGGAAAACAGCAGAACAATTAAGCGGTGATGCTGTTCAAGGCTATGACCAAGTATTAAATGAAAAAACAGCAGGTACAGCGATAGCAGCAGCTTCTATCCTCTTGGCTAAACGACCTAATTCAGATGCATATGCCGAAATTAATAGCTATTTAGGTAGGTTAAGAGGTGAATCAAAAATAGTTAACGGAATTACGATAAAAGAAATTAATTATATCAAAAGAAATCCGGCAGATGCGGCAATACTGAGAAAAGAATTTGATAGCGCTGTTAGGAAAAATTTTCTAAAAGATATAGCTGGCGCACCAGAAGCAGCAAACACATTCAATCCTTCACAGTTATTGAGAATGAGTAATGGTAAGTCTCCAGACGGTTGGGATGTTCATCACAAGTTACCTTTAGATGATGGTGGTACTAATGCTCTTGATAATCTAGTATTAATAGAAAAAGAGCCATATCATAAGGTATTCACTAACATGCAAAGAGTAGCAACTAAAGGTATGTTACCTGGTGAAAGCAAGATTACACCGTGGGCTATTCCATCTGGATCAATTTATCCACTTAAATAAATAGGATTGCATAAAAATGAACATTTACAACATGCTGGATAATTTAAAAGATGAAATGGTTAAATGGGAATACCCCATTCAAGACCCTATCAAAAATTCATTTATTGAAAGTATAACAAAACGGAATTCAAAAACTGACATATCACCTATATTAGAAGATTTAGCTAACGAGCTTTGTATATTATTTGTTAACCAACCCGAGTATGTATCACTACTAGAGACAATGGATGGTTTCGAATATGACGGCCTAACTCTGTATAGCTTATCTGTACCTGAACCGATAATTAAAAACTTGTTTGTAGTGAATGAATTTTATAGAAATAATGATGATTATATAGACCCAGACTTAGCGAAGCGTTTAGTCATTGGTGAAAATAGCATTTCTTTGTTCACTTATGACACCAAAAATAATTTATTTGAAATTAGAGATAACGTAGGTACAGAAAATGTATTTGGATCATTTTCCAACTTTACAGATTTTTTAACAGAAATATTAGATACAGTAGCTTAAATTACGGAGGGGTTAGAATGCCCCTTCTACTTGTTAATTTTGTAGCTAAGGAGTCATTTTGTTAATCATTAAAAATGAACTAGATGAGTTCGGTACGTTAGCAGATCAATTCATCATAAACAGCGACCATGAGTCGTTAGCAGCACTCGGTGAGAGGTTTACTAAACACGATTTCGAATTTCCACATCCACTATACGAAGCACATTATTTATATTGTTTAGGTATACGGTACTTCATGTACCAGAGTTTTGAGCCGTTGGGTTTGATCAGCAGGTACAGTCCGGCACTGTCGCCGAGTTTGAAGGGTTTGTCTGTGGGTCTGAACTTGCGGATAGCGGTATCAGTGAGTGCCATAGCGGGGGGCTCCATTCGTTAAACGAACTGTGAGGCCCCGGATTAAGCCCCCAAAAACTACAGATGTGAAAAAACCCGGCAATCCTTACCAGGACAGCCGGGGCAATCTAACTGTTTGTTTTTATAACGCATTAAGACTCACTGATACGTCTTAATACTAAAATTTGGCTCCTCTGACTGGACTCGAACCAGTGACATACGGATTAACAGTCCGCCGTTCTACCGACTGAACTACAGAGGAATCGGTGTGGAGGCTTATCTTAGCGGCGAAAAATTTTTTGTCAAACCCCATTTCCTTCAATGCGTATCAATTGGTGCTTCTCTCGACAGTTTGTTGCATTTACAGACATTTTATATGGAAAAAACTTTGCAGCTTTTTTGATTCTCCCTCATCATTTGAAATGAGGTTTCAACTTTCTTCATTAAGGTCCACTTTGAACGTCTCCGCTGCCTTACGCCAGGTCGTTTCCCGCACGCCCTGGTACGCCAAACGCAAGAGTTATAAAGTTCTATTCTGGCGCGAAATCACCCCGCTTGCCGTACCTATTTTTCTGGAAAATACCTGCGTGCTCTTAATGGGGGTACTGAGTACCTTCCTGGTAAGCTGGCTGGGCAAAGAAGCGATGGCAGGCGTCGGCCTCGCCGACAGTTTCAATATGGTCATCATGGCATTTTTTGCCGCCATCGATCTTGGCACCACGGTTGTCGTGGCCTTTAGTCTGGGAAAACGCGATCGTCGTCGAGCCCGAGCCGCAGCCAGACAGTCGCTGGTGATCATGACAATTTTTGCCGTCGTGCTGGCCGCGATCATTCATTACTTTGGGGAACAGATCATTAATGTCGTTGCCGGAGAAGCGACACCTGAGGTTAAAGCGCTGGCGCTAACGTATCTTGAACTGACGGTGCTCAGTTATCCTGCGGCAGCCATTGCGTTGATCGGCAGTGGGGCGCTACGCGGTGCTGGAAACACCAAAATACCGCTGCTGATTAACGGCGGTATGAACATACTGAACATCATCATCAGTAGTATCCTGATCTACGGTATTTTTTCCTGGCAAGGGCTGGGGTTTGCAGGCGCTGGGCTGGGGTTGACGATTTCTCGTTACATCGGTGCTGTCGCCATTATCTGGGTATTGATGATTGGTTTTAACCCAGCGCTGCGGATTCCCCTGAAGAGCTATTTTAAGCCGTTGAATTTTGCCATTATCTGGGAGGTGATGGGGATCGGTATTCCTGCGAGTATCGAATCAGTACTGTTTAACGGCGGTAAGCTGCTCACTCAGATGTTTGTCTCAGGGATGGGAACCAGCGTCATTGCCGGTAACTTTATCGCCTTCTCTATCGCAGCACTGATTAACCTGCCCGGCAATGCTCTGGGTTCTGCCTCCACCATTATTACCGGGCGGCGTCTGGGAAATGGACAGATTGGCCAGGCTGAGATTCAGTTGCGGCATGTATTCTGGCTATCCACAATTGGTTTAACCGCCATAGCCTGGTTATCAGCTCCCTTTGCCGGATTAATGGCCTCGTTCTATACCCGCGATCAGGATGTAAAAGAGGTCATAGTTGTTCTGATTTGGCTCAACGCGGCATTTATGCCGATATGGGCGGCATCATGGGTTCTTCCTTCCGGGTTTAAGGGGGCACGCGATGTCCGTTTTGCAATGTGGGTTTCCATGCTGGGCATGTGGGGCTGCCGCGTGGTGGCAGGTTATACCCTCGGGATCGTCTTAGATTGGGGTGTCGTCGGGGTTTGGATGGGGATTTTCTTCGACTGGGCAGTGCGTGCTGCGCTGTTTTACTGGCGCATGATCACCGGGCGATGGTTATGGAAGTATCCGCGTCCGGAACGGGAAAAGTCTATAAAACAACCCGTTGCGTCTGAATAAGCAACGAAATGAAGAAATATTCGGCAAACGATCGCATTTCTCCATTCAGGCTTTGACAATGCTAACTGGCATCGCTAATATTCGCCCCGTTCACACGATTCCTCTGTAGTTCAGTCGGTAGAACGGCGGACTGTTAATCCGTATGTCACTGGTTCGAGTCCAGTCAGAGGAGCCAAATTTAAGAAGCCTGCTTAGGATACTAAGCGGGCTTTTGCTTTTATACTCCCGCATTTTCACGCGCTATCTGCAGAAAAGCCTGTACAGCCCCCTTATTCTCTTGTTGCCTGCTGATGAGCATCAGATTCGCCGACAGTTCCGGCGCATCCAGTGGGCGGTATACCAATCCAGGAATATTCACATGCTGCAGAGGATCGGGCACCAGCGCCAGCCCCTGACCGGCGGCGGCGAGTGCAAGCACGCTTAGGGTACTTGCGGTGCAATGGGCGATATGCGGAGCATGGCCCATAATTTCGGTAAGTGCGGTGTAAAGCGACTCATCAGCCCCATGCGCGTCATAAAAAATGAGTGGCTGCTCGGCGAGCATATCGATTGTCAGCGACGCCCGTGTGGCCAACGGATGGTCGTCAGCCATCGCCACTTGCCGGTGCCAGACACCGATCTGTTCAGCCATTAGCGCGGCATCATGGATTTTGTGGTGATCGGGGGTATAACCCACATCGAGCTGTCCCGTCAGGATAGCCTCGGCTTGCAGCAACGGTGCGACTTCATTCACAACCAGTTCGGCATCAGGGTAGGTTCGGCGAAAAGCACGTAGATCGTTGGTGAGCTTGCCGCTAAAGACGGCATTACCGGCAAACCCCACGCGTACATGGCCCGTTTCACCGCGTATTGAGCGCTGAACGGTCAGTCGGGCGTGATCCGCTTGCTCCAGCGTGCGCTGCGCCTCGACCTGTAGTAGCCGCCCGGCGTCCGTTAACTCCACTTTGCGGCTGGTGCGTACAAACAGCGGACCACCGAGTTCCTCTTCCAGGGCCTTGATTTGCATACTCAGCGCAGGTTGGACGATATGCAGACGTTGAGCCGCGCGACCAAAATGGCCTTCTTCGGCAACAGCCAGAAAATAGCGTAGATGGCGCAGATCCATATTGTCACTCCATCATCAAATAAAATGATTAATCAGTCATATCTATCTATTTGAGTTTATCTCCATTGGGGATGAAACTGAAATCCAATCCCGTACCGGAGTACATGTTATGCAAAATTATTTGGACGACCGTCTGCAAATTACCGATCTTCTCACGGGCTGGATGCACCGCGATCTGGGGGAATGGGAGCAGCTGCGCAACCTTTTTCACCCGGACGGCACCATTGAAATCACGTGGTTTGAGGGCCTCGCCAGCGATTTCGTTGAGGGCTCAATACGGATGGGAGCGTCAGATGTGCGCACCAAGCATCTGATTGGCACGCCGGTAGTGACCTTCAATGCCAACGCGACGAGAGCTATTGTCGAAACCAACGCCATGATTATCGCTGAACACGTTAAGCTGAATCTGGGCTGCATTGGTCATAACCGTTTCTATGACATGGCAGAAAAACGCGACAGCGTCTGGAAACTGTTCCATCGCCAGAGTATTTACGATATGGCCAGCTTTACCTTTCCGCTCGGCATGGTCGCGATTGACCAAAGTGCGGCAGAGAAATATCCACGTGAATACGCCGCGCTGGCTTATCTGCTGGAAAAAAGTGGTTTTCCGGTTCAGCGCGTCTTTGCCACCCGTGGCAGCGATCTGGAACAACAAATGAAAGCAAGTGGTACGCGCTGGTTAGCCGGGCAGACGGCCTGACAATTTCATCCGCCCTTGACCCTTTTTCATCTCAGCAACGCAAAGGAAATGTATGCGCCCCAACAAAATATACGGAAAATATCTGGCAATGCTGTTCATCACCCTGCTGCTACCGACCACGGTTTCGGCTACACAAATCCTGACATACAGTGATCATGAACCGCTGGGTGGGATGCGCACTCGCTTTCTTAACGACGTGCTCTTCCCCGCCATTGAGAAAGAGTCCAACGGACGCCTGAAAATAGAGGCGCACTGGAGCGGCGAGCTCAGTAACAGCTACGATGCGTTACGCAACGTCGGCAACGAACGAAAGGTGGATATGGCGACTGTCGTACCTGAATACACCGCCGACGCGCTGCCCCTGAATCAGATATTTAAAAGCTTTCCCGTCGGACCGGCCAGTGAACAACAGGTGGCCTTCTTCCGCCACGTCTACGCTGACATCCCGGCATTCCCGGCTGAGCTTGAGAAAAATAATGTGGTGAGTATTTTCCTTGCCACTGGCTATCCACTGGCCTTTTTCAGCGCTAAGCCCATAGCGACGCTGAGCGATATCAAAGGCGGCACATGGCGCTCTGCCAGCTTCTGGCACCGTGATTTTCTGCAAAACGCTGGGGCTAAGCCGGTGACCATGCCCTGGGGTCAAGAGACCTATAACGCGCTAAAAACGGGGGCAATCGATGGCATGATGCTGAACGTGGACAGCGGTTACGATCTTAAAGCGTATCAGTTCGCACCCAATGTGCTTCTCGCCAAAAATCTGTGGCTGGGGCATCTCTATATTCTGACGATGAACAAAAAAACCTGGAACGCGCTTTCTCATGAAGATCAGGTCGCCATTCAGCGTGCGGCTGAAACAGCGTATCAATCTCTGGGTTCAGTCATGGACAGGTGTTTTAACACCCAGATAGACGATTTACGCCAGGCTGGGGCCTCGGTACGCGTTCTGCAATCGCAGGAGGTCGCACAGTGGAACACCGCCACCCATTACCGGGCTGCGCAAACCAAGTGGGTCCACGAGCAGGAAGCGAAAGGCGTCAAAAACGCAGGCATGGTGATGAAACAAGTTAGCGCCATTATGGATGAAATCCTGTCACAAAAAGCGCGCGTAAAACGGTAGTTATCCATGAACTAGTGGCAGGGAGTCTCACCCTCTCTCTACCCGCCACTTTTCGCCGAGTAAACCCCACATCACACCGTCGTTTAAAGTTATGTAAATGTAAATCGTTTAAACTTTGCCATTATTGTAAGTGCTAGTGATTATCATTTATTGTACGCGGGCCAAAAGAACGAGCGCCTGCTCGGGTCACTGTACGTTCCAATTACTCTGGGATATAAACGATGAATGCTCTGCCTCGCACCGGACTGCGCCGTATCACGCTTGCATCTGCCCTGGTCCTCTCCGTCAGCCTGCCGGCTTTCGCACAGGATACGTTAACGCTTTATACCACCCGTGAACCAGGCCTGATCCAACCCCTGCTCGATAGCTGGACAAAAACCAGCGGTATAAAAGTGAGCACGGTGTATATCAAGGATGGCATGCTTGAGCGTGTTAAAGCGGAAGGGAAGAACTCCCCTGCCGACCTGCTGATGACCGTCGATGCCGGTAACCTCATCGATTTAGTCGAAGCGGGCGTAACGCAACCGGTAGAGTCCGATGCGCTGAAAGCCGCCATTCCGGCTAACCTGCGCGGTGCAGATAATCAGTGGTTTGCGCTTTCCATGCGTGCACGCGTGCTCTACGCTGAGAAATCGATGCCTATCGATAACTGGCATTATGAGCAGCTCGCAAGCCCGGAGTACAAAGGCAAAGTCTGTATCCGTTCCGGGCAGCATCCGTATAACACCGCATTGATTGCCGCCATGATTGCCCACCACGGTGAGGCCAAAACGGAAGAGTGGCTGCGCGGCGTGAAGGCGAACCTGGCACGTAAAGCGACCGGCGGCGATCGTGACGTTGCCCGCGATATCCTCGGCGGGATTTGTGATATTGGCCTCGCCAACTCCTATTACGTCGGTCATATGAAAAATGCCAAAGAAGGCACCGATGCACGTCAGTGGGGTGATGCCATTAAAGTGGTGAAACCGACCTTTGAGAAAGGCGGCACACACGTCAACATTAGCGGTGCTGCCGTAGCCCGTTACGCACCCAATAAAGCCGACGCCGTTAAGCTGATGGAATATCTGGTTTCCGCACCTGCCCAGCAACAATACGCGAAAGCGAACTTCGAATATCCGGTACTCAAAGGTGTAACGCTCGACCCGGTTATCAGCGCCACTATCGGTGAAATCGACGTCGACAAGATCCCGTTAACCGAAATCGTGAAGTACCGTAAACAAGCTAGTCTGCTGGTAGATAAAGTTGGATTCGATCAATAAACCGCTATTGCTTCCGACGTTACGCGGCCTGGTTTCCGGGCCGCAGTCATTATTAACGCCGTTACATCTTGGTGCCCTGTGTATTGCACTCGGCGTCCTGACTCCTATTGTGGCGCTCATCTGGCAGGCCACACAGGCTGATTTGTCCCACTGGGATAATCTCATCACCTGGGTGTTGCCCTCTGCGTTAAAAAACACTGTACTGTTGTTGGCAGGTGTCGCGGTCATGGTCGGCGTGATTGGCGTTGGCAGCGCGTGGGCAGTCACTGCATGGGATTTTCCTGGGCGCAAAATACTGAGCTGGGCGCTGCTGCTGCCGCTGGCGATGCCGACCTATATCGTGGCCTTTGCCTGGCTCGATTTACTGCATCCCATTGGCCCACTGCAAACCTTCATCCGTTTTTTACTCGGTTTCGACAGCCCGCGACAGTTCCGCTTGCCGGATTTACGCTCCCTTTCCGGCGCGATCCTGCTGCTCGGTTTAGTGCTGTATCCGTATGTTTATTTAACCACTCGCGCCACGTTTATCAGCCAGCCCGCGCATTTGTTGGAGGCGGCACGTACCCTGGGCTGCAGCGCCAGCGGAACCTTCTTCCGCGTGGCCCTGCCAATGGCCCGTCCGGCGCTGGCGGTCGGGATCAGCCTGGCGCTGCTGGAAACGCTCAATGACATCGGCGCGTCGGAATTCCTTGGGGTACAAACCTTAACCGTCACCGTGTACACCACGTGGATCTCGCGCTCTGATTTATCCGCTGCGGCGCAAATCGCCTGCATGATGCTGATGTTTATCTTCTTTATCCTGACGCTGGAGTTTTACGGTCGCAGAAAACAAGGATTCAGCAGTCGCAGTCTGCGAGAAATTCAACCCACGCGCGTGCATGGCTGGCGCGGTTGGCTGCTCGGCGTGGTTATTTCGCTCCCGGTTGTACTGGGTTTCCTGGCCCCGGTATTGTTTTTACTGTGGGAGAGCGCCAAACGGTTAGGCGGTGAGAATCCGCTGTCCGCGTCATTACTTTCTGCATTGCAAAACACGCTATCGCTGGCGGCTGGTACCACGCTGGTGGTGATTTGCGTCAGCATGCTGGTGGCGTGGAGCGCACGTCGCAGCGCCGCAGACAACGCCATGCCTGGCTTTCGTCGCGGTGTGATGCGTCTGGCCTCGTTAGGTTACGCCGTGCCTGGTACGATTCTGGCGATTGGTTTTCTTCCCCCGGCGATGGCGGTTGACCGCTGGCTGGCCGATCTGCTCGACATGCGCGGTTTACCGCTGATGTCTGCCGGTATTTTGCTGATCATTTGCTGTGCGATGCGTTTTCAGGCCATCGCCATCGGCGCGCTGGATTCCGGGCTGGGCCGTATTCCTCCTTCCCTTGAGCAAGCCTCACGTTTACTGGGAGAAAATGGGGCCGGTACGTTTGCTCGTGTGCATTTCCCGCTACTGCGTCCAGCGTTGGTAAGCAGTGCATTGCTGGTGTTTGCCGATGCAATGAAAGAGTTGCCCACTACCCTGCTACTACGCCCGGTAAACTTCGAAACGCTGGCCACGCTGCTGTATGCAGAAGCGGCGCGAGGCACCTATGAAGAAGGGGCAATTGCTGCGCTAATGATTGTGTTAGCCGGCACACTGCCTGTTATTTTGCTGGTCCGTCATCAGATGACGCGCCGTGGTTGAGAGAGCAACAATGTCAGAAATCGCGTTACGACTCCAGGATGTACACGTGGCCTACGGCAACAGCCAGCAACCGGTGCTGACCGGCTTTTCAATGTCGGTGCGCAAAGGCGAAATCGCCTGCCTGCTGGGTGCGTCAGGCTGTGGAAAAACCACGGTTCTGCGCGCGGTCGCCGGATTTGAACGGCTGCAACGCGGAGAGATTTATGTTTCACAACGGCGTGTTGCTGGCCCCGGAGTGCATCTGCCGCCGGAAAAACGGCATGTCGGCATGGTGTTTCAGGAATACGCGTTATTCCCACATCTGACAGCCCAACAAAACGTGGCCTTTGGTTTGCGCCGCCTGCCACGAGAAGCGCAACAAGCCAGAGTCACCGAGCTGTTAAAAATGGTTGAACTACACAGCCACGCCAGCCATTACCCTCATGAGCTTTCTGGCGGGCAGCAGCAGCGTATCGCCCTGGCCCGCGCCCTGGCGCCACATCCGGATATTCTGCTGCTGGATGAACCGTTTTCCAGTCTGGATAAAAGCACCCGCGAGCGTCTGGGTGGCGAGGTACGGGATATTTTGCGCGCCGCCGGACAAACGGCGCTGCTGGTCACCCACAGTGAACATGAAGCGCAGTTGATGGCGGACCATATTGGTTTTGTGAAAATGGGTCAGTTTCAAACGAAGCACGCGGCCTGACAGTAACATACAGGCCGCGCGTAGTAGTGATTAGAATCTCTGCACCTGGCTGATATTCACTGGCATCCCGGAGCGGCGTTCCAGCGTTGCATTAGCACGACTGACGTCCACTCCCTCTCCGCTCACAAAACTGCGTAATGCCGGAGTCACCGGCAGTGGGATCTTTTTATCCGACTCATATTCGCTGCGGTTGCGTGACAACGGTTCATGAACTTCAACCCAGCGGCTACCGTCTGGCTCAGTGCTGTATTTAACAGGCCGGTCGATAAGTTGAACCCGCGTTCCCACCGGCACGGTATCAAACAGGTATTTAATATCGTCATTGCGCAGGCGAATACAGCCCTGGCTGACCCGCAGCCCAATTCCGAAATTAGCATTGGTGCCGTGAATAGCGTACAGCTTGCCAATATAAATGGCGTACAACCCCATCGGATTTTCCGGCCCGGCCGGAACAAACGCCGGTAAGCTTTCGCCACGCGCGGCGTATTCCCGGCGGGTATTTGCTGTTGGCGTCCAGCTCGGTGCTTCCTGCTTGCGCTGTACCGTCGTCACCCAGTTGCGCGGCGTTTCTCTCCCCGCCTGACCGATACCGATGGGTAAGATTTCAACTGTATTGCTGTCTTTGGGGTAATAGTAAAGACGCATTTCAGCGACGTTTATAACAATGCCCTCACGCACGGTATCCGGCAAAATAACCTGCTGTGGCACCACCAACGTAGAGCCCGACTTCGGCAAATAGACGTCCACCCCCGGATTGGCTTCCAGCATATTGCTCAGCCCCTGCCCGTACTGCGCCGCAAATGCTTCCAGCGGTTGCGTATTGGCTGGCGGCACCGTAATAGTCAGCGGACTGCCGACCAGGCGGCTGCCCTCTGGCGGCAACGGATAGCTCACCGCCTGAGCTCCCTGGCCGGCAAGCAGTATGATAAGTGAACACAACAGTTTTACACGACGCATCATTGTCCTTTCCTTCGCCGCAGCAGATATCCGTTAATTATAGCTTTTTTATCGGGTTAACGGGGTTACGACGGCCCCTACCAACAAGAACCCCGCCGTTGAGCGGGGTGCAGCTTGACTACGCTTCCTTACCGTCCGGAAGCACAATATTGCTGGCGGCTAAATGCCCCATATTGTTGTACATGGCGCAGGCGGCCTCAACGATCGGCATCGCCAGCGCGGCACCGCTGCCTTCACCTAAACGCATGCCCATGTTGAGATACGGGTCCAGCTCCAGATGCGCCAGGGCGGTACGGGCACCTTTTTCGGCGGAAAAATGTGAAGGGATCAGGTACGGCTTAATCTCAGGCGCAATCTGACAGGCTGCCAGCGCAGCGGAATAAGAAAGGAACCCGTCCAGCAACACCGGCAGACCGCAGGTGGCAGCCCCCAGCATCACACCCGTCATCCCCACAAGATCAAAACCACCGACTTTGGCCAGCACATCGATACCATCTGTGGGGTCGGGCTGATTAACGGCGATCGCCCTACGCACCACATCCACCTTATTGCCCACCCGCGAGAGTGGCAGGTTAGCGCCAATCCCCACCACCGCCTCAGCATCACTGCCGGTCAGTACGCTAACAATCGCCGCCGCAGGCGTGGTATTGGCCATGCCCAACTCGCCGACGCCAAACAGCGTGACGCCCTCTTTCGCCAGTTCACGGGTATAGCGCATCACTTCCAGCAACAGTTCCTCGGCCTGAGAACGGTGCATTGCCGGGCCTTCAGCAATATTGCCGCAGCCACGCGCAACGCGCATATTCACCACGCCAGGAATAGGTTCAGCGTCAATCCCCACATCAATCACATGAACCTTTGCGCCAACCTGGGTCGCCAGTACGCAAACGCCGGTCGTGCCACGCGTCATATTTGCTGCCTGAATCGCCGTAACCACTTTCGGCGAAACGGCCACACCTTCATCCCAGACGCCGTGATCGGCGCACATCACCAGCATCGCTTTCCCCCCCACGCGCGGCACGCCCTTCAGGCCTGGCATACCGGCGAGTTGCACGGCCAGGGACTCAAGACGTCCCAGGCTGCCCGGTGGTTTAAGTAAGCCATCAATATGCTGCTGTGCGCGTAACATTGCAGCACTGTCGGGAGAAGGGATCGCGTGGAGTAAAGCGGATAAAGTCTGCATAAGGGTTCTCAATGTGTTGACTGGCTCAAAGCAGAGCCAGTAAGAAGATCAACTCGCCAAGTTCGATGGCCGCGCCAAGCGTATCGCCTGTCTGCCCACCTAACGTGCGTTTTAATAATTGCCCAAGAATGAAAATTGCCACCATCGTGACGACCAGCGCCGCCACTCCACGCATGCCGGGAAGCAGTACAGCAGCAAGGATCGCCGCAAGCCCCAACGTAACGCAGGTTTGTCGTCCGGTTACTTTGCCTATAAAGACATTTCCCAGCCCTTCTTCGCGGGCATAACGATGCCGGTACATCAGCAGAACTGCGGTTCCACGCCCTGCCACACAGGCTGCAGTCAGTGCAGCCAGCATTGGCGTTCCGCGTAGAGCCAGTTCGCTCACCACCAGCACTTTAGCCAGCAGAACAAAGATCAGCGCCAGTCCGCCGTGGGTCCCCAGGCGGCTGTCGCGCATTATTTCCAGCATCCGCTCGCGCCGACGAGCAGAAAACACGCCGTCACAGGTATCCGCCAGACCGTCAAGATGAAAACCGCCGGTCAGCAGCGCCAACGTCAGCACGCTAAACAGCGCTGCCAGCGGGATACCGCACCAGGTTTGCAGCGCCATGAAGACCAGTCCCGTCAACCCTCCCAGCACCACGCCAATCAGCGGGAACATGACGATGCCGCGCGAGTATTGTTCGAACTCCAGACCTTGCGACCAGCGTGCAGGAACGGGCAAGCGACTGATAAAAGAGAGCATTGCCCAAAACAACTTACTCATTTAATTTTGACTCCAATTCCAGATACCACCAGCCAGACCTCATCTGACGCTGCCGCCAGACGCTGGTTTACCCGTCCAGCAATATCGCGAAAATGCCGCGCCAGACGATTTTCCGGAACAATCCCCATCCCCACTTCGTTAGTCACCAGCACGACTTTTGCCGGGCAACGCTGACAAGCGTCAATCAGCACACGGAACTCATCCTCAATGGACCGTTCCATCGCGGCGTAGTCCCAGCCATCCGGTGAACTGTCGCCGCCTAACGCAAACAGCTGGTTCGTCACCATCGTGGTAATGCATTCCAGTAAAATCGCCTCGTGCGGATCGTTCTCGGCCGTAATCAGCGCATCAAGATGTTGCCAGCGCTCGGCTGTACGCCAGTGCGCTGGGCGTCCATCACGATGGTGTTGAATTCGCGCCGCCATCTCCTCGTCGAATATCTGCGACGTCGCGATGTACAGCACGTTTGGGGAGTCCGCGATCAGCGCCTCTGCGTGACGGCTCTTGCCGCTACGGGCACCACCGGTAACCAGAATCATCATACTGGCTCCTGGTGTTGCTGCATGATGGTATAAATTTTCTCAATATCGATGTGTTGCCGCATCGCATCCGCCAGCAGATCAAACTGCTGTGATTTATATTGCGCGTAATGGAAGGTTGAATCCAGTGGTGCTAACCCTTTGCGCACCCGCAGGCCATTCACCAGCGCGCGCGTAAATTCATCGCTATCAAACAGGCCGTGGAGATAGGTGCCGAACGCCAGACCGTCGTGAGTCACCGCACCATCAGCGACGTTACCGCCCTCTTTTTGCAGCGTCATCACCGACTGACACTCCCCGGATAACACCGTTTCACCCATATGAATTTCATAGCCTCGAACAGCTAACCCTGAGGCGTCTGCCAGCCAGTCCGGCAATGTGGCCGACATTTGCCCTTCAACCAGGGTCGTGGTTTTGTGCTGCGCAAAATGGGTAACGGTATCGAGCAAGCCAAGGCCCGGCAGCGTTCCCAGGCCCGACTCCACGTCATCGATAATGGTCTCGCCGAGCATTTGATAGCCACCGCAAATCCCCACCACCGGCACATTCTGACGGTGTAGCTGCAACACGCTGTGCGCAAGACCGCTTTCGCGCAGCCAGACTAAATCGCCAAGCGTATTTTTACTGCCCGGCAAAATCACCAGATCGACGCCTGCCAGCTCTTCCGAGTGGCGAACATAGCGCACCCGAACGTCCGGCTGGGCGGCCAGCGCATTAAAATCCGTAAAGTTGGAAATATGCGGCAGTTGCACCACAGCAATCTCGATATCGCGTTTGTCGGTGCGTAAATACTTCCCTTTTTGCAGCGCGACGCCATCTTCATCTTCGAGATCAACATCCAGCCACGGCATCACGCCGAGTACGGGAACGCCGGTCAGCGCTTCAATTTGTTCAATACCGGAATAGAGCAGCGCCACATCGCCACGAAATTTATTGATAATCACGCCTTTTACGCGCGCGCGTTCATGATCATGCAGCAGCGCCAGCGTGCCATAAATCGAGGCAAACACGCCGCCGCGATCGATATCCGCCACCAGCACAACCGGGCACTGCGCCATCTCCGCCATCCCCATATTGACGATATCGCGATCGCGCAGGTTAATTTCAGCCGGACTTCCCGCCCCTTCCAGCACAATAACGTCAAATTCCTGCGCCAGACTGTTATAAACCGAAATGATCTGCTCGCGCAGACGCGGTTTGTACTCGTGGTAACTTACCGCATCCATATCGGTCGCCACTTTGCCCATCAATACCACCTGCGCTTTGCGGTCGCTGGTCGGTTTCAATAGCACCGGATTCATACGTACATCTGGGGTGATCCCTGCCGCTTCAGCCTGGAAAATTTGCGCGCGCCCCATCTCTTTCCCCTCAGGCGTAATACCCGAGTTCAGCGCCATGTTCTGCGATTTGAACGGCGCAGTACGTCGTCCATCCTGATAAAAAATACGACACAGCCCGGCGACTAATACGCTTTTGCCTACATCAGATGCCGTTCCCTGCAACATTATTGCCTGCGTCATGACGCCTCCTTCAGTGCGTTCTCTCGCATACAACGATAAAATTCAGCCTCTGTTTTACACAATGGAAAGCCTAGCTCTGTGTGCAACTTCACCAGCCAGGGCTGAGTTAATCCTGCTTGTTCAATAAGGTCCGTGCGCGCGAATACCTCACCGGGGGTGCCGTGCGTCAGCACTTCTCCCCGGCGCAAAACGTAAACCGCGTCACTCACTTCATAGATAAGATCGATATCATGGCTGGAAATAACCACATGATTTCCCTGCGCCACGATCCGTTTAATAATCTCAATCATTTGCGTACGGCCCGAGGGATCAAGGCCCGCTGTCGGTTCATCCAGCAGCAAATACTGCGCCTGCAGTACCAGCGCGCCAGCGATCGCCACGCGTTTTTTTTGTCCGTGGCTTAGGCATTGAATAGGCTGATGACGGAAATGTTGTGCATCCACCAGCGTCAGGGCATCTTCCACCCGGCGAGCAATTTCTTTTTCATCCACGCCAATATTGCGCAGGCTAAAGGCGATGTCGCTGTCGATATCGGTATAAAAGATTTGCTGATCGGGGTCCTGAAATACGGTCGCCACCTGCTGACGCAGTGCCAGCAGGCCTCGCTTGCTGTAATCCAGCGGTTTTCCTTGCCACATCACCGCCCCCTGCTGTGGACGCAACAAGCCACTCAGGTTCATAAACAGCGTGGATTTTCCGCACCCATTGGCCCCCACCAGTCCAGTGACGGCCTGCGCGGAAAAATCCAGCGTGAGCCCTTTGAGGACCGGGTCATCCTGATAGCGAAACCAAAGCGCTGAGGTGGCAAGCATACTTATCCTTACAGGTGAAAATCACCCTGATACAGTTTGATATCCAGTGTGGTGGTCATTTGCTGATAGCGGATTAACACACGCGTAAACAACAGCCCCACCAGCATTGCCAACGAGCGATAGCTCAGCGGCACGCTACGATAACCAAAACGCAGCGTTTGCGCGCGGTGAATAGCGAGCGCTTCGTCTAAAAGAATAAAAATAAATCGCCAGGTCAGTAGGATCTGCTCAGTCAGCAGGCGCGGAACGCGCGCCCATTTCAGTAAAAGAATTAATTGCGGGAACGGCAGATTAAGTACCAACCAAAAGGTGGATGCCAGCGCCGCCAGGCTTCGCCAGAATGTTGCATTGGCAGTGAGTACACCCGCTTCGGTGACGCCTAACCAGTAGCTACCCACCGGCAGACTAACCAGTAAGCTATGCGGATCGCGACTCACACTGAATAGGATCGTCACTACCCCGACCAGCAAAAAACCAAACGGCAATGCCATCCAGCGACACCAACGCCAGAAAGAGATGCGCAGCAGCCAGCAGCTCAGTGCGGCAATGAGTAACAGCTCGATACCCTGCCCCAACGGAGGCAGGGTAAACGCCAGAATCATCATCACTAACCACAGCAGAAATTTGCGCTGCGGTGTGACATGAAACCAGCGGCTCTGGTAGCTCAGCCTGTCAAGACCGGTCATCACGGCGTTGTCTGCCCTTGGTGTAACCCAGAATGTAGAAAATTACCGCTGCACCGAGCGATCCCTGAAGCGTAAACAGCAGACTTTCAATTTCACCGCTGGCTGGCTCATACAGCGGCTGGAACCACGGCTCATAATGCGGAGCGATGGCCTGAATCTGGCTTTCTGCTTCGCCATCTGATCCTCCGTATTCTCCACCGTGGTTGATGAAAAATGGCAGGACAACCAGCCCAATCACCATTGCTAACAGAATCAGCGTCTTTTTCATGGTTAATGTCCTTGTGCGGTGATGAGCTGCCGTTTGGTGAGCTGGTCATAAATCATCACCGTGAGCAAGCCTTCTGCGATAGCGATTGGGATCTGCGTCAGGCAGAAAATCCCCATGAACTTGATGATGGAGCCCGTAGCACCTACGGACGGGTCCGGGAAAGCAACACCCAGTTGCACCGACGTCACAAAATAGGTCACCAGATCGGCCAGCATGGCGCAGAGGAAGACGCAGACATCACGACGGAACCCCGCACGGCAAGCCATTTTCCACACCATATAGCCGACGACCGGACCAATAACCGCCATCGACATACCATTAGCACCCAGCGTGGTCAAACCGCCATGTGCCAGCAATAATGCCTGGAATAACAAAACGATGGCCCCGAGAATGGCCACCACGCCTGGCCCGAACAGAATCACCGCCAGACCGACCCCGGTCGGATGCGAACAACTCCCGGTAACAGATGGAATTTTCAGCGCTGACAGCACGAAAATAAACGCGCCACACAGGGCCAGTAACACTTTCTGGTGGTTATCTTCCTGCACAATTTGGCGCAGGCGCACCAACCCATACCACAGGCAGGGTAAAAACAGCAGCCACCAGGCCAGCGCCCACATCGGCGGTAAAAAGCCTTCCATAATGTGCATAGCAAACGCCTGCTCAGGCACAATCATCAGTAATAGCGCCGCAGCCAACCCGCTGAAAGACAGCTGTTTTAGCTGGTGTTCTAGCTTCATCTTTCATACTCCCACTGTTTATTGACCAGAATGGTCGAGAAATACGGCAGCGGCTGATCGTCACTCACTTCACTGAGTTGGCGCCAGCACTGCTCACCCGGTAGCGTGGCTTCGGACATCATTAACGCGCAGTCCAGAATGCCTTCTTCTTGCAGCAACGCCTTGATGCGTGCAAACCGACCGTAGACCTTCATCAGCACCAGGCTGTCATGCTGCTTTAACGCCTGCCGGATTTCTGCCTCCGGCGCAGTGCACGAGACGACCGCCAGCGACTGCTGTTCCATGGCGAGCGGCGTTTTTGAACGCGCGGCAATCGCAGCAAATGAGGTCACGCCGGGGACGATTTCTAACCAATCAGGATTACCAATACGCTGGAGTAAAAAGACCCAGGTACTGAACAGCATGGCATCGCCGAGGGTAATGAAACCGACCTGCTTGCCGGCCTCCACTTCCGCAACCAGTGCAGCGGCGACCTCATCCCAGACGGCTTCTTTTTCGGTACTGTCGGCGCTCATCGGGAAATGGCAGCAGCGAATTTCAGTCTGCTCACCGACATATTCCCGAACGATAGACAGCGCCAGGCTGTCGCCACCTTTACGTCCGGCGGGCGCATAGAGAATATCCAGCGAACCGAGCGTGCGCGCCGCGCGCACGGTTATCAGATCGGAGGCACCTGGCCCGGTGCTCAATGCATACAATTTGCCACTCATGCTGCTTCCTCCAGCGCCACGCTCAGCGCCTGCTGTAAATGTGCCACAAACATGGCGCGTACCGCCGGGTTCTCACCCAGACCACTCAGCCACGGCGTGGCCGGAATGCCTGCCGCGTTAAATAATGTTTTCCACGAGTCGTCTTCGTCGGAGGCCATATCGTTGATAGCGTGGTCACCCGCAACCAGCATTAATGGCATAAGATGCACCGCCGTTATCCCTTCGCGACCTAAGCTGTCGATAAGAATATCCACTTCCGGGTAGCTCTCTACCGCACCAACTCGCGCCGGGAAACCCTGCGCGGTCATCATGTGATCGAGGCAGGCATAAGCGGCAAAGGCGTGATGGCTAGCCCCGTGCCCCATAAACACCACTTTTTCGCGCTCACCAAGCGACGGCATCTGCTGCTGCAGCGCCAGCATCAGTTGCGCGTAATCATCATGGCTACTCAGCAGGGGAACCCCCAGCGTCAGGCGGGCAAACAGCGGGCGCATACTTTGTACTTCACGAACTATTTTTTCGTACTCGTCACCGTTAATGATGTGCAGCGACTGAATAGCCACATCCTGATACCCCTGCTCCGCCAGCTTTTGCAGGGCCTGCAACGGCGTGTCGATGTCAATGCCGTCGCGCTGTTTGAGCTTGCGGATGATCATCCCGGAGGTAAATGCCCGAAACAGGTCACGGTCAGGGCAACTGGCCGCAAGATCGCGTTCACAGGCCACAATATTTTTCTCACAGGTGTCGTGATAGCTGGTGCCAAAGCTGACCACCAGAAGCGCCTTTTTCATCTCTAACTCCTTAAGCCACAGCCAGCCAGCGCGCTAAACGCGCCGCAAATGCGGCCTGACTATCCAGTAATTCTTCTCCCGTCACCAACGGTGCCGGACGTGTAATCACGATGCAGGGGATCCCGGCATCCAGACAGGGTTGTACTTTTTCCTGATAACCACCTTCCGCGCCCGATGCTTTGGTGATGACCACGTCAGCCAGACACTGACGGTAAAAAGCGGCATTAAACTCAGCACTAAACGGCCCGCACAGGGCGAATATTTCGCCAACGCCAAATCCTAAATCGGCGCATTGCTGGATAACGTCAGGCACCGGCAGTACGCGGGCCAGCAGTGTTTTTTCCGGCAGCCCCGCGCGCCAGATAGCCAGATCTTTGCTGCCGGTGGTTAGCAGCACACGTTCGCCAAAGCGACGCGCCACGTCGCAGGCTTGCTGAATACTCTGCACGGTGTACAGATGCGGATGCGTTAAGCCACTCAACTGCTCAGGGCGCTGATAGCGGCTCAGCAGCACGCCCGCTGCTTCACAGGCGCTCATGATGTTACGACTCACCACTTCGGCATACGGATGTGAGGCATCAATCACCCAGCGCGTACGGTTTTCCTGCAGCCAGGCAACCATGTGTTCCCGCTCCAGACGTCCGCAGCGCACCTGACCTTTAATATCGCCCGCCAGCTGTTTCCCCGTTGGGGTGGCTACCGACAGGGTATAAGCCACGTTCGCCGCATCCAGTTGCTGGCACAGCATGCGCGCGTCGCTGGTACCGCCCATGACCAGCACATCACCGTAATTCACAGTACATAACCGCGTGGGGTGATCATCAGGCCATCCTGAACGTAGGTCGTTTTGTTGCCGACAATCACCAGGCTGGTCATATCCACCGGTTCAAAGTCCATTTCGCCGAGCGTGGTCAGCCATTTTTCCTGTTTTTTACGTCCGGCTGACTTCACGATACCCACCGGCGTTTGTGCACTTTTGCTGGCAGAAAGCAGCTCAAAAGCACGTGCCAGATGCCCTTCGCGGCCACGGCTGCGCGGGTTATAGAAACAAATAACGAAGTCAGCTTCGCCCGCAGCCACAATGCGTTTTTCAATCACCGGCCACGGTGTTAACAGGTCGCTTAAACTGATATGGCAGAAGTCGTGCATCAGCGGAGCACCGAGCAAAGAGGCCGCGGCAATACTGGCAGTCATCCCCGGGATCAGCTTGACCTCAACATCCAGCTTCTGCTTGCTGACCAGCTCAAGCACCAGCCCGGCCATGCCGTAAATTCCGGCATCGCCGCTGCTGATTAGCGCCACATTATGACCGGCCTGCGCTAGCTCAATCGCAGCCTGGCAGCGTTCTATCTCTTTGCACATCCCGGTTTTGATCACCTGCTTATCGCCGGTGAAGGCTTTTACCAGGTGAGTGTAGGTTTTGTAACCCACGATAATTTCTGCCGCTTTCAGTGCTTCAACGGCTTCCATGGTCATCATTGCCTGCGAGCCAGGACCAATTCCAATTACGGTTAACATCAGTGTGAAACTCCCAAAGTAATAGTGACACCCTGTTCACGCAGGGTCTCGCCTAACAGTTGTCCATGGCTCAGCAGCCAGGCTGCAGGACCGGAGACGCTCCCCGTCCCGACCGTTTTACGCACAAACGATGAGGCAGGAAAACGGTGTTCATGCTCACGCAGCGCGTCAGCAGTAAAGGTTTCGAAAGGTACGCGACAGCAGGAAGCCAGTTGGATAAGCCCCTGTTCATCTTTTTTCAGCGTGATGCTGCCGATGGCTTTTAGTGCCAACGGATCGAGCCGTTGGGCTTCAAGTTGGCGGGAAAGCAGTTCAGCTAACAGCGGGAACGGCGTATCGCGACGACAGCCAATCCCGGCGACAACCCGCTGTGGCACCAACTTCCAGTGCGGAAGGGGCAACTCGGGGAGATCGGTCCGCAAGGTGATGCAAATCAGCGCATCGAGTTCAGGGAGTTGGTTCAGGTCAGTCACCGTGATGAAACCACGACGATCGCAATGACTGACGTCCTGCGCCAGTTCGTCGTCCCACCACAGGCCAACCCGCTTGTTGCTGACCAGCATCTGATTAACGATTTTTACCACCGAACGGAAGTCGGTCATTCGCGCATTCAGTTGAAACGCCAGCGTATCAAGGGCCGCCATGTCATTCACATCCGTCGCCGTGGTGATCACCGGATCCGCACCCAGCATGCCCGCCAGGTAGCGCGCCAACGTGTTAGCACCCCCCGCATGGCCCGACAGCAGGCTGATGACATGCTGCGCACGCTCATCGATCACGACCACCGCCGGGTCACAAAACTTGTCGTTAACCAGCGGGGCCAGCACGCGTACCGCAATACCGGTCGCGCCGATAAAAATCAGCGCCGAATAGTTCGCAAACGCATCGCGGGCCGCATTGGCAAACCCGTTTTCGAAGGGAAGAAATCCCTCCTCCAGCAATTTTTCACTGGTGAAACAGGTCACCGGTAGCATTGCCGCCAGACGCTTCGCCAGCAAAACACCGCCGGGCGTCAGGCAGAACAACGCGATAGACTCAGGCTTTACGGTATTCATGGCTAAAGTCCGCCGCATAGAGTTTGGAGTAGTGATACTCCGTGCCCAGGAAGTTGCCGACCAGAATAAGCGCCGTTTTGCGGATCCCCGCATCGCGCACTTTGTCGCCAATATCCTCAAGGGTGCCACGTACGGTCTGGCTTTCAGGCCAGGTGGCTTTATAGATGACCGCCACTGGCGTTGTCGCCGGATAACCGCCCTCAATCAGACGCTCAGCCACCCGATGGATACGCTGGACGGAAAGATAAATCGCCATTGACGTCTGGTGACTGGCAAACGCCTCCAGTTGTTCGCGCTCCGGTACCGGCGTACGACCTTCAAGACGGGTAATGATCAGACTCTGCGACACTTCAGGTACCGTGTACTCGACGCCGAGTTCTGCCGCTGCCCCGAGGAACGCGCTGACGCCAGGTACCACCTGCCATTCAATCCCGCGTTTGGTCAGCTCTTCACCCTGCTCGCGGACCGAGCCGTACAGCGAGACGTCGCCGGTTTGCAGACGCACAACCGTTTTACCCGCTTTTACACCGGCTTCCATCAGGTCGAGGATCTGTTCCAGATGCAGTTCGGCGCTGTCGTGACACTCAGCGTCAGGTGGGCAATATTCCAGCAGTTCGGTATTAATCAGCGATCCGGCATAGATAACCACCTGCGCTTGCTGCAGCAACCGGTAACCTTTGAGGGTAATCAGCTCGCGATCGCCAGGACCAGCGCCAACAAACCACACACTACGGGGATCAAATATCTCAGACATGGTTTCCTTCCTTCTGACAGGCGATAACAAAAACGGGATTATTCGGTTTGAAATAGTGGCCACTGCCAAGCGTGGTCAGTGATGACACCTGCACTTGCAGGCAGTCCACACCCTGCACGCCAAGGTGTTCCAGATGCGCCAGCGCGGTATTCAGGTTTTCCTGAAGAATGAAGGTCATTACCAGCCGTCCGGCGGGATGCAGTTGGCGCATCGACCAGTCGATCAGGTCGGTCAAGTGACCGCCACTGCCGCCCATAAAGATGGCATCAGCTTTTTCCGCGATGGTCATCGGCGCGATACCGGGATAAATATCGACGTTGGCGCAGGCAAAGTGCTGGCGATTCTCGTCCAGCAGCCTGAGTGCCGCCGGGTTACGCTCAATCGCCGTCACGCGTAGCGATGGATATTGCAACGCTGCTTCTATCGACACGCTGCCGGTTCCTGCGCCAATATCAATCAGGTGCGTGGCGCGGTGTAATTCAAGTTTTGAGAGGGCAAGTGCACGGACCGCTTCTTTGGTCATCGGCACCTTCTCTCCACGCAGAAAAAGCTCATCTTTCATCGAGGATCACCACTGCATTCATGTCATAGTCGGCATTAATTTCACTGAGCGGCAGGCAGTGGATGCGTTCATTTTCCATTGCCAGGTTTTCGCCAATCACCATCCAGCGATGCCCCTTACCACGGGCAATAAGCTGATGTGCAATTTCGCGCGGACCGCACAGGGCATCCGTGACCATCGCCACCTTGTTATGTCGTGCCAGTTCATCGAAACAGACGCTACGGCCGTGGCTACTGGTCAGCCACATGTCGTTCATATCAATACCGGACTGCGCGCACAGATATTGCACCGCACTGATGCCAGGAATAATGCGCACATGTTCAATGCCAAAATGCGCCACCATCCGGGTACCAATGCCGTAGAACAACGGATCGCCAGAGGCCAGTACCACTACATGCTTCCCCTGATGCTCGCCAATCCAGGTTAATAACTCCGGGATATTGGCGCCAAGGGCAAACCGCTCGCCGGTAAAATCCGGGAACTGCTGCAAATGCCGTTGACCACCGACCAGCACATCCGCCGTAGCGACAGACTCGCGTGCTGCGGGCGTCATCAAATGCAACCCCGCGGGTCCCATCCCTACAACGGTAAGCATGTCATCTCCTGCGCAATCTCTGTGACCGGGCGGTTGCTGCCGAGGATCTGGTTATCAAAAGAGAACATGATGGCGTCGCAGGTCGGCGGATTTTTGGTAAAACGCAAAGTCTGCAGGACACGCATGCAGATACGTTTAGCCAGATGATCGTAAATATGCTGAAAACCGTAGGCATCGATGTGCTCCATCGCGGCTTCGGTGGTATCGCAGTCGCTGACCAACGTCAGTAATTCCAGCGGCGCACCGAGCAGCGCCAGGTGGGCGACCAGAGTTTCCATACGCGCGTCGGCAATATGGCTGTGGGTATGGAAAATACCCGCTGCAATTTTGATGAGCTTGCCCGGATGTCCGACGAGAACGATTTGTTTGAACCCAAGGCGGACGGCCTCTTCAATCATGTAGCCGACAAAGTTGCTCATGGTGACCACCACCTGCGTGTCAATCCCCATCTGTTCTCGGACAAAACGTTCGCCATGGTTACCCGGCACCAGCACCACGTGTTCAAGTCCCGCCGCACGTTTGATTTCCAACTCCAGCGACAGTGAACGCTTCCAGCTCTCTTCCGACATGGGCGTAACAATGCCGGTGGTGCCGATAATGGAAATGCCACCCAGAATACCCAGACGCGAGTTGTAGGTTTTCTGCGCCCGCTCTTCACCTTCCGGGGCAAAAATTTCAATCTGTGCCCCACGATTTGGGCCGATCGCCTCGCGAACTGCTGACTCAATAGTCTGACGCGGCGTGCGATTGATTGCCGAACTGCCTACCGGTAGGCCAATTCCTTTGCGGGTGACCGTGCCGACACCTTCGCCGCCCTGCAGCGCTATTTCGCCGCTGTCGTCTAGCGTCACACGAGCAAAAATCAGCATCCCGTGGGTGGCGTCCACATCATCGCCGCCGTCTTTACGAATAGCGGCAATCGCCTGCTGCCCTTCAATGTGCGGCGACTCAACGTTCAGGCATAGCGTGACCCCGGACGGGGTGACTATGGATACTTGATGGATCAAATGCTGACGCAATACCATCAACGCAGCGACTTTGGCTGCTGCCGTCGCACACGATCCGGTGGTGTACCCTTTGCGCAGCGCTTTACCGTTGTGCCATACCGGTGCGTCAAAGGGTTGGTCGCTCATCGCGCCCCCTGCATGTGGTAGAGCATCGCGTTGACGATAGCGGCTGCGACGTTGCTTCCGCCTTTGCGGCCCAGGGCAGCTATGGCAGGCAGATGACTTTTCGTCAGCGCATCTTTTGACTCCTCCGCGCCGACAAACCCTACCGGCACACCGACCACGCCGCTCACGGCAACATCATGTTCCATCAGGCGGAACAGCGCCGTCGGCGCATTGCCAAAGACAAACAGCTTTTCGCCCTCTTCCTGAACCGCAATGTCGACGGCGGCCATCG
This sequence comes from Citrobacter sp. wls829, assembly GCF_005280825.1. Lineage (NCBI taxonomy): Bacteria > Pseudomonadati > Pseudomonadota > Gammaproteobacteria > Enterobacterales > Enterobacteriaceae > Citrobacter > Citrobacter sp. wls829. Next base: position 100,267 of record NZ_SZWP01000072.1, read on the forward strand.
AACGAGTGATACCCTGTTCTTTTGCGGCGCGCACCACTCGCGGGTCGCTGATGTAACAGCGGCATTCTCCGCCGAATTTTGCCAGCAACGTTTTGTTGATCCCGGAAAGGGCCATCGTAGTATCGGTATAAATCACGCTTGATCGGTTTAACGCGGCGCAAAACTGCGCCAGTACATCATCGGAAAACCACAAAATGTCCAGCCAGTCGAAGTCAGCGGTGGTGTGGATCACCCGCTTGATGATGGCCTCATGTAATGGGCTGGCAAACTGATAGTCCGGGCGGGTTTCACGAATAATGTCGCCAATGATGTCGAAACTTTTGGCTTCAATCGCCTGGGGTTGCTGAATGTATTGCATTGTTTTGTCCTCAGGCCACACCGACCAACAGCCACCGCAGCGCAATAAATAGCGCCAGGGCCAGGGTCGATGCTACCCACATCAATCGTATCGTTTGGGAAATGTCGTCTACTGAAATGTCTCGTTGTGCATCACCGATCCACGGTTTCTCAACGCGCTCGCCAAAGTAGTCGTTAGGACCACCCAGTCGAATGCCTAATGCCCCGGCAACGGCCCCCTCGGACCAGGCACAGTTTGGACTGCTGTGGTTGTAGCGATCGCGCCAACCAATGTGTAATGCACCGAAGCCGTCTTTACGGCATAAAAATGCAGCGCACCCGAGCAACAGCCACCCCAGTCGGGCAGGAATCAAATTCGCGACATCATCCAGTCGCGCACTGACCATTCCGATAGCGCGGTACTTTTCATTTTTATAGCCAACCATGGAGTCCAGGGTGTTCACCGCTTTGTACGCCATCGCCAACGGGGCACCGCCGAGAAACAGGAAGAACAGCGGTGCAATGATGCCGTCCACGGTGTTTTCAGCGATGGTTTCCACCACCGCGCGATTGATCTGTTTCGGCTGTAATTGTGAGGTGTCACGCCCCACAATCCAGGAGAGTTTTTCCCGACTTTCTGTGAGATTATTGGCACGCAGTGGACGTTCGACATCTCGTGCGGCATTCGCCAGGCAGCGGCCAGCCAACACGGTAAAGATCATCCACACCTCGACGCCCCACCCTAGCCACGGATGAAGCGATTGCGCCAGCGTCAGTACGCCCCATGAAACGCCCCAGGTCACGCCGACCACAACCACCCACAGCACTGCGCCACCGATACGCAGCATGCCATCGCTATGGCAGTAGCGGCGCACCAGGCGCTGCACAGTGGTAATGAGATTGCCAATCCAACGTACCGGATGCGGCCAGCTCTGCGGATCGCCAATGATAAAATCAAGCAGCCAGGCGACACACCACGCGAGCAGTGTCATTTCACGCTCCTCGCGGCGTCCAGCCAGTGATTAAGCATCTCAGGACGCTGAGCAAAATGAACGTGCAGGTAGCTGGCAAACGCATTGCCAACCTGCCAACCGCCAGACCACGCCTGTAATGTTTCGCCATCGCGAACTTTGCGACAGCTCATCACGGCCTGGGTTTGAGGGGTAAAATCGGAATAGTGAAATTCATGTCCGCGCAGCACGTCACCGGGCGCAGCGAGTAAGGTTTGTTGTTCGGCCTGCGCTTCACAATAGCCAAATCGGGTCAGACGTTTGCCCATTTTGCTGTGACCGGGAATAATATCCGCCATCGGCCAGATATCGCCGTTGCTGTCTTCCAGCGAACTCCCCAGGTACATCAGACCACCGCACTCCGCGTAAATCGCCACACCGCGCTGATGAGCCGCACGCAGTTGCGCCAGCATGGTGGAATTTCGGGCAAGCCCGGCTGCGTGCAGCTCAGGGTATCCGCCCCCTAGCCAGATCATCTGGCAATCAGGGAGACGGCTGTCGTGTAGCGGGCTGAAACGGACAATATTGAGGCCCGTGCGCGCCAGTAGCGTAATGTTATCCGGATAGTAGAAGTTGAATGCTTCGTCATCAGCAATGGCAAGCGTCAGTCCAGCTCCGGCATCGGAGGCAGGAAGCGCGGGCCATTCGCCCACCGGTGGGGTGTCTAACTGGCTTAAGGCCAGCAGCGCGTCGATATCTAACGTTTGCTCAAGCGTTGTAGCAAATTCCTGCCACGGCAACTGATTGACGATTGATTCCCGCGCGGTCACCAGTCCCAGATGACGCTCAGGGAGCGCCACGCCATCCACGCGGGGAACATAGCCCAATACCGGTATCGAACAGTAGCGTTCGATGGCGACTTTAAGTAGCTGGTAATGCGTTTCGCTGTTTACCCGGTTAACAATCACGCCAGCAATGTTCAGCGTTGGATCAAAATGCTGGAATCCCATCACCGTGGCGGCAATTGACGTTGAGACGGCTTTACCGTCCACCAGCAAAATGACCGGACAGCCCAGCTGCTTCGCCATCGCGGCGGAACTGCAGTAATTGGGGTCCGTACCATAACCGTCATACAACCCCATAACGCCCTCGATGACGGCGATATCCGCATGCTGCATATGTTCGCAAAATAAGGCGTTCAGCGTGGAAGTGGGGAGCATGAAGCTATCAAGATTGCGGGAGGCTGTGCCGGATACGGCGGTATGCCAGCCGGTATCCAGATAATCAGGACCGACTTTGCAAGGCTGGACGCGCAAACCGCGTTTTTTCAGCAGACTCAACAAGCCCAGCGTTACCGTGGTTTTACCACAGCCGCTTCCGGTACCTGCAAGAACAAACGCGCGAAAATTGGCCGCCATACCCTGATCCTGTTCAGGGTGGTAGGGGTGTAGAGATACCCAGTCTTTCGACTGTATGCATCTGAGCAACCCACTTCCCACCGAAGTTGTTGGTAGTCACTGACAGGCAGGTCTTCTGGCTTAGCGTCATTCTCACCCGTCCTTCCCAATCTCGCGATCAGTGGTCTATACGGGGTCGTCAGCATCACAGCAGCGGGGGCTGCGGGGGATTCTCACCCCCTTCCCTACCACAAACGTGGTAAACCTGTCAGCTCAGGAGCAAATTCTATTAAGCTCCAGGCATGAGATGAATTAACACACCTCATGACAAAAATTCATTTAAATATCTTTTACGCTCATTCAACCAATGTTATGGCGTCATTCAGCTTATTCTTAAGTTTGCATTCCGTATGAAAGCTTCAATTAATAATAAAGAAAGTCATTCATACAGACACTGTATCTCATCACAAAAATAAAAACTGGTGCAGTTTATCCTTCAGACACTATTACTTTGTTGCGCTATGACAATTTATTGTCTTCTATCCTTATTTTTCATTTTATAATGACGGACATACAATACGATATCAAAAATCGGCAATAGCAAAATATTGCTATTTATGCTGACTCTTCGGACGAAACAACACTAATTTGCTGGCGAAAAGCCTGCGGCGTCACCTGGTATGTCTGGCGGAAAACTTTGCAAAAATAACTGGTTTGCGAAAAGCCTAAATTTCGCGCAATACTGGCAATACTCCAGTCACTATGACAAAGCAACTCTTTAGCACTTGCCATTCGCTGTTGGTTTACCCAGGCATTAAAACCGATCCCCTGATATTTTTTGAACAGCTTGCTGAAATAGTACGGGCTGAGATAAACATGCGAAGCCACCTCCTCGAGACGAAGCTCATCCGACAAATGTGCGTCGATATAGCGCAACGCTTTTTTCATTTTGCTGTCATGCGGAGTCGGGCTACGGGTTGAACGCACCGACTCTGACTGCTGTGGACTGTCTTTAATGACAACGAAATTCAATTGTTTTTTAAGGCAATTTTCAACAATCAACTTCAGCAAATCTGCAGAGGCGATGACGCGAGAATAGTCCATTTCCGGAACATTACGAAATTCATTGAGCAGTTCGGGATCGGCTTGCCAGCGATCATCGACATTCAAAATATCAACCAGGCCTACGTCATTGCTTAAGCGCACCTGACCGCATAAAACAAAACCAACCAAGTGGCCTGCAATCACCAAAGGGATAGAAAAATCGGTAAGGCCAGCATGACAGCGATAAATACACGGCTGGTCTGATTTTGATGCTTCAAGGCCCCCACAACGATCGCTCATACGGCATCGCGTGCTGTGCTGCGGATGCTGGCGCATCAACTGGCAGAAAGGGGTAAAATTAAAGAGTTCAGAAATTTCATCACCGTGAATATTGACAACCACAACGGCCAGACTGGTGGCCTGTGCAAAATCCTGTGCGATTTTATTAATGAGTTCTGAGTTCAGGGCGCTCGCAGAAATCATGATAAAACCTCTCAGTTAATTTATTGTTATAAATAAAAACACATTATTTACATTCACTTTTCATCTCGCTATTAGACGCAATGATAAAAGGTGTTAATGGACCATAACAAAAGTCTCCCATTGTGGGGAGACTTTTTAAGCTGTTCAGGAAACCGGATCACGAAATCAGTTTTTGCATTTCAGAAATAAACAATTTCCATGAAGCTAGTTCTCATTTTCCTCCAGCTTACAAGTATTACACGGTAAATTTTTGCCAATAAAGTAACGATAAATTGCTGCCCCGGCGCACGCGCCGATGATCGGTGCCACAATCGGGACGATAAAGTATGGGATATCGCGTCCCCCCGTCATCGCAACATCTCCCCATCCGGCAAACCAGGCAAACAACTTAGGACCAAAATCACGCGCCGGATTCATGGCAAATCCTGTGAGCGGACCTGTTGATGCACCGATGACGGCAACCAGAATACCAATCAGCAATGGCGCGAGAGGACCTTTAGGCACCCCATTGCCATCGTCCGTCAGCGCCATAATCATACCCATCAGAATGGACGTGATGACCACTTCCACCAGCGCCGCTTGCCATACGCTAAGCGCAGAGGCCGGATAAGTACTAAAAATACTGGCCAGTTGCAGGCTTTCAAGACTGCCACGAACCATATGGTGCGCCGTCTCATATTCAATGAATAAACTGCCGTACAGCAAATAGGCCAGCAACGCGCCGCCAAAGGCACCCGCGACTTGCGCGACCGTATAGGGTAAAACTTTACGCCCAGGGAAACAGGCAAACAGCCACAGAGCGATGGTAATCGCAGGGTTGAGGTGTGCCCCGGATATTCCGGCAGTCAGGTAGACCGCCAGTGAAATCCCAAGACCCCAAATGATGCATATTTCCCATAACCCTAAACTCGCACCGGCCACCTTAAGGGCACTCAGGCATCCAATGCCAAAAAACAGGAACAGCCCGGTACCTAAAAACTCGGCAATGCATTGCGCTTTTAGTGAATCGTTCATTGTGACACCTTCTAAGCAGAGTTCGTGTCTGTACCAGCGGACTCCCTGCTGGCAGTAGAGTACTTCAAGGCTTACTATAAAAAGTGCCGTCGGCAAATTGTTGGCAATCTGAGCACTTCCACCTTTTTAAAATCGTGTAGTGATAACAAATTCTTGCTGTCAGCATTATTAAAACAGCTAACAAAAACGGGCATTAGCCCTATTAAAAACGCATTATAAAAATAATAAAATATTGCCAACAGCAGATTTCTGTTTTCAAACAAACATCACAATTTCATTTCCCCCGCATAGCAAATGATATTTATCGTGTCACTAGCAAAAATGTAAATCTGGTATTGACATAACCAAATTTTCACATCCACAAAATAATAAAAAACATTTAAAAACAATCAGATAAAAGAATATCAAGCAATTTTATATCACCGATCGCTTACTATTTTTTCACTCTCCGTTTCAAGTCAGCCATTCTTTTTCCTCGCTTCTTTTTATAGTCATGAAAATCGGAACAACCCAGGCGAGGTCTTTATGCAACAAGAAGCGTTAGGAATGGTAGAAACCAAAGGCTTAACTGCAGCCATAGAGGCCGCAGATGCAATGGTGAAGTCAGCCAATGTGATGCTGGTCGGCTACGAAAAAATTGGTTCAGGGCTGGTCACCGTGATTGTTCGCGGTGATGTTGGCGCGGTAAAAGCGGCAACAGATGCAGGCGCCGCTGCCGCACGTAATGTGGGTGAAGTGAAAGCTGTACACGTGATCCCACGTCCTCATACCGATGTCGAAAAAATCTTACCGAAGGGAATTAGCTGATGAGCAGCAATGAGCTGGTTGAACAGATCATGGCGCAGGTGATTGCTCGAGTGGCAACGCCAGAACACAAGGCTATCCCTGAAAATAATCTTCCAACACGAGAGACGGCTATGGCAGAGAAAAGCTGCAGTTTAACGGAATTTGTCGGCACCGCGATTGGCGACACCGTCGGTCTGGTGATCGCCAACGTCGACAGCGCCTTACTGGACGCGATGAAGCTTGAAAAACGCTATCGCTCCATTGGCATTCTAGGCGCCCGTACCGGCGCAGGCCCCCATATCATGGCCGCGGATGAAGCGGTAAAAGCCACCAATACTGAAGTGGTGAGCATTGAGCTTCCGCGAGATACCAAAGGCGGAGCAGGCCACGGTTCACTGATTATCCTCGGCGGCAACGATGTTTCCGACGTAAAACGCGGAATTGAAGTCGCGCTGAAAGAACTGGATCGCACATTTGGTGATGTCTACGCCAATGAAGCCGGTCACATCGAAATGCAATACACCGCACGTGCCAGCTATGCGCTGGAAAAAGCCTTCGGCGCACCCATTGGTCGTGCCTGTGGTGTGATCGTCGGCGCACCGGCATCTGTTGGTGTACTGATGGCCGATACCGCACTGAAATCGGCCAACGTCGAAGTGGTGGCTTATAGCTCCCCTGCCCATGGTACCAGCTTCAGTAACGAAGCCATTCTGGTTATTTCCGGTGACTCTGGCGCCGTACGTCAGGCCGTCATCTCCGCGCGCGAAATCGGTAAAACCGTGCTTGCGACCCTCGGCTCAGAACCGAAAAACGATCGTCCGTCCTACATCTGATACCCGTGAGGCTGATTCATGAGATCGAAAAGATTTGAAGCACTGGCGAAACGCCCTGTGAATCAGGACGGCTTCGTTAAGGAGTGGATCGAAGAAGGCTTCATTGCGATGGAAAGCCCGAACGACCCAAAACCGTCCATAAAAATCGTTAACGGTATGGTCACCGAACTGGATGGTAAAGCCGCCAGTGAATTTGATTTGATAGACCATTTCATTGCCCGCTACGGTATTAATCTGGCGCGCGCTGAAGAAGTGATGGCGATGGACTCGGTCAAACTCGCCAATATGCTCTGCGATCCTAATGTGAAACGCAAAGACATCGTTCCGCTGACCACCGCGATGACACCGGCAAAAATTGTCGAAGTGGTTTCGCATATGAACGTCGTCGAAATGATGATGTCGATGCAGAAAATGCGCGCCCGCAGAACCCCTTCTCAACAAGCGCACGTCACCAACGTTAAAGACAACCCGGTGCAGATTGCGGCCGATGCAGCAGAAGGCGCATGGCGTGGATTTGACGAGCAGGAAACAACCGTTGCCGTGGCACGCTATGCCCCGTTTAACGCTATTGCTCTGCTGGTCGGTTCACAGGTTGGGCGTCCCGGCGTATTAACCCAGTGCTCACTGGAAGAAGCCACCGAGCTCAAACTCGGCATGTTAGGCCACACCTGCTATGCAGAAACGATTTCCGTGTACGGTACTGAACCGGTCTTTACCGATGGTGACGATACCCCATGGTCAAAAGGCTTCCTGGCCTCTTCTTATGCCTCACGCGGTCTGAAAATGCGCTTTACCTCAGGCTCAGGCTCAGAAGTGCAGATGGGTTATGCAGAAGGCAAATCCATGTTGTATCTGGAAGCCCGCTGCATTTACATCACCAAAGCCGCTGGCGTGCAGGGTTTACAGAACGGGTCCGTTAGCTGCATCGGCGTCCCTTCCGCCGTACCGTCAGGTATCCGCGCAGTGCTGGCAGAAAACCTGATCTGCTCGTCACTGGATCTCGAATGCGCCTCCAGTAACGACCAAACCTTTACCCACTCGGATATGCGCCGTACCGCGCGTTTGCTGATGCAATTCCTGCCAGGAACTGACTTCATCTCTTCCGGCTATTCCGCCGTGCCGAACTACGACAACATGTTTGCAGGCTCTAACGAAGATGCCGAAGACTTTGACGACTACAACGTTCTCCAGCGTGACCTGAAAGTCGACGGGGGTTTGCGTCCGGTGCGTGAAGAAGACGTCATCGCCATTCGTAACAAAGCGGCCCGCGCACTGCAGGCAGTGTTTGCTGGAATGGGATTGCCACCCATCACCGATGAAGAAGTTGAAGCCGCGACTTACGCCCACGGCTCGAAAGATATGCCAGAACGTAACATCGTTGAAGACATTAAGTTTGCGCAAGAGATCATCAGCAAAAACCGCAACGGACTGGAAGTGGTGAAAGCCCTGGCCCAGGGCGGATTTACCGATGTTGCTCAGGATATGCTCAACATCCAGAAAGCCAAGTTAACCGGAGACTATCTGCATACCTCCGCCATTATCGTCGGCGACGGACAGGTGCTTTCCGCGGTGAATGACGTCAACGATTATGCCGGTCCGGCAACAGGTTATCGCCTGCAAGGCGAACGCTGGGAAGAAATTAAAAACATCCCCGGCGCACTTGATCCCAACGAGCTTGGCTAAGGGGTGAACTATGGAAATCAATGAAAAGCTGCTGCGCCAGATAATTGAAGATGTGCTGTCTGAAATGCAGACCAGCGATAAGCCTGTTTCTTTCCGCTCGTCTGCCGCGGCAACCGCACCGCAGATGGCAACCGCGCCAGGTGACAGTTTTCTGACCGAAATTGGCGAAGCCAAACAGGGTCAGCAGCAGGATGAAGTGATTATTGCCGTTGGTCCGGCGTTTGGGCTCTCGCAGACCGTCAATATCGTCGGTATTCCGCACAAGAATATTTTGCGCGAAGTGATCGCGGGTATTGAAGAAGAAGGCATTAAAGCACGCGTCATCCGCTGCTTTAAATCCTCCGATGTGGCGTTTGTCGCCGTGGAAGGTAACCGTCTGAGTGGTTCCGGTATTTCAATCGGCATCCAGTCCAAAGGCACCACGGTTATCCACCAGCAGGGGTTACCGCCGCTTTCTAACCTGGAGCTGTTCCCTCAGGCCCCACTCCTGACACTGGAAACCTACCGCCAGATTGGTAAGAACGCCGCGCGTTACGCCAAGCGTGAATCTCCACAACCGGTCCCGACGTTGAATGATCAGATGGCGCGTCCGAAGTACCAGGCGAAATCAGCCATTCTGCACATTAAAGAGACCAAATACGTCGTGACGGGCAAAAACCCGCAGGAACTGCGCGTGGCGCTTTGATAAAGGATAACTCCATGAATACCGACGCAATTGAATCGATGGTTCGGGATGTGTTGAGCCGAATGAACAGTCTGCAGGGAGAGACCGTCACTCCAGCCGCGACTGGTTCATCAGCGCATACCGCGAAAGTGACGGATTACCCGCTCGCCAATAAACACCCTGAGTGGGTAAAAACCGCCACCAATAAAACGCTGGATGACTTCACGCTCGAAAATGTGCTGAGCAATAAGGTCACCGCACAGGATATGCGTATCACACCAGAAACGCTGCGCATTCAGGCGGATATCGCCAAAGATGCCGGACGTGACAGGCTGGCGATGAACTTTGAACGTGCCGCAGAACTGACCGCGGTGCCTGACGATCGCATCCTTGAGATCTACAACGCCCTGCGCCCATACCGCTCAACCAAAGACGAGCTGATGGCCATCGCCGACGATCTCGAAAATCGTTATCAGGCAAAGATTTGCGCAGCCTTCGTACGTGAAGCAGCAGTGCTGTACGTCGAACGTAAGAAACTCAAAGGTGACGATTAATTTTAGGGAAAAATGATGCGATATATAGCTGGCATTGACATAGGCAACTCATCAACAGAAGTCGCTCTCGCGACTCTGGATGACGCTGGCACGCTGAGCATTACAACCAGCGCACTGGCAGAAACGACTGGAATTAAGGGCACGTTACGTAATGTGTTTGGTATTCAGGAGGCGCTTACGCTTGCAGCAAAAAATGCAGGCATCAATGTCAGCGATATTTCGCTCATCCGTATTAACGAAGCCACGCCGGTCATTGGTGATGTGGCGATGGAGACGATCACCGAAACCATCATCACCGAGTCAACCATGATAGGCCACAACCCAAAAACGCCTGGTGGGGTCGGGTTAGGTGTTGGCGTCACAATTACGCCGGAAGAGTTGTTAACCCGTCCGGCGGATATGCCTTATATCCTGGTGGTGTCATCGGCATTCGATTTTGCCGATGTCGCCACCATGATTAATGCCTCCGTTCGCGCCGGATATCAGCTAACCGGCGTTATTTTGCAACAGGACGATGGCGTGCTGGTCAGCAACCGTCTTACTACGCCGCTGCCCATCGTCGACGAAGTGCGCTATATCGATCGGATCCCGTTAGGGATGCTGGCGGCCATTGAGGTCGCCATCCCCGGAAAGGTGATTGAAACGCTCTCTAATCCTTACGGGATTGCGACTGTTTTTAACCTGAATGCGGACGAGACCAAAAATATTGTCCCTATGGCACGTGCCCTGATTGGTAACCGCTCAGCGGTCGTCGTGAAAACACCGTCGGGCGATGTAAAAGCGCGAGCCATTCCTGCCGGAAACCTCGAACTCCAGTCGCAAGGACGTACTGTTCGCGTCGACGTTGCCGCAGGCGCGGAAGCCATTATGAAGGCGGTAGGCGAATGCCCACGGCTTGATAACGTTATCGGCGAAGCAGGAACCAATATTGGCGGCATGCTGGAACATGTACGCCAGACCATGGCGGAGTTAACCAACAAGCCCAGCCATGAAATCTTCATCCAGGATTTATTGGCTGTTGATACCTCCGTTCCCGTCAGCGTGACGGGGGGACTCGCCGGAGAGTTCTCGCTGGAACAGGCGGTGGGTATTGCCTCAATGGTGAAATCAGATCGCCTGCAAATGGCGACGATAGCCCAGGAGATCACGCAAAAGCTCAACATCGACGTTCAGGTAGGCGGCGCTGAAGCCGAAGCGGCCATCCTGGGTGCCCTCACTACGCCGGGCACAACGCGTCCGCTGGCCATTCTGGATCTCGGCGCAGGTTCCACCGACGCCTCAATCATTAATCCAAAAGGCGAAATTATTGCCACACACCTGGCGGGTGCGGGCGATATGGTCACGATGATTATTGCCCGTGAACTGGGACTGGAAGATCGTTACCTAGCCGAGGAGATCAAAAAATATCCGCTGGCGAAAGTAGAAAGCCTGTTCCACCTTCGCCACGAAGATGGCAGCGTTCAGTTCTTTCCTTCTCCCCTGCCGCCAACGGTATTCGCCCGGGTCTGTGTGGTGAAACCCGATGAACTGGTGCCATTACCTGGGGACCTGGCTCTGGAGAAAGTTCGCGTCATTCGCCGCAGCGCCAAGGAACGCGTTTTTGTCACCAATGCGCTGAGAGCGCTTCGTCAGGTTAGCCCCACAGGAAATATTCGCGACATCCCGTTTGTGGTTCTGGTTGGTGGCTCTTCTCTGGACTTCGAAGTTCCACAGCTGGTAACGGATGCGCTGGCGCACTACCGCCTGGTTGCGGGTCGCGGCAATATTCGCGGTACCGAAGGCCCACGAAATGCTGTCGCAACTGGGCTTATCCTCTCCTGGTACAAGGCATTTGCTCATGGAAAGTAACCTCAACGCACCGGCTATCGTGATCTTCACCCTGGGAGAGGACATGTCACTCTGGAATGACGTCCTGCTGGGTATTGAAGAAGAAGGGATCCCCTTTGTGGTTCAGGAGAGCCATTCCGCCGACATCATCCACAGCGCATGGCTGGCGGCATGTCAGTCACCGCTGCTCGTCGGCATTGGATGTAACCGGGAACAACTGGTTGTGCACTACAAAAATTTACCGACCTCAGCGCCACTTTTTACGCTGACGTATCAACAAGATAGCCACGCTCGTCGGCGCATCGGCAATAACGCTGCGCGGCTGGTTAAAGGCATTCCCTTCCGGGAATGCCACTCATAATCCACAGGAGAAAAGCAGTATGAATAACGCACTGGGACTGGTTGAAACAAAAGGGCTTGTCGGCGCTATTGAAGCCGCTGATGCCATGGTGAAATCCGCTAACGTGCAGTTGGTTGGTTACGAAAAAATTGGCTCGGGCCTTATCACCGTCATGGTTCGTGGGGATGTCGGCGCGGTTAAAGCTGCTGTAGACGCTGGCAGCGCTGCCGCCAGCGCCGTTGGCGAGGTGAAATCCTGCCACGTCATCCCGCGTCCACACAGCGACGTCGAAGCCATTTTACCTAAATCCGCTTAAACCGTTGCAACAAGGAGCACAGCGTGAAGCAATCACTGGGATTACTTGAAGTTAGTGGTCTGGCATTAGCCATCAGTTGCGCGGATGTCATGGCGAAAGCCGCCTCCATCACGCTGGTGGGCCTCGAAAAAACCAACGGCTCAGGCTGGACGGTGATCAAAATCATCGGGGATGTGGCCTCCGTGCAGGCGGCCATTTCCACCGGTGCCAGCTTTGCAGACCAGCGGGAAGGTCTGGTTGCGCACAAAGTCATTTCCAGACCCGGGGAAGGCATCCTTTCGCACAGCGTCGTTTCGACACCTGAGCCCATCCCTGAATCCACACCTGTCGAGGTGGAAGTACAGGTGGTTGTGGAAAGTGAATTACCCGAAGCACCACAAGATACAGACCTGATTAGCTGCAATCTGTGTCTCGACCCTGCCTGTCCGCGCCAGAAGGGAGAGCCTCGCTCACTCTGCCTGCATTCTGGTAAACGAGGTGAAGCGTAATGGATAAACAGCAACTGGAGACTACGGTCAGTAAAGTACTGGATGAAATGCGCGAGCGCCCTATTCCACTGGGGATCTCTAATCGTCATATCCATCTTTGTGCTGAAGATTACGCTCGTTTGTTTCCCAATCAGCCCATCAGCGAGAAAAAAGGTCTGCTGCAGCCTGGACAATATGCCGCAGATCAGACCGTTACGCTGGTGGGTCCAAAAGGCCAGCTAAAAAATGTGCGTTTGCTGGGACCGCTGCGTAGCACCAGCCAGGTAGAAATCTCCCGCACCGACGCCCGCACGTTGGGTATCGCTGCGCCGTTGCGTATGTCCGGCAATATTCAGGGAACACCGGGCATTCGCCTGGTGAGTCCTTTTGCTGAACTGGATATCTCATGCGGAGTGATTGTCGCCCAGCGGCACATTCATATGTCACCGCTTGATGCGCTGATCCTACGCGTGTCACATGGCGATAAAGTCTCCGTCGCCATCAATGGAGATGAACGCAGACTGATCTTCGATAACGTTGCCGTTCGCGTCTCGCCAGATATGCGTCTTGAAATGCATATCGACACTGACGAAGCCAATGCTGCAGGGGCGGATAGCCCACAGGCATTCGCCACGCTGGTGAGCTCACGATGAACAATGAACTGCTGCAACGCATCATCGGGGAGGTCGTCTCCCGATTACAAAAACGCGCGGACAGTTCGCTCTCTCTGAGCGTCGCGCAGTTACGGGAAGCCGATCCCCGGGCGCTGGTTTGTCAGTACTCCGCTCTGATTATCGAGCACGCTGATTTACCGCTGCTGGCGCATATTGCGCAACACGATTCATCCGATGTGTCAGCGATCACTCTCCACGAAGCCCTGGCCTGTGGCGTTCGCGTGAAGATATCGCTGCAGCATCAATTGCTACCGGCGATCCCCGTACGAAAACTCGCGCGACTGCCGCTGGAGTTCAGTGATGAACGCGGGCAAACCATCATTCTGCATCCCGAGACGTTTTTAAGTTATGCCGATGTAGCCCGATTACAAGGTGGGTTTCTGGTGCTACGCCGTCGATGTGTTGTGACCGCACTGGCAAAAGAAACCGTCAGTATGCGCAATATCCAATTAATTAAGCAGGAGTGAACCATGCATCTGGCACGCGTTACAGGCGTCGTGGTATCCACGCAAAAATCACCGTCACTGGTTGGAAAAAAACTGTTACTGGTACGTCGGGTAACGGCCGACGGCGAACTACCGCAATCGCCAACAGCGGGTGATGAGGTCGCAGTTGACTCAGTGGGAGCCGGTACCGGTGAGCTGGTTTTACTCAGCAGCGGCTCCAGCGCCAGACACGTCTTTAGCGGCCCCAATGAGGCTATCGATCTGGCCATCGTTGGCATTGTCGACACGCTTTCTCGCTAGGAGGAACTATGGCGATTTATACCCGAACAGGCGATGCCGGTACGACAGCGCTCTTTAGCGGACAGCGCGTCAGTAAAACACACCCGCGCGTTGAGGCTTACGGCACGCTGGATGAACTCAACGCGGCGCTGAGTCTGTGCGTCTGCGCGGCACAAAGCCTGCAACACCGTGTGTTACTTGAAGAAATTCAGTTACAGCTGTTTTGGTTCAGTGCTGAACTGGCCAGTGAAAGCGAACAGCCCACGCCCGCCCAACGCTACATCAGCTCGGAAGACATTGCAGCACTTGAGGCTGCCATCGATACCGCGATGTCGCGAGTGCCTCCCCTGCACAGTTTTATTTTGCCCGGACGCTGTGAAGCCGCCAGCCGTCTGCACTTCGCCCGCACGCTTGCCCGTCGCGCTGAAAGACGGCTTGTCGAACTCTCCACAGATGCCTCCATCCGACAGGTACTGATGCGCTATATCAACCGCCTGTCCGATTGCTTATATGCGCTCGCCAGGGCTGAAGATTATGACGCGCACCAAAGTACTATTATTCAGAAGGTGGCTGAGCGTTACGTGGCAGCGACCCAGCCATCGGCAGTTCAGGAGTCTGCTATGTCATTGTCATTTCAGGAACTCCATCAGCTTACGCGTACGGCGGTAGCGCGTGCACAAGCACTCAAAGTTCCGGTTGTCATCAGCATTGTGGATGCAAACGGTACACAAACAGTGACCTGCCGCATGCCCGATGCCCTGCTCGTCAGTAGCGAGCTAGCACCGAAAAAAGCGTGGACCGCCGTGGCGATGAAAACCGCCACCCATGAACTGAGCGCAGCGGTGCAACCGGGCGCCGCACTTTACGGTCTGGAAAGCCATATGCAGGGAAAAGTCGTCACGTTTGGTGGCGGATACGCACTATGGCGAGAAGGTTTACTCCTTGGGGGTCTTGGCATCAGCGGAGGAAGCGTTGAGCAGGATATGGACATTGCAGAAACCGCCATTGCGGCGATTAACGTGAGAACACATCAATGAATACGTCAGAACTTGAAACCCTTATCCGCACTATTTTGACTGAACAGCTCGAACCGGCAAAAGCAGAGATAAAGGGTGGCGGTATTTTTCCATCCGTCGGTGAAGCAATCGATGCCGCGCATCAGGCCTTTTTACGTTATCAGCAATGCCCACTGAAAACCCGTAGCGCCATTATTAGCGCTCTGCGGGAAGAACTGACACCTCATCTGGCCTCGTTGGCGGCAGAAAGCGCAACCGAAACGGGAATGGGCAACAAAGAAGATAAATTTCTCAAAAATAAAGCCGCGCTGGATAACACCCCCGGTATTGAAGATCTAACCACAACCGCCCTCACCGGTGATGGCGGCATGGTGCTATTTGAATATTCCCCCTTTGGCGTAATGGGTTCCGTTGCTCCTAGCACCAACCCAACGGAAACCATTATTAACAACAGCATCAGTATGTTAGCTGCCGGGAATAGCGTTTACTTCAGCCCGCACCCGGGCGCTAAAGTGGTTTCACTCAAGCTGATTGCCATGATTGAAGATATTGCCTTCCGCTGCTGCGGGATCCGAAATCTTGTTGTCACAGTCACAGAACCCACTTTTGAAGCTACCCAGCAGATGATGGCGCACCCTAAAATCGCAGTTCTGGCGATTACCGGTGGCCCGGGCATTGTGGCTATGGGTATGAAAAGCGGGAAAAAAGTCATTGGTGCCGGTGCCGGGAACCCCCCCTGCATCGTTGATGAAACCGCCGATCTGGTTAAGGCCGCGGAAGACATCATCAACGGCGCATCGTTTGATTACAATCTGCCCTGCATTACAGAGAAAAGCCTAATTGTTGTCGAAGCGGTTGCCGAACGACTGATTCAACAAATGCAGTCTTTTGGGGCGTTGCTGCTAAACAGCGAAGAAGTGGACAAACTACGCGCCACCTGTCTGCCAGAGGGAATGGCGAATAAGAAACTTGTCGGAAAAAGCCCGGCAACGTTACTGGAAGCGGCAGGTATACCCGTTCCAACAAAAGCGCCTCGTCTGTTGATAGGCGTCGTCAAGGCTGACGATGTGTGGGTTACCAGCGAACAGTTGATGCCCATGCTCCCTGTCGTGACGGTTAACGATTTTGACAGTGCGCTAACGTTGGCGCTGAAGGTTGAAGAGGGACTGCACCATACTGCCATTATGCACTCGCAAAATGTGTCGCGTTTGAATCTTGCTGCTCGCACGTTGCAAACGTCTATTTTTGTGAAAAATGGCCCCTCTTACGCCGGTATTGGCGTCGGCGGCGAAGGTTTCACCACCTTTACCATCGCCACCCCAACCGGTGAAGGGACAACGTCTGCGCGAACGTTTGCACGTTCTCGTCGTTGCGTGCTGACCAACGGTTTTTCTATCCGCTAATGAGGCCGTAATGAATAGCTTTTCACTGCAAACTCGATTGTACAGCGGCCAGGGCAGTTTGAGCGTGCTCAAACGCTTCACGAATAAGCATATCTGGATTATTTGCGATGGTTTTCTTGCGCGTTCGCCGCTGATTGCAACGCTGCGCGATGCGTTACCTGCGGATAATCGCATTAGCGTGTTCAGTGATATCACACCCGATCCCACCATCAATACGGTAGTACAAGGGATTGCGCAAATGCAGTCCCTGCGACCGGATGTAGTGATTGGCTTTGGTGGAGGGTCGGCGCTTGATGCAGCGAAAGCGATTGTCTGGTTCAGCCGTCAGTTTGGCATCGAAATCGAAACCTGTGTAGCCATCCCCACCACCAGCGGAACAGGCTCTGAAGTGACCAGCGCCTGCGTGATCGGCGATCCGGAGAAAGGCATTAAATATCCGTTATTTAATAATACCCTCTACCCGGATATGGCGATCCTTGACCCAATGCTGGTGGTCAGCGTACCGCCTGCCATCACCGCCAATACCGGAATGGACGTGCTGACGCATGCGCTTGAAGCGTACGTCTCCACCAAGGCCAGCGACTTCACTGACGCCCTGGCTGAAAAAGCAGCGCAAATTGTCTTCCAGTATCTGCCCATCGCCGTCAGCAAAGGCGATTGCCTGGCTACCCGAGGAAAAATGCACAACGCCTCAACCCTCGCGGGGATGGCGTTTAGCCAAGCTGGTCTTGGAATTAACCATGCCATAGCGCATCAGCTTGGCGGTCAGTTTCATCTGCCGCACGGCCTTGCTAACGCACTACTCCTGACCTCTGTGATTCACTTTAATGCCCGCGATCCCAGGGCCGCAAAACGGTATGCCCGCTTCGCGAAGGCCTGCCACTTATGCCCTGATAACGCAAACGATACGGCGGCACTCAATGCGCTAATTCATCATATTGAGCAACTCAAAAAACAGTGTGCGTTACCCTCTTTCACAGACGCGCTCAAAGACGGAAAGCAAACCTGGTCACAGCGTATTCCCTCGATGGTTCAGGCGGCTCTGGCGGATGCCACGCTGCAAACGAATCCCCGCGATGCTGATGCCGCTGCCATCCAGGAACTGCTTGAGGAATTATTATGAATACAGCCATGACGGCTGAACCCATTTGTTATGATGCTCAGACAATACGCGATCGCGTGCGCGCTGCAGGTGTGGTGGGAGCCGGTGGTGCCGGCTTTCCTGCCCATGTAAAACTGCAGGCGCAGGTCGATACGTTTCTGGTCAATGCTGCAGAATGCGAGCCGATGCTGAAGGTTGATCAGCAATTAATGGCCGTGCAGGCGGCCCGACTGATACGCGGCGTGCAGTATGCCATGAAGACCACTGGCGCCAGCGCTGGCATTATCGCCCTTAAAGAAAAATATCAGAAAGCCATCAGTGCGTTAACACCTCTCCTGCCCGCCGATATCAGGTTACACATTTTGCCTGATGTCTACCCGGCTGGCGATGAAGTGCTGACAATCTGGATGGCAACCGGACGGCGGGTGCCTCCTGCCGCTCTCCCGGTTAGTGTGGGCGTGGTGGTCAATAACGTCCAGACCGTACTTAACATCGCACGAGCCGTTGAACAGCAGTTCCCCGTTACGCGTCGTACATTAACCGTCAATGGCGCAGTTGCCCGGCCGGTTACCCTGACCGTACCTGTCGGTATGTCGCTGCGCGAAGTGCTGGCACTGGCTGGCGGCGCTACCGTCGATGACCCCGGATTTATTAACGGCGGTCCGATGATGGGCGGTCTGATTACTTCTCTGGATACGCCAGTCAGTAAAACGACCGGTGGCCTGCTGGTACTACCGAAATCCCATGCGCTGATCCAGCGACGAATGCAGGATGAACGGACCGTGCTCTCAGTTGCCAAAACCGTCTGCGAGCAGTGCCGCTTGTGCACGGATCTGTGTCCACGACACTTGATTGGTCATGAACTCTCACCACATTTGCTGGTTCGCGCGGTCAACTATCAGCAGGCCGCCACACCGCAATTACTGCTCACCGCCCTGACTTGCTCAGAATGCAACGTCTGTGAAAGCGTGGCCTGTCCGGTGGGGATTTCTCCGATGCGCATTAACCGCATGCTCAAACGCGAGCTACGTGCGCTCAATCATCGTTATGAAGGCCCGTTAAACCCTGAAGATGAAATGGCGAAGTACCGTCTGATTCCGGTGAAACGGCTTATTACCAAACTGGGTCTCAGTGACTGGTATCACGATGCACCATTAGACCAGACAGATCATCCCACTGAAAAAACAACGTTGTTGTTACGCCAGCATATTGGTGCCAGTGCCATTCCTTGTGTGCAAAAAGGGGAGCGCGTTGTGCGCGGCCAATGTGTTGCAGAGATCCCCGAGGGCGCATTAGGTGCGCAGGTTCACGCCAGTATTGACGGTATTGTCAGCGAAATCACAGATCAGTCCATCACGGTAATAAGAGGTTAACCATGTCTCAGGCTATAGGGATTTTAGAACTCACCAGCATTGCCAAAGGAATGGAAGCCGGCGATGCGATGCTGAAAAGCGCTAATGTGAATTTGCTGGTCAGTAAAACCATCTGCCCGGGAAAATTTTTGCTGATGCTGGGTGGTGACGTTGGCGCAATACAGCAGGCCATTGCCACAGGAACCTCACTTGCTGGAGATATGCTCGTCGACAGCCTGGTCCTGCCTAACATTCATGCCAGCGTTCTGCCGGCGATCAGCGGACTCAATAGTGTAGATAAACGTCAGGCGGTAGGGATTGTTGAAACCTGGAGCGTTGCGGCTTGTATTTGTGCCGCCGACCGCGCGGTAAAAGCCTCCAATGTCACGCTGGTAAGAGTGCATATGGCGTTTGGTATTGGCGGTAAGTGCTACATGGTTGTCGCGGGCGATGTTTCCGATGTGAATAACGCCGTGACGGTCGCCAGTGAAAGTGCTGGTGAAAAAGGTCTGCTGGTCTATCGCTCAGTGATCCCACGTCCGCATGAAAGCATGTGGCGCCAAATGGTGGAGGGGTGATGGAAATGCAGCCGACGACGGATCGTATGATTCAGGAATATGTGCCCGGAAAACAGGTCACACTGGCGCATCTTATTGCTAATCCTGGTAAAGATTTGTTCAAGAAACTTGGCTTGCAGGATTCAGTCTCGGCGATTGGCATTTTAACTATTACGCCCAGCGAAGCCTCCATTATCGCCTGTGATATCGCCACTAAATCGGGTGCAGTAGAGATTGGTTTTCTGGACCGCTTTACCGGCGCAGTCGTATTAACCGGTGATGTTTCGGCCGTTGAGTACGCGCTGAAACAAGTTACCCGCACGCTGGGTGAAATGATGCGTTTTACCGCCTGCCCGATTACGCGGACATGACGTAATGAAACGCATCATGTTCATTGGACCCAGCCAAAGTGGGAAAACATCGCTCACCCAGTGTATGCGTGGCGAAGCGCTTCATTATCAGAAAACCCAGGCTATCGTCTGGTCTCCCACGGCGATAGACACACCTGGGGAATATCTGGAGAACCGCTGCCTGTACAGTGCGCTGCTGGTCAGCGCCTGTGAAGCCGACGTTATCGCGCTGGTGCTCAACGCTGACGCGCCCTGGTCACCTTTTTCTCCTGGATTTACCGGCCCCATGAACCGGCCCGTTATCGGTCTGGTGACCAAAGCCGATTTAGCTAACCCGCAGCAGATTGCCCTCGTCGAGGGTTGGTTGAGGCAGGCCGGGGCGCAAAACGTTTTTATTACCAGCGCGGTGAACAATACCGGCGTTGATGAGATGTTCAATTTTCTGCACGCAAAGGAACCGTCATGTCTCACAAAATAATGGCCATTAACGCAGGCAGCTCTTCTCTGAAGTTTCAGTTACTGGCGATGCCGCAGGGCGAGATGCTCTGTCAGGGGCTGCTAGAGCGCATCGGGATGCCTGATGCAAAGGTCACGATAAAAACCCCGGTGCAAAAATGGCAGGAAACACTGCCGATTGCCGATCACCGTGAAGCGGTAACGCTGTTACTGGAAAAACTGCTCAGTCACAGCATCATTAATAGCTTACAAGACATCGACGGTGTTGGGCATCGCGTCGCACACGGCGGAGAATCCTTTAAAGATTCAGTTTTAGTCACCGATGAATCGCTGGCAGAAATAGAACGTCTGGCAGAACTGGCTCCGTTGCATAACCCGGTTAATGCGCTGGGTATTGCTGTTTTTCGCCAACTGTTACCGGCGACACCTGCTGTAGCAGTTTTCGATACGGCCTTCCATCAGACGCTCGACGAGCCTTCTTTTATTTATCCCCTGCCCTGGCGTTATTATTCGGAGCTGGGTATTCGTCGCTACGGCTTCCATGGTACCAGCCACAAATACGTCAGCCATACGCTGGCTGAAAAACTGGGCGTGCCGCTCAGCGCTCTACGAGTTGTGTGTTGCCATCTGGGCAACGGCAGCAGCATCTGCGCCATCAAGGGCGGACAATCCGTTAATACGTCAATGGGCTTTACCCCACAGTCTGGTGTGATGATGGGCACCCGTAGCGGCGATATCGATCCGTCCATTTTACCGTGGATTGCCCAACGAGAAGGTAAAACACCACAGCAGCTAAATCAGCTACTCAACAACGAGTCGGGGTTACTTGGCGTATCCGGCATATCACCTGACTACCGTGACGTGGAACAGGCGGCTGATAGCGGAAACCGTCAGGCAGCGCTGGCGCTGACGCTGTTTGCCGAACGAATTCGTGCCACCATTGGCAGCTACATTATGCAAATGGGCGGTCTGGATGCGCTGGTGTTTACCGGTGGTATCGGCGAAAACTCTGCCCGCGCCCGGGCAGCAATTTGCCACAACCTCAATTTCTTAGGGTTGGCGGTAGATGAGGACAAAAACCAACGTAATGCGACCTTCATTCAGACAGAAAACGCGATGGTCAAAGTGGCCGTCATCAATACCAACGAAGAGCTGATGATCGCGCAAGACGTAATGCGTATAGCGATTGCAGAAACTGTGACGCTGAGCATTCCCGCTTAACACTGCTGTGCCGCAGATTGCGGCACATCATGGTAATAGCGCGATCGCCATGACACTATGCGCCGAAGATTGCTAATCACAAAGGTGAAAAGACGTGGCTGTTGCGCAATGCCCCGCATCATGCGGAGAACTTATCCAGGGCTGGATTCTGGGCAGCGAGAAATTGGTCTCCTGCCCGGTTGAATGGTACAGCACCGTTGAAGTCAGCTCCGGATCGCCGCTTGCCGATGAGCGGCCTCTTTCACGGTCGATGGTTGACCGCTTGTTGCAGCACTGGCAATATCCGGCACATGTCAGTCAGGATATTCGTATTGATATCCACTCCACGATCCCCATCGCCAAAGGGATGGCCAGCAGTACGGCAGATATTGCCGCCACCGCCATCGCTACCTCCCACCATCTGGGCCATCAGTTAGATGAAGCCACGTTAGCACAGCTTTGCGTTTCGCTCGAACCTACCGACAGCACCGTTTTTCGCCAGTTAACGCTTTTTGATCATAACGACGCATCCACTCAGATCGCCTGTGAAGCGCAGCCCCACCTCGACCTGCTGGTTCTCGAAAGCCCGGAAACGTTACGCACGGCAGACTATCACCGGATCCCGCGCCAGGCTGGGTTACAGGCAGGCGCACCTGCCCTCAAACGAGCATGGGAAAAAGTACAGGAAGCTTGCATTAGCCAAAATCCGTACCGGATGGGCGAAGCAGCCACGCTAAGCGCCATTGCCAGCCAGATGTTGTTGCCAAAACCGGATTTCGATTCGTTATTATCGCTGGTTGAAGAATGTGATTTATACGGTGTGAACGTTGCCCACAGCGGCAGCGTGGTTGGCCTGATGCTGGACAGAACGCGTCATGACATTGACTACATCAAATGGATGCTGGTGCAGAAAAAACTGACTACACACTGGCCGGAACAGCATTTACTACGGATGGTAACGGGCGGGGTTGAATTACAGTAGGGACGATAGGGGCAGCATTACGCCCCTATCGTTTGCAACAATTACTCTGCTTTCGCTTCGCCGTTTTTCACTTCGCCCATGGCTTTGAGCTTTTTAGAAATGTCGCGACGCTCTTTAGAGATCTCGGCATTTTTGATGATGTAATCATCCACGCGATCTTCATAGTCGCTTTTCATGCTGGCAATAATGCCCTGGATCGCTTCAACGCTCATACCTGGCTTGATGTAGTCGCTCAGGTTGTCCAGCAGCAGGACACGTTTCTGGTTGTCACGGATCTTTTTCTCAACGTCCTGGATTTCACGTTGCAGTTTGTTCTTACGACGGAACAGACGAACAAATTCCAGCACGTCCTGGAAAGAAGGCTTGGTAGTTTCCATTTTTACACCCCTGATAATGTGAGATTCGGATTCGTTTAAACAACGGCTAAAGTGGGTCAACATTACTTTCATGCCCGCCATACTTCAAGTTGCATCTGCATTGACAATACACGGTTGAAACCTGAATTATCGAGGGTAAAGCCATTGCAGTTACCAATGGTTTTAGCCTTTTTCAGTATCATACCCTTAATCGTTGCTGAATCGAAGCAGCAGTAGAACCAATCCCCTCATCTGCGCTTTATTTGCGCAAAGCACGACAGATTAAATGTGAGAGGAGTTCCAGCTGTCGTGCCATCTCCATATTCAGCCAGACATAACCATGAATAGGCGTTTCTGCAACGTTGTCGCCCTTATGTTCATCAATCAGCTGACGCATCTCGGTCACCGTATCATTGAGTTTTTCGGTGTTGGCAAGCACCGGCTGCGGATTACCTTCATAGAGAGCGTGCGTTATCGTCAGCAGTGCCAGTTGCATTCTGAGCTGAGTTTCACGCAGCGTATGCGCATTCAACATCACAAAATGACTGGACCGCGTTGCCCACAGCGCGTTGATTTGCAGTTCAAGCATGCACACCAGATTTCGATTAATCGTTTGAATGGCTTCAAAAACTGATTTTTGAATGCGCGTTTCTTTGCTGGCCGGAATGATTAAGCCGCGCATTTTAACGACGTCACTCAGCAACTGCTGTAAGTGCTTATCCAGCCGGGGTTGTTCGAGTAAGTTGGGTGATAGAGCAGCCTGATATACACGGTTATAGCCGGTAATGCAGTGCGCCAGCTGGATACGCCAGTGTATAAATGCGCGTTGCGGCCAGATCCAGGTAAACAGCATTGCCAGTAGCGAGCCGAGAATCACATCCCCCCCGCGCCAGAGTGCCGTGTTCATATCGCCCGCAGGTGCGCCAACCACGACGGCCAACGTGATGCCGATCAGCAGCGCTTGATACGGTTTTTTACCCAATGCCAGCCAACCGCACAGGAACATCGCCACCGCACACCATATCAGCATCAGCGGCAATGAAAAGAGCTCCAGCCGGAGCGCCACCAGCCCAAGGACCGAACCCAGAATCGTGCCACCAATACGCTCAAAAGCTCGGGGGACGACATTGCCCCAAAAGGAAATCGGCCCCATGATCACCACCAGCGTGATCAGAGGCCAGGTACCTTCAGGGATGTCCAGCAGGCGAACCAGCAGAAAAGTGAGAAGAAACGCCAGCGAGATGCGAATACCATGCACCACACGATAATGACGATACAAGCGAATTTCAAAAGGACTCAGTGACTTATCTGCACGCACTCATGCACTCCGTCAGGGAATAGCAAAGAACAGAATTGTACCTGTTTTTTCAGTGAAAACATCACCGTTATCAACAGGCCTTTTATCCTGATTCACACCCAAAACCGTTACTTCGCCTGCACCGGCACGTACATTTCAATATCCCAGTATCCGTCCTCCATACCATTGTTTCGGTAAATTTCAAAACACGGTTTGGCCGATAACTGCCAGGACGAATCCTGCAGTAGACGGTCAAAAAACTGATACCAGGGTGTGGCAAAGTCATGGTTTTCAACACGGGCAACGGCCACGGCATAGTCGCCGCCCGCCAGTTCAGTCAGGATCACCCCTTCGCTGTTTTCGGGGATCTCAAAACCTTCAGGCACTGAAACTACGGTATCGCAGCGCAGTTTATCTGCCGGAACCACGTCTGGGTTGTCGTAATAGACGGCTATCCATTCCAGCGGCACAATCTGGTTACCGTCGACCCACATAACCAGCTGTTCAAACCCCTGCTTTACCGTGTGTTCCCACGGTCCAACCATGTGAAACCCGGCAATCCTGCGTCTTTCTACCTGCTTTATCTCATACTCCATATAACCTCCCGCATGATACTGTATAAAAATACAGTATAATTTCTGCGTGTTACGACCTCAAGGAAATAGTGATTATTATGTGAGCAGATTCGCAGTCTTGCCAGTTTGGTGCACAAACAGAAATCTACACCTTATGGTGAAAATAATCGCTCAGGCGCGAAAACACGCCCCCCTCACCGACTGACTCCAGCGTCATCAGCGGCCAATGCGCCACCAGCTGATCCCGGTCGTAGAGTTCAATTTCGCCCACGCGCTGATGTGCGGCAATGGGGGCGACCAGCTCTTTCTTATCAAGCACATACTTTGCTTTAATATTCGCCACTTCGGCTTTAGGCAACGCCATCCAAAAATCCTGCTCGGTACCGAGACTGATTTTTTCTTTATCGCCATACCAGATCCGCTCAACGCCGACCTGCTTACCACTTCGCAGAACCTGCACTGTGTCAAAGTTTTGCTGTCCCCATTGCAGCAGCTTACGCGCCTGATCTTCACGCCCCTTCGCACTGTCGGCCCCCATTACAACGGCGATTAATCGACGCTGTCCGTCTACCGCAGATGCAATCAGGTTAAACCCGGCACCAGAGGTATGTCCCGTCTTTAGCCCATCCACGTTCAGGGTTTTATCCCACAATAAACCGTTACGATTCTGCTGGGTGATGCCGTTCCAGGTGAGGCTCTTCTCGCTGTACATATGATAGAAATCAGGCTCGCCGTGAATGATAGCCCTCGATAACACAGCCAGATCGTAAGCCGAACTGTGCTGGCCTGGGGCATCCAGTCCGTGCACCGTTTCAAAATGGGTGTCCTGCAACTTCAGCTTTTGCACATAACTGTTCATCATCGCGACAAACTGTGGCTGCCCACCGGCGATATAATCCGCCAGCGCAACGCAGGCATCGTTGCCGGAATCGACAATTAAGCCGCGACTTAAATCACGTACTGAAACGCGGTCACCTTGTTTTAGAAACATTAACGATGAACCGACAAATACCGGATTGTCTTTCGCCCACGCGTCACGCCCAACGGTGACAATATCTGACGGGCTAATACGCTGGCTGTCGATGGCGCGGTCAACAACATAGCCGGTCATCAGCTTGGTCAGACTGGCGGGGTTGCGCTGCTGGTGCTCATTACCTGCGGTAAGAATTTGGCCTGTGGTGTAATCCATCAGCACCCACGCACCCGCATTGATAGCCGGAGGTTGGGGAGCAAAACTGGCGACATCCGCCGCAAAAGCGGAGGAAAAACTCATCGCGAAAAGGGAAGCGGTAATAAACAAACGGCGTTTCAACAGCATGTCCTCAGGAAAAGGAAAAATAGCCGTTCTTTTTACGGAAATTCTGAAGAACAAACAGGGATAAATTGCAAGAAAATGTGACTTAAGGCACATTTTCTTGCAATGGAATGCAGGTATCAGATAAACGGGTAGTGATAAATTCGCACTACATTACCCTTTACGCGGTGATACATCTGCGTGATGGCTGCGATGCCGGTGATAGCCGTCGATCATGCTGCGAAAGATTTGCCCCGGCGTGTCGCCCAGTGTGCACAGGTAGATATGCGCACAAATAAACAGAATGCCAATAATCGCCAACGCCATATGCAACACCAGCATAACCGGACCTGCGCCGATAACTTGTGGGTAAAGACACAGCAAACCGGTGATGATCAACAGCGGTACCAGCGCATACATGATGGCCAGATAGGCCAGTTGTTGTAGCGGGTTAAATTTACTCTCTGCCGTCGCGGCAAACGGATGCGCTTCACCCTTCATTATCCCATACAGGTAAAAGCGTGTTTGCTGCAGGCAGCGCGAAATCAGTCCGCTACATTTCACCCGATAGTGGCAGCCGTTGCCGGTAGTGGCATTTATCAGCACGAAACCCACCCAGAAGGCCAGTAATGCAAAGCCACACCAGGTGTGTACCTGCACCATGAGCGCCACCGGCCCTATCGAAAAGTGACCAAACAACCCGCTTACCAGCAGCAGAACGAACAACAGCGCATTTCCCCAGTGCCAGCGGCGGACCGCTAACGAGTAGAGGTAATCACGATGCTCTTCACCGGTTGCGGTTTTAGGTGCCAGCATCCGGCGCAGCAGCGCGTGCGCCACCAGACCCACAATCATCAGCAGGATGACCACACCTGCGTAAATGAGCCACAGCGGCCAGTAGTCCGGCGCATAGTTAAGCTCTGCTCCCCAGATAGCATTCATACTTTCCCCTCCTGATGATACTCTTTACGCCGATAAAGACTCACCTCACCACTGCGCGTATCCTGCTGGCGATATACCTCTTTTTGACTTATCCAGTGCTGAATCTCCGGGTCGTCGCGGCGGCCAAACTTCAGCGCATCGGTTGGACAAACAGAAACACAGGCCGGCGCTTGCCCGGCATCGAGGCGGGTATCTGCACAAAAATTGCATTTGTCAGCGATACTCGTTTGCGGATTCAGATAACGCACATGGAACGGGCAGGCCGCAACACAATAGTCGCAACCAATACAGCGCGACTTGTCCACCTGCACAATACCGTTTTCGTCACGAAATGAAGCACCGGTCGGGCAAACGCTCACGCAGGGCGCATCTTCACAGTGCTGGCAAGAAACCCGCACAAACTGAAAATGAGACAGGACGTCTGACTCTTTTTCCGGGGTGCGGATCTGCACCTGCAGGCGGCTGTACCCCTCCGGCACATCGTTCAGAACCTTGCAGGCAACCGTACATGCCTGGCAGCCAATGCAGCGTTTTTCGTCATGCAGCATGACATAGGGATTTGTGGATTGATTCATGATGTTCTCCTTGTTCATGCCCGACGCAGCGTCACGCCAGCGGTGTGCACCACCGTTCCGGAAACCGGACTGGTCACGTGCGGAAGTAAATTACCGCAGTGAATACCGTGCGTGGTTGCCGCCGTTTTAGCCCCGGCCTTGGCGCCAAACCCCATATAAACAAACAGCGTATCGGGTCGAATACCGGCCGTGACCAGCGCCTTACCTTTTTCTTTGCCAGTGGCGTTTTCCAGCCAGATGTCGTCACCGCTTTTAATCCCTTTTTCACGCGCGGTCGTCGGGTGGATCCACACCGCGTTGTCCCACATCAGTTCACTGAGTAAAGGCACATATTGCGTTGCTCCGTTGGTGTGAACCGCCACCTTGCCCTGGATGAAATAGAGTTCATTTTCACCCTTCAGGGCAAAATTGCGGGCGCGTGGAATACCGTAGCCGGGAAGTAACGATTCCAGCTCTGCGGAATAAAGCTCGATTTTGCCTGACGGGGATTTGAATCGCAGTTGCTCCCCGTAGGTACCATCGCTGTCCGCGGGCACTGCGCCAGGATAGCGCGCGACAAACTGGCGCACGGCCTCAGGTTCACGAAATAACAGCGGTACGCCCCACTCCCGATATCCCTTCTGACGCAGTTCTGCGGATAAAGCGTGATCGCCATTGAGCTGGTACAGCTGGCGCGTCTGCATATCCTGCCACGGGTAAAATTGCCCGAGACCCAACTGTTCACCCAGTTCTTTCCAGATTTGCCAGCTCGGACGAGCATCGCCAATGGGCTCAACTACCTGTTGGCGTAATGCATAAGCTGGATTCAGCCCTGACATATCAGAGACTTCTTCATCACGCTCAAGGTAGGTGCATTCCGGTAACAGATAGTCAGCATAGGCCGCGCTTTCACTTAAATAGACGTCGCAGCTGACCACCAGATCCAGTTGTTCCACGGTTTTGACCAGATCGGGTCGGCAGGTCACGGTCTGGAAAGGATTATGTCGGGACATGATCCATCCCTTCACCGGGTAAGGAGTCTGCTTTAACACGGCATCAATAATGCTTTGCACGACCCCGCCACCCGCGGCGATGTATTTAAACTGCGGTGCCACCAGATCAATGCGCTGCGCGGTTGGCTTCGGTAATTTCACATCCGGTTTTGCCAGCACTGGCGCGACCTTTTCGCCAGCCAGCTTGTTGTAGGTTGCCGCCGCCTTTTTCTGGTACATGCCACCTTCACGTTCGATATTGCCCAGCAGCACGTTGAGGGTGAAGATCATCCGCCGCATGTCGATCTCTTCCTGAGAAAACGTCGCGCGGTGGCCTGGGCTGACGATGGCACGAGGCGCGCTGGCCGCCATTTCTCGGGTTACGCGGGTAATAACTTCAGCAGGAACATCAGCCAGCTTTTGCGCCCATTCAGGCGTTGTCTCTTGTACGGCCTCTGCCAGCTGTGCAAACCCCGTGGTATAACGCTCCACAAACTGCGCGTCATACAGGTTTTCTTTAATCATGACGTGGCACATTGCCATCAGTACCGGCAAGTCGCCGCCAGGCCTGATGGCATGCCATTCATCCGCTTTACTGGAAAATACGGACAAGCGAGGGTCGAAGCTGACCATCTTCGCGCCTCTCTCCTGCGCGGTCATCAGTTCGTGCGTGTCGGCAACCTCAATACCTTCATAGAGGTTATGGCCAAAAGAGACCATATAACGGGTGTTGGCAATATCCATGGACAGATCGCCGCCCATCATCACTTTAGCGGCAATGGATTTCCCGGCGGGACATGTCGAGGCATGGGTAAAAGTGTTCGGCGAACCGAAAGCCGTCGCCAGGTGAAATAAATGACCGGAAAGCGAGCCGGATTTAGAAGAGAAGACAACGCCCTGAGGACCATATTGCGCTTTTATGACACTCATCTTTTCGGCAATTTCTTGATAGGCTTGCTGCCAGCTAATGACCTGCCATTCTCCAGCGCCACGCGGGCCGGTGCGCTTCATCGGTTTAACAATACGGTGCGGATCGTTAACCAGGCTCACGCCGCTGCCCCCTCGGGCACAGACCCGGGTACCCTGCTGCGGCGCATTAGGGTTCCCCTGGATGAAAACGGTTTTATTATTAATGACCTGAGCTTGAATGGGACAGCGAAATGAACACATTTCGCACAGACTTGGCGTGAGTGAGGTTTTCCCCTTGATACTCTCTGGTGCATTACGCGCCAGTGCCCCCGGTGGAAAAGTTCCTATTGCGCATGCGGAGCAGCCAATACCCACGCCGCGCAAAAAGTTACGCCGACTAATGCTCATATAACCTCCTGTTATTAGATATATCCAATTATTATATGGAGTTTATATTATTAATTTTTAACCTCACTCACATTTCCTTACAATGAAGCAAGAACATCCTGACGAATCAGAACCTATTGTTTACAAAGACTTTTAAAACTTCCAAAACTCAACAATTAACCGTAAAAATAACAATAATGGTTATCAATCAAATTATTAAAATGAAATTATCCTTGCTGATAATCATGCCAATAAATACAGTTTCGATCGTTTAATTAATTCAAGAAATATATAAAAGCACCGTTCATCTCAATTTTATTGCGACCTGATTCCCCGAACAGATAATCGCTTTGCTGATTACCTCGCTATTTTTTGGTACTCTTATAAAAGCGCTAAATTGATCCCGGACATAACTGAACAATGAATGACGGCAAGCAGCACCCTACGTTTCTCTTCCACGATTACGAAACCTTTGGTACCCATCCGGCGCTGGACAGGCCCGCGCAATTTGCGGCCATCCGCACGGATAACGATTTCAACATTATCGGCGATCCAGAGGTTTTTTATTGCAAGCCTGCGGACGACTATCTGCCGCACCCGGAAGCGGTACTTATAACAGGTATTACCCCGCAGGAAGCGCGTGAAAAAGGAGAGAACGAAGCAACGTTTGCTGCCCGCATTCACGCCCTGTTTACCGTGCCCAAAACCTGTATTGTGGGCTATAACAATGTGCGCTTCGACGACGAAGTGACGCGCAATATCCTGTACCGCAATTTCTACGACCCCTACGCCTGGAGCTGGCAGCACGATAATTCACGTTGGGATTTACTGGATGTCATGCGCGCCTGTTATGCCCTGCGTCCGGAAGGCATTAACTGGCCAGAAAACGACGACGGGTTACCCAGTTTCCGCCTTGAGCATTTGACCAAAGCCAACGGCATTGAACACGCCAACGCCCACGATGCGATGGCCGACGTGTACGCCACCATTGCGATGGCGCAGTTGGTTAAGTCGCGTCAGCCTCGTCTGTTCGACTATCTCTATAGCCACCGGAACAAACACAAGCTGGCCGCCCTGATCGATGTCCCACAAATGAAACCGTTGGTTCATGTCTCTGGCATGTTCGGCGCATGGCGCGGCAATACCAGTTGGGTTGCGCCGCTCGCCTGGCACCCGGACAATCGCAACGCGGTCATCATGGTTGACTTAGCCGGTGATATTTCTCCCCTGCTTGAGCTGGATAGCGACACGCTGCGTGAGCGCCTTTACACCGCCAAAGCCGACCTGGGCGATAACGTAGCGGTACCCGTGAAACTGGTGCACATCAACAAATGCCCGGTTCTGGCACAGGCCAACACACTACGCCCTGAAGATGCCGACCGCCTGGGGATTAACCGCCAGCATTGTCTGGATAACCTCAAAATCCTGCGTGAAAACCCCCAGGTTCGCGATAAAGTGGTGGCTATTTTTTCCGAGGCAGAACCCTTCACACCGTCAGACAACGTGGATGCCCAACTGTATAACGGTTTTTTCAGCGATGCCGACCGCGCCGCGATGAAAATCGTGCTGGAAACCGACCCACGCAATTTACCGGCACTGGATATTACCTTTGTTGATAAGCGTATTGAAAAGCTGCTGTTTAATTACCGCGCGCGTAACTTCCCCGGCACGCTGGATGAGTCTGAACAGCAGCGCTGGCTGGAACATCGCCGTCAGGTGTTTACCGCAGAGTTTTTACAGCAATATGCCAATGAATTGCAGATGCTGAGTCAACAGTATGCGGAGAATAAAGAGAAGCTGGTGCTGCTGAAATCACTCTGGCAATACGCCGAAGAGATTGTGTAAGAAGAGAAACTAACACGCAGGTATAAAAAAACCGGAGAACATGTCTCCGGTTAGGCAATTTGCCGGATGGTGGCGCAAGGCCCCCAGTCCGGCAAACATCAATTACTGCGCGATATCTTCGTACTGTGGAACCGGATTGCGGAAGCTTTTGGTCACGCAAGCCAGGTAAACCAGACCAATACCCGCCCAGATCAGACCCAGAACCATCGAGCTTTCTTCCAGGTTAACCCACAGTGCGCCGACGGTCAGAGCACCACACACCGGCATGACCAGGTAGTTGAAGTGGTCTTTCAGCGTCTTGTTGCGTTTTTCGCGGATCCAGAACTGTGAAATCACAGACAGGTTCACGAAGGTAAACGCCACCAGCGCACCGAAGTTGATCAGCGCCGTCGCCGTCACCAGGTCAAATTTGATTGCCAGCAGCGCAATCGCACCCACCAGCAGCACGTTCCATGCAGGAGTACGCCATTTCGGGTGAATATAACCGAAGAAACGGGTCGGGAATACGCCATCGCGCCCCATCACGTACATCAGACGAGAAACGCCCGCATGTGCCGCCATACCGGATGCCAGTACGGTGACGCTGGAGAACACCAGCACGCCCCACTGGAAGGTTTTACCCGCAACGTACAGCATGATTTCCGGCTGTGACGCGTCCGGATCTTTAAAGCGAGAGATATCCGGGAAGTACAGTTGCAGGAAGTAGGAGGCACCAATAAAGATCAGGCCACCAATCAGCGCGGTCAGGAAGATAGCCTTCGGAATAACGCGCTCTGCGTCTTTGGTTTCTTCTGACAGCGAAGAGATGCCGTCAAAACCAAGGAACGAGAAGCACAGGATAGTTGCACCGGTAATCATCGGCACCACATGCGCGCCTTCAGACCAGAATGGACGGGTGCTGGTCAGCGTGCCTGCGCCTTCGCCGTGCATAATGCCGTAAATGATCAGGCCAACAATCACTGCCACAATACCCATCTGCAAAATAACAATCAGGGTATTGAAGTTCGCGACGGCCTTGATGCTGCGCAGATTCGAGATGGTCATAAAGCCCACCAGCGCGACAACAAAGATCCACGACGGTACCGACGGCACCAGCGCTTCAAAGTAGATTTTAGCCAACAGGATGTTGATCATCGGCATGAACAGATAGTCCAGCAGTGATGACCAGCCCACCATAAAGCCTACGGTCGGGCTAATGGATTTCTGAGCATAGGTGTACGCAGAGCCAGCAGACGGGAAACGGCGAACCAGTTTACCGTAGCTCAACGCAGTAAAGAGAATGGCAACCAACGCAAAAGCATAAGCCGTCGCGACATGACCATCGGTCAAGCCCGAAACGATACCAAATGTATCGAACAGCGTCATCGGCTGCATATAGGCAAGGCCCATCATGACAACCGGAACCAACGTAAGCGTTTTACGTAATTCCACGCGAGAGGTGTTTGGAGTAACGTTATGCGACATGGTCATTCCCCTTTACGGTGAATACCGTCGCGTAAGCAAAAAATTGCCCCATTTTTACGAATTCCTCAGCGACAACAACTGTCGGTTTTTAGTAAGTATCTATCCGGTACGAAGCCCGGCCTCTTTTATGAATGATTGGTTTGATGCAAAAAAATAACCGACGCGTATTAAAACGTCGGCTAATGTCATTTTTTGCAAGCGGCATATTTTGCACTAAATTGGAGAGAAATAACAAGAGAATGAGATAGCCAAAAATAAATATTTTTCTCTAACCGCCTGATTTATCGACACTCGATTTTACATAAACGCCTGCGATAGCACTATTTGCTAAAATCTGATCTCGCCACCAGGCGCTGGCTAATCCTGACGTCTGTTCATTCCAGCCAATCCACACCGGTTCAAACATAATTTGTGCGACCACTTTCTTCTCTATCAGGGCGCCGCTGTCCAAAAAACGTTGTGCCAGATAGCGCGGTAAATACCCGCATCCCAGCCCACTGATCTGCAGTTCCAGCTTGGTTTTAAAGTCAAAAACGGTGATTGCATCCTGATCGTCAAGCAGTTGAGAACCCGACAAGCTCGCCAGATGAGGACTGTCCCCCACCACAATGGCACGGAAACGTTTAATGGTACGCCGTTGCAGTGGTTCGTCTTCCTGCGCCAGCGGATGATGCGGTGCGATCACAAACACCTGTTCGAGGTCACCTAAACGCGCAAAACCAAAGTTACTCGCGGAAGGCGGTTCATGCATCGCCCCGACGATAATATCGGCCCGCCCTTGGGTGAGCGCCTCCCAGGAACCGCCCAGTACACCGTTGATAAATTTAAGCCGCGTGACGCTGTGGTGCTGGTAGAAGGATTCGATAAGCGGGGCCAGCAGTGAAAAAGGAAAGGTGTCATCCACGCCAATAACCAGCTGGTTCTCCCAACCTTCGTGCAGTTTGATGGCCTGTTTTTCGAGTTCGCGGACGGTATGCAGTACCTCCCGCCCCTTTTCCAGCAGCATCTGCCCGGTGCGGGTAAACGTCGCCCGATGCCCGCTGCGATCCAACAATTGAATATTCAGATCGCTTTCCAGCTTATGGACGGTATAGCTCAGCGCGGACGGCGTCTTAAACAATTTTGCCGACGCCGCCGCGAAACTTCCCTCTTTATCTAACGCGTCGAGGATGATCAGAACGTCCAGCAGTGGTTTCATACTCACCCCCTGGCGGTATATGACGGCACGCTGCTGGTCTGTCACTCCATCGGCATCACCAGCGGGTCGGGATACTGGTACTCAAACCCAAGTTCATTGCAAATTCGGTTGCCGTCAATGACTTTACCTTTACCGTTATCCACACCGTCCCGGAATTCCGGCGGTTCCAGCCCCAGCAAACGCGCCATCTGGGGATAGAACACATTACGCGCCGGATGCATAGGCGCACATATATTATAGATGTGTCCTCCTTTCGGTGCCTGGAGCAGCAAAGCGATCGCCGACACCACATCGTCCAGATGCACCAGATTGACGCCATGCTGTCCATCCGGTGCCGTTTTACCGGCGAAAAAACGCCCTGGGTGTCTGCCCGGTCCAACCAACCCGGCGAGGCGCACAATGTCTACCGAGGTCCCCGGCAGGTTATGCAACCAGTCCTCAAGTTCTTTCAGCACACGACCGCTTGCCGTCACCGGATTGCGCGGCGAGCCTTCCTTCACGGCTCCCTGTACGTCACCATACACCGACGTCGAGCTGGTAAAAATAACCCGTGGAATGCGGTATGCCAGCGCACTGTCGACCAGCTCCTGCATCGCCTGCAGATAAAAATCTTCACCCGGACCGCTACGGCGGGCGGGCAGCGTGATGACCAGCGCATCGACATCCATCAGCGCATCGAGATCGTCTGACGCGCACACCAGCTCAGGTTCAAGGCGCAGCGAGTAGCTTTCGATACCGCTCATACGGGCCGCTTCCACCCCATCCAGCGTGGTTTTGCTGCCGGTGACCTGCCAGCCTCGCGCCGCCAGCGACATGGCTAACGGCATGCCTAACCAACCTAACCCGACAATTGCGACCTTTTTCATGCCTTCTCTCCTGACTTGTGGCCTGTTACCCAAGGCTACGCCAGCCCACGGTGGCTGACAATTCATAGTATCAATATGAAATGAATTAATGATCAAAAAAAGCCCTTGCTTTCGGTGACTAAAGTGGTTTAGGTTAAAAGACATCAAATGAATAAACATTCATCGAGAAAATTTTATGACACGCGCTCAATTTAAACACCATCATCACCATCATCCTGACTAGTCTTTCAGGCGATGTGTGCTGGGAGACATTTAACTCTTCCAGTGGTGCATGAGCGCATGAGAAAGCCCCCGGAAGAATTCTTCCGGGGGCTTTTTTTTTGGTGCGTGACCCAGACCGATTCAGACAGGATAACGAGGACAAGAGAATGTTAGACAATACCCGTTTACGCATAGCTATGCAGAAATCAGGCCGCTTAAGCGATGATTCACGCGAATTACTGGCCCGCTGTGGCATTAAAATTAATCTTCACACCCAGCGCCTGATTGCGATGGCAGAGAACATGCCGATTGATATTCTCCGCGTGCGTGATGACGATATTCCGGGTCTGGTGATGGACGGCGTGGTTGACCTCGGCATCATTGGTGAAAACGTTTTAGAAGAAGAGTTGCTCAACCGCCGGGCGCAGGGCGAAGATCCGCGCTACTTTACGCTGCGTCGTCTCGACTTCGGTGGCTGTCGCCTCTCGTTAGCCACCCCGGCGGACGAAGCCTGGGACGGCCCGGCTTCGCTGAACGGTAAACGTGTTGCCACTTCCTACCCGCACCTGCTGAAACGTTATCTCGATCAGAAAGGCGTCACGTTTAAATCCTGCCTGCTAAACGGCTCAGTAGAAGTTGCCCCGCGTGCGGGCCTGGCCGATGCGATTTGCGATCTGGTCTCAACCGGCGCCACGCTGGAAGCCAACGGCCTGCGTGAAGTCGAAGTGATTTACCGCTCCAAAGCCTGCCTGATCCAGCGCGACGGCGAGATGGCGGAAGCCAAGCAGCAGCTGATCGATAAATTACTGACCCGCATTCAGGGCGTGATTCAGGCCCGCGAATCCAAGTACATCATGATGCACGCCCCAACCGAACGTCTGGACGAGGTCATCGCCCTGCTGCCAGGCGCAGAGCGTCCAACTATTCTGCCACTGGCAGGCGATCAGCAGCGCGTGGCCATGCACATGGTCAGCAGCGAAACCCTGTTCTGGGAAACCATGGAAAAACTGAAAGCGCTCGGTGCCAGTTCGATTCTGGTGCTGCCAATTGAGAAGATGATGGAGTGATCTGATGCCTGATGGCGCTTCGCTTATCAGGCCTACAAGAATTGTCACAATCATTGATATTACGGGTCTTGTAGGCCGGATAAGGCAGCGTCGCCATCCGGCAACACCCGATAATGGAGTAACGACCATGAGCTTCAATACCCTGATTGACTGGAATACCTGCAGCATAGAACAGCAACGCGAATTGCTGATGCGCCCGGCAATCTCTGCCTCGGACAGCATCACCCGTACTGTCAGCGACATTCTGGATAACGTCAAATCACGCGGTGATGCGGCGCTGCGCGAATACAGCGCCAAATTTGATAAAACCACCGTCAGCGCGCTGAAAGTCGGTGCCGAAGAGATTTCCGCCGCCAGCGTGCGTCTGAGTGATGACCTCAAGCAGGCGATGGCGGTCGCGGTGAAAAATATTGAAACGTTTCACAACGCGCAAAAACTGCCCGCGGTAGATATTGAAACGCAGCCCGGGGTGCGTTGCCAGCAGGTGACACGTCCAGTAAGCTCCGTCGGTTTGTATATTCCGGGGGGATCGGCCCCACTCTTCTCAACGGTTTTGATGCTTGCCACCCCGGCCCGTATTGCTGGTTGCCAACGCGTGGTGCTGTGCTCGCCACCGCCTATCGCCGACGAAATTTTGTATGCGGCGCAGCTGTGCGGTGTGCAAGAAGTGTTTAACGTCGGTGGCGCCCAGGCAATTGCCGCTCTGGCCTTCGGTAGCGAATCGGTACCAAAAGTCGACAAAATTTTTGGCCCCGGTAATGCCTGGGTAACGGAGGCCAAGCGCCAGGTAAGCCAGCGTCTGGACGGTGCGGCCATTGATATGCCGGCCGGCCCTTCCGAAGTCCTGGTGATTGCCGACAGTGGCGCGACCCCGGATTTCGTCGCCTCTGATTTGCTCTCACAGGCCGAGCACGGCCCGGACTCTCAGGTGATCCTGCTGACGCCAGATGCCGGGATAGCCCGCCGCGTGGCTGACGCCGTTGAACGCCAGCTTGCTGAACTACCACGCGCGGAAACAGCGCGTCAGGCGCTGAGCGCCAGCCGTCTGATTGTGACCCGGGATCTGGCGCAGTGCATCGCCATTTCTAACCAGTACGGCCCAGAGCACCTGATCATTCAGACCCGTAACGCCCGTGAACTGGTCGATGACATCACCAACGCCGGCTCCGTGTTTCTCGGTGACTGGTCACCGGAATCCGCCGGTGATTATGCCTCAGGGACAAACCACGTGCTACCGACCTACGGTTACACCGCGACCTGTTCAAGCCTCGGGCTGGCAGACTTCCAAAAGCGGATGACCGTCCAGGAACTGTCGCCACAAGGTTTCTCAGCCCTCGCCTCAACCATCGAAACGCTGGCCGCCGCGGAGCGACTGACCGCCCACAAAAATGCCGTCACCCTGCGTGTTAACGCCCTCAAGGAGCAAGCATGAGCACTGACAACATTCTTAGCGTCACCGATTTAGCCCGTAAAAATGTCCGCGAACTGACGCCCTATCAGTCTGCCCGTCGTCTGGGCGGTAATGGCGACGTCTGGCTGAATGCCAACGAGTTCCCGACGGCCGTTGAGTTTCAGCTCAGCCAGCAGACGCTTAACCGTTACCCGGAATGTCAGCCAAAAGCGGTGATTGAGAATTACGCACAGTACGCGGGCGTTAAACCGGAGCAGGTGTTGGTTAGCCGAGGGGCAGATGAAGGTATCGAACTGTTGGTCCGCGCGTTTTGTGAACCCGGCCAGGATGCCATTCTTTACTGCCCGCCGACCTACGGCATGTACAGCGTCAGCGCTGAGACCATCGGCGTGGAATGCCGCACCGTGCCTACGCTTGCCGACTGGCAGCTCGATCTCCAGGGCATTGCCGACAAGCTTGATGGCGTGAAGGTGGTTTACGTTTGCAGCCCTAACAATCCGACCGGCCAGTTGATTAACCCACAAGATCTACGCTCGCTGCTTGAAATGACCCAAGGTAAAGCCATTGTGGTCGCCGATGAAGCGTACATTGAGTTCTGTCCGCAGGCGACGCTGGCCGGCTGGTTAACGGAATATCCACACCTGGTGGTT
Organism: Citrobacter sp. wls829; assembly: GCF_005280825.1. Lineage (NCBI taxonomy): Bacteria > Pseudomonadati > Pseudomonadota > Gammaproteobacteria > Enterobacterales > Enterobacteriaceae > Citrobacter > Citrobacter sp. wls829. The sequence goes on from NZ_SZWP01000072.1 coordinate 138,786, forward strand.
CTGCGTACCCTTTCCAAGGCGTTTGCGCTGGCAGGGTTGCGCTGCGGATTTACGCTGGCCAATGAAGAGGTGATTAACCTGCTGTTGAAAGTGATCGCCCCCTACCCGCTGTCGACGCCGGTAGCCGATATCGCCGCCCAGGCGCTGACATCACAAGGCATTGCCGCCATGCGTGAACGCGTAGCGCAGATCCTACAAGAGCGTCAGTACCTGGTGGATACCCTGAACACGATCCCCTGCGTGGAGCAGGTTTTCACCTCTGAAACCAACTATATTCTGGCCCGCTTTACCGCTTCCAGTTCTGTGTTTAAATCTTTGTGGGATCAGGGCATTATCTTACGAGACCAGAACAAACAACCTTCATTAAGCGGCTGCCTGCGGATCACCGTCGGCACCCGTGAAGAAAGCCAGCGCGTCATTGACGCTTTACGTGCGGAGCAAGTATGAGCCAGAAGTATCTTTTTATTGACCGTGATGGAACCCTGATTTCAGAACCGCCAAGTGACTTTCAGGTTGATCGCTTTGACAAACTGGCCTTTGAGCCGGAGGTTGTCCCTGCCCTGCTCAAGCTGCAAAAAGCCGGTTATAAACTGGTGATGATCACCAACCAGGATGGACTGGGAACGCAAAGCTTCCCGCAGGCTGAGTTTGACGGGCCGCATAACCTGATGATGCAAATTTTCACCTCGCAGGGCGTGGTGTTTGATGAGGTGCTGATCTGCCCGCACCTGCCAGCAGACGAATGCGACTGCCGTAAACCAAAAGTGAAGCTGGTCGAACAGTATCTGGCTGAACAGGCGCTGGATACCGCGAACAGCTACGTGATTGGCGACCGCGCAACCGACATTCAGCTGGCTGAAAACATGGGTATCGGCGGGTTACGCTACCACCGTGACACCCTGAACTGGTCGATGATTAGCGAACAGCTGACCAAACGCGACCGCTACGCCCACGTTGAGCGTAATACCAAAGAAACGCAGATTGACGTCAAAGTGTGGCTGGACCGCGAGGGCCGCAGCAAAATTAATACCGGCGTCGGCTTCTTTGACCACATGCTGGATCAAATCTCGACCCACGGCGGTTTTCGCATGGAAATCACCGTCAAGGGCGACTTGTATATTGACGATCACCACACCGTAGAAGATACCGGTCTGGCGCTGGGCGAAGCGTTAAAACTGGCGTTGGGTGACAAGCGTGGCATCAACCGCTTCGGGTTTGTGCTGCCAATGGACGAATGCCTGGCCCGCTGCGCGCTGGATATCTCCGGACGTCCGCACCTGGAATACCGGGCTGAATTCACCTATCAGCGCGTTGGCGATCTGAGCACCGAGATGATCGAGCACTTTTTCCGTTCGCTCTCTTACACCATGGGCGTGACGCTGCACCTGAAGACCAAGGGCAAAAACGATCACCACCGTGTGGAAAGCCTGTTCAAGGCCTTTGGCCGCACGCTGCGCCAGGCGATTCGCGTTGAGGGCGATACCCTTCCCTCCTCAAAAGGAGTGCTGTGATGAACGTGGTGATCCTCGACACCGGCTGCGCCAACCTCAACTCAGTGAAATCTGCCGTGGCGCGTCACGGTTATGACCCCATCGTCAGCCGCGACGCCGATGTGGTACTGCGCGCTGATAAGCTTTTTCTGCCCGGCGTCGGGACCGCGCAGGCGGCGATGGACCAGCTACGTGAACGCGAACTGATTGAGCTGATCAAAGCCTGTACCCAACCGGTTCTGGGGATTTGTTTGGGTATGCAACTGCTCGGTCGGCGCAGTGCAGAGAGCAATGGCGTCGATATGCTGGGTATTATTGAGCAAGACGTACCTAAGATGACTGACTTTGGCCTGCCACTGCCGCATATGGGCTGGAACCGGGTGTATCCGCAGGCGGGAAATCGCCTGTTCCGCGGCATTGACGATGGCGCGTATTTTTATTTTGTTCACAGCTACGCAATGCCAGTCAATCCCTCGACCATCGCCCAGTGCCATTACGGTGAACCGTTCACTGCAGCGGTACAAAAAGATAATTTCTTCGGCGTACAGTTTCACCCTGAGCGCTCGGGTGCCGCTGGGGCGCTGTTGCTGAAAAATTTTCTGGAGATGTGATGATTATTCCGGCATTAGATTTAATCGACGGCACAGTTGTGCGTCTCCACCAGGGCGATTACGCCACCCAGCGTGATTACGGCAACGATCCCCTGCCGCGCTTGCAGGATTACGCCGCACAAGGTGCAGAGGTTCTGCACCTGGTAGATTTAACCGGCGCGAAAGATCCGCTCAAGCGTCAGATCCCGCTGATTAAAACGCTGGTCGCCGGTGTCAACGTACCGGTGCAGGTTGGCGGCGGTGTGCGCACAGAAGAGGACGTTGCGGCCCTGCTGGCAGCCGGCGTGGCGCGCGTTGTGGTTGGCTCGACGGCGGTAAAATCACCTGAAGTCGTCAAAGGCTGGTTCGAGCGTTTCGGTGCAGATGCACTGGTGCTGGCGCTGGATGTGCGTTTTGACGAACAAGGCAACAAACAGGTCGCGGTCAGCGGCTGGCAGGAAGACTCCGGCGTTTCGCTGGAAGAACTGGTGGAAACCTACCTGCCCGTTGGCCTGAAGCATGTGCTGTGCACCGATATCTCCCGCGACGGCACGCTGGCAGGCTCTAACGTATCGCTTTATGAAGAAATCTGCGCTAAATATCCGCAGGTGGCCTTTCAGTCATCCGGCGGTATTGGTGATATCGACGACGTTGCCGCCCTGCGCGGAACCGGCGTGCGCGGCGTGATCGTCGGACGCGCGCTGCTGGAAGGAAAATTCACCGTTGAGGAGGCCATTCAATGCTGGCAAAACGCATAATTCCGTGTCTGGACGTTCGCGATGGTCAGGTAGTGAAAGGCGTCCAGTTTCGTAATCACGAGGTCATCGGTGACATCGTCCCGTTGGCGAAACGCTATGCCGACGAGGGCGCAGATGAGCTGGTGTTCTACGATATCACCGCCTCCAGCGATGGACGTGTAGTCGATAAGAGCTGGGTATCGCGCGTAGCGGAAGTGATCGACATCCCGTTCTGCGTGGCGGGCGGGATTAAGTCAGTGGACGATGCTGCGAAAATACTGACTTTCGGCGCGGATAAAATTTCTGTCAACTCCCCTGCGCTGGCTGACCCGTCGCTGATTACTCGCCTTGCCGAGCGCTTTGGCGTGCAGTGCATCGTGGTTGGGATCGATACCTGGCATGACGCCGAAACTGGGAAGTATCACGTTAATCAATACACTGGCGATGAAAGCCGAACCCGCGTCACCCAGTGGGAAACCCTCGACTGGGTTCAAGAGGTGCAAAAACTCGGCGCAGGTGAAATCGTCCTCAATATGATGAACCAGGACGGCGTGCGTAACGGCTACGATCTCAAACAACTGAAAAAAGTACGTAAAGTATGCCACGTTCCGCTGATCGCCTCCGGCGGCGCAGGAACCATGGAACACTTCCTTGCTGCCTTCCAGGATGCGGATGTCGATGGCGCGCTCGCCGCTTCAGTGTTCCACAAGCAGATTATTAATATTGGTGAATTAAAAACGTACCTGGCAACGCAGGGCGTGGAGATCAGGATATGTTAACGAAGCAACAATGCCGCGAACTGGACTGGGAAAAAACCGACGGACTGATGCCGGTTGTCGTACAGCATGCGGTCTCCGGCGAAGTATTGATGCTGGGTTATATGAACCTTGAAGCACTGGACAAAACGCTTGAAAGCGGCAAAGTGACCTTTTTCTCGCGCACCAAACAGCGCCTGTGGACCAAGGGCGAAACCTCCGGCAACTTCCTCAATGTGGTCAGCATTACGCCCGATTGCGATAACGACACGTTACTGGTGCTGGTGAACCCGATTGGGCCCACCTGCCATAAAGGGACCAGCAGCTGTTTTGGCGAGGCCAGCCACCAGTGGCTGTTCCTGTATCAACTTGAACAGCTACTTGCTGAGCGTAAAACGGCGGACCCGGAGAGTTCCTACACGGCTAAACTGTATGCCAGCGGCACCAAACGCATCGCCCAGAAAGTCGGTGAAGAAGGCGTGGAGACCGCGCTGGCCGCAACGGTACATGACCGTTTCGAACTGACCAATGAGGCATCCGATCTGATGTATCACCTGCTGGTACTGCTGCAGGATCAGGATCTCGATCTGACCACGGTAATAGAGAATTTGCGTCAGCGGCATCAGTAAACTTCGGGCGTAAAAAAACCGGGCGATGAACTGCACCCAAAAAGTTGGACATCCAACGAAGTAAGGTGCAGTTTTTTATGTGCAAGTATTCTCTCAGCTTTAAACTTGAGGTCGTGCAGCACTATTTTTCCTGACAGAAAGGACAGGAAACGCCAATAGGTAACCAGAAAAACCGAACAGGGTAATAACAGATAACGATTATCTTTTTTATCGTCAAACGGTATGATTCTCCCTTTCTGGCGCCTGATGGCGCCTGGCAACTATAAAGCCAGACAGAGGTGCAAAAATGAAATACCTGGTTACGGGTGCCGCCGGTTTTATCGGCTTCCACGTTAGTAAACGCTTGCTGGACGCTGGCCACCAGGTGGTCGGTATGGATAATCTCAACGATTACTACGATGCCAGCCTTAAGCAGGCGCGCCTGGCGTTGCTGGTACACCCCGGATTCCATTTTCATATGCTTGATTTAGCTGACCGGGAAAGCATGGCGGCACTTTTCGCGGAGGAGCGCTTTGATCGCGTGATCCATCTCGCCGCACAGGCGGGCGTTCGATACTCAATCGACAATCCACATGCTTACGCAGACTCCAATCTGACCGGCTTTTTGAACGTACTGGAAGGGTGTCGGCATAACCAAATCCAACACTTGCTCTACGCCTCTTCTAGTTCAGTGTACGGTCTGAACCGCAAGATGCCGTTTGCCACAGATGATTCCGTTGATCACCCCGTGTCCTTATATGCGGCAACCAAAAAAGCCAACGAGCTGATGGCGCATACCTACTCGCATTTATATGGCCTGCCGACCACGGGATTGCGTTTCTTCACCGTGTACGGCCCGTGGGGTCGCCCGGATATGGCGCTGTTTAAGTTCACCAAAGCGATGCTGGAAGGGAAAAGCATCGACGTCTATAACTTTGGTAAAATGAAGCGCGACTTTACCTATATTGATGATATCGCCGAGGCGATTATTCGCTTGCAGGACATTATTCCGCAGACCGACGCACAGTGGACCGTTGAAACCGGCACTCCAGCGACCAGCATTGCCCCCTATCGCGTCTACAATATTGGCAATAGCGCCCCGGTCGAGTTGATGGATTACATCAAGGCACTGGAAGAAGCGCTAGGCATTGAAGCCACTAAAAATATGCTGCCACTGCAACCCGGAGACGTGCTGGAAACCAGCGCAGATACTCAAGCACTATACGACGTGATTGGCTTTAAACCCGAAACAACCGTTAAAGATGGTGTGAAAAACTTTGTGGGCTGGTATCGCGATTTCTACGCGGTATAAATTCGTTCGTTCTGAAATATAAAAGAGGCCTTTTAAAAGGCCTCTTTTATTCGCGATATAGGTTAGTCATTACCAAACAGATCGCGGGTGTACACCTTATCGGCGACATCACTTAGTTCCGGCGTCATACGGTTAGAGATGATAATGTCCGCTTCATTTTTAAACACATCTAAATCGCGTACCACGCGCGAATGGAAAAATTCATCCTCTTTCATCACCGGTTCAAAAATAATCACCGGCACGCCTTTGGCTTTAATCCGCTTCATGATCCCCTGAATGGACGATGCGCGGAAGTTATCAGAACCACTTTTCATGATTAAGCGATAAACCCCGACCACCTTCGGCTTGCGTGCAAGGATGGAGTCGGCAATAAAGTCTTTACGCGTGCGGTTGGCATCCACAATGGCAGAGATAAGATTATTGGGAACCGACTGGTAGTTTGCCAGCAACTGTTTGGTGTCTTTCGGCAGGCAATAGCCGCCATAACCAAATGAGGGGTTGTTATAGTGATTACCAATACGCGGATCCAGACAGACACCTTCGATGATTTGGCGGGTATCCAGACCTAAACTCTCAGCATAACTGTCAAGCTCGTTAAAGTACGCCACGCGCATGGCAAGATAGGTATTGGCAAACAGTTTAATGGCTTCGGCTTCGGTTGAGTCGGTAAATAATGTGGGAATGTCTTGCTTGATGGCACCTTCCTGCAACAATGCCGCAAATTGTTCAGCACGCGCGGAACGCTCGCCTATCACAATACGTGAAGGATGGAGATTGTCATAAAGCGCCTTGCCTTCACGCAGAAACTCCGGTGAGAAAATAATATTCTCCGTACCCAGGCGCTCTTTAATCGACTGGGTAAAACCAACCGGAATAGTTGATTTTATAATCATTACCGCCTGCGGATTTATCTCCAGTACATCTCGGATGACTGATTCCACGCTGGACGTATTGAAGTAGTTGGTTTTAGGATCATAATCAGTTGGCGTGGCAATAATGACATAATCAGCATTGCGATAAGCCTCTTGCTTGTCGGTGGTAGCGCGGAAGTTGAGATCTTTTGTGGCCAGATACTCTTCAATTTCTTTATCAGCAATCGGTGACTGTTTCTGATTCAACATGTCCACTTTGGATTGCACAATATCCAGCGCAACCACTTCGTGGTGCTGGGCAATCAGAATACCGTTCGATAGCCCCACATAACCTGTACCTGAAATCGTTATTTTCATTAGCTCTAACTTCTTTTGGTTAAACATTAAAGAGTGAACAAATCACCGTCGTTAGACCCAACGTTGTCGTATCGGATCAGCATAAGTGCATTATATCGCGATTTAGCACAGCTACGCCTATCAGACCTGACCGAATGCCGTTTTTTGCCCATAAAAAAGCCCGGAGGAGCGCTCCGGGCCTGCATTTTCGTTTGGGTTAAATCAGATTAATCCAGCCATTCCGTATGGAACACGCCTTCTTTATCTGTGCGCTTATAGGTGTGCGCACCGAAGTAGTCACGCTGCGCCTGGATCAGGTTAGCAGGCAGAACTTCTGCACGATAGCTGTCGTAATAAGCAACCGCCGCGGAGAAGGTCGGAACCGGAATACCATTCTGCACGGCATACGCGACGACATCACGCAGCGCCTGCTGATATTCATCAGCGATGTTCTTGAAGTACGGATCAAGCAGCAGGTTAGCAATACCGGAATTTTTAGCGTAAGCATCGGTGATCTTCTGCAGGAACTGCGCACGAATGATGCAGCCCGCACGGAAGATCTTGGCAATCTCACCGTAGTTCAGATCCCAGTTGTGTTCGTCAGAAGCGGCGCGCAGCTGAGAGAAGCCCTGGGCGTAAGACACAATTTTACCCAGATACAGCGCGCGACGCACTTTCTCGATAAATTCGGCTTTATCACCCGCTAGCTGAGCTTTAGGTCCGGTCAGGACTTTAGAGGCCGCAACACGCTGCTCTTTCAGAGAAGAGATGTAGCGAGCGAATACGGATTCAGTAATCAGCGACAGCGGCTCACCGAGATCCAGGGAACTCTGGCTGGTCCACTTACCGGTACCTTTGTTAGCGGCTTCATCCAGAATGACGTCAACCAGGTATTTACCTTCTTCATCTTTTTTGGTGAAGATGTCTTTGGTGATGTCGATCAGATAGCTGCTCAGTTCACCATTGTTCCATTCGGTGAAAGTGCTTGCCAGCTCTTCGTTAGACAGGTTCAAACCACCTTTCAGCAGAGAATAGGCTTCAGCAATTAGCTGCATATCGCCATATTCGATACCGTTGTGAACCATCTTCACGTAGTGACCCGCACCATCCGCACCGATGTACGTTACGCACGGCTCACCGTCTTCGGCGACAGCAGCAATCTTAGTCAGAATTGGCGCAACCAGTTCGTAAGCTTCTTTCTGGCCACCAGGCATGATAGAAGGCCCTTTCAGCGCGCCCTCTTCACCACCGGAAACACCGGTACCGATGAAGTTAAAACCTTCAGCTGACAGTTCACGATTACGGCGGATGGTGTCCTGGAAGAAGGTATTACCACCATCAATGATGATATCGCCTTTATCCAGATACGGCTTCAGGGAATCAATAGCAGCATCAGTACCCGCGCCCGCTTTCACCATCAACAGGATCCGACGAGGCGTTTCCAGGGATTCAACAAACTCTTTTACCGTATAGTAAGGAACCAGTTTTTTCCCCGGATTCTCGGCGATAACCTCTTCCGTTTTTTCACGTGAGCGGTTGAAAACGGACACGGTGTAACCACGGCTTTCGATGTTGAGCGCCAGGTTGCGCCCCATCACAGCCATACCAACGACGCCGATTTGTTGCTTAGACATTATGTACTCCTGTCAGGTGATCTCTTCAGGAAAACAACATCCTGAAGGTTTTTCTGCATAGTAGCTCAGTTAAAAAATGATAGGTAGATCTATTTTAGCTTAACATCATGAGTTTTTATAAATTAAACGACTTGAAGTTATATAGTTAAATACCATTCCGGTCAAACTACCTATCGCCACGCCAAAAATAGGATAAGTATAAATGAATGAACTAAACGTAACCGAAAGATAAAAAGCTGTATAATTTATTACACCTCCCAAAAGCATTAGGAGAAGATAACGACTGAACTCTTCACGGTTAGTTAATCCTGATGCTTTTTCTTTAAATGTGAATATCCTATTTAGTAAATAGGTAACAAATACAGCGCAAAAAAAAGATATTATTTTTGCAACGTATACACCCGTAAACGTCTTGAGCGCATACATAACAGCCGCATCAACAATAAATCCGACACCACCGACAATGCCAAATTTCATGAATCCAGTAAGACTTACGCTTCGATAAAATACCCTCATGAGCTATTTACATCCATAACAAACTTTATTTTAAAACAAACTGCACATTTACTTTAATTACCCCAACCAATTTAGACATTAAATTCACTGGAGGTGTATTGAAACTTGTGAAAGACCATGATCTTGGAACCAGACATTTCCCTCTGCTAAAAGAGACAAATAAATAACATTAGTATGAATATCACTCTTCGGGATTTTGACATCAAATGACTTTGAAGCACCGTCGTAAATAAATGTATCTTTTGGTATATCTTGCCTTGTAGTGGGATAACCAGTCTTAGATATCTTTGTGTCAGACCATGAAAGGCGTACAGGATGTTTCCCAGCGCCACCGAACAGTGGCCAATCCGAGTTGTTTTTAATGATTACGCTAAGAATTATATTCTCCCCCACATATTTATAATCTTCAATAGAAAGCACAATGTTTTTTATTTCTTGAATTGGAAAAAAATTAAGTGAATGATCGCAACTGCTAAGCCCTTTTGACGATGCGGGAGATAGCTTAGCCTCTGGCTTTAACAGCCAAACATCAAATATCCCAAACAAATCCGCTACACCAGCAGGATAGACCCCATATTTAGCAGCGATGCGGTCACATACACCTTTTAGTGCAGGGTCATCATTGATAAAATATTGTTCTTTACCATCCCTGCGCACTAAATCTATTAGCCGATCTTGAGTGGCAGGAGTAGAGTGTAATAGTTTAGATGCAGTATGATTATTATAGTAACCAAGCGATCCATTAAATAAATAATCCCAAACAACTGAATCTGTTTTTATCCAAGCAGGAACATCAAGAGTAGGGCGATATGAATATGTATTAACATAATTCAATAGAGAGATACATATGATAATGAAATAAAAGAAAAACGTTGAGATATGGTAGGTTCTTTGCTTGCAAGCATAGACGATTTCAATAAAAACAGTTGATAACACTATAAATGAAAGAGGGTTGGGATAATAGTTATTATTGATATCATGTGCAGCAAAGAAAATAATGTTAAATAAATAAAAACCAAGACCAATTAACAAAGTAAATTTAATTTTTTTATTGCCATTAGTATAATCTCTATAACCAAATAATAAAAAAATAGCAGTCGCAATGAGAAGTGCTGCACTGTAGATATCAGAAAAATAAAAGCCTAGTGCCTTAGGAATACCAAGAAAATTGACTTTAGTATCATTTGAATCATAGGTAGTATTTAGAATGCCTCCTGCGTTTATTAGATTATAATAAAAAAATGGAATAAATCCAAAAAATATAACACCACCAGACCATGCAGATAAATATTTAACTTTACTAGTAATGTTTTTTATTATCGTTATTGTAAAATCATATCTAAACAGGTAAAAGAAAGTAAATGCCACAACAAAAACATTTGGAATCCTTACGTTAATAAGAACACCACTAATTATACCAGAAACAACAATAAAAAATAAATTATATTGTTTTCCGACTCTTGATTTAAAGTTCACAAATACAAGCAGAGGAATAAACAAATAGGATAAAACAATAGATTGACTGCTGAATGTTCTAGGAGAGTTAATATAGAAGAAAAACAATAAAATATAGGCAACAGTCAAAACAAAACGTTTCACATCAAATTTTACTGTTGAAGTGATGTGAATCAGCATACAAGCGAATAAAAAGCATCCTAATATTAAGATAATAGGTTGCGATTTACCTTCCGGAAAAATAGACATAATAAAACCGGTCCCCACAGGATACTGGTCGACGATCTTATCTGTCTCTGCAATATAATGGTGACAATGGGGTGCTATTGCTTGTTTCCAATCATCAGATGGCATATCGGATCTTTTTGCAATATCCTTTAAATATGTTATCTGCGGCTCATTAAGATCAGAATTGAATCCAGAAATGAAACCATTATCTCGGAAAAGCTCAGCTTGCCTCATATAACCATAATTATCACAGCCTAATGCATTGACGTTTTTTTGTTGTGAATTTGTAATATACAAACCAATAAGCACAAGAATAAAAACAATTGGAATATACAATATTTCCATATCAAACTTGTGTTTTTTAATTGTAAAAATCATTCCTTAACCTTATAAACAATTAATATTATAATCAGAAAATAAGCTAACTAATAATGAGATTATTAATATATGTTTTTAATTGATAAATAGAATAACCGCTTAACTTCCCTACGGCCTGCAGTTATATTTTCCAGAATCAATCCAGTGATAAACAGAATACATGAAAATATCATTAGTCCTGTTGATAGGATAGCCGTCGGGAGCCTAAGCACTAAACCTGTATCTAAAAAATATTTTAACAGTGGCAACGACAATATAATACCAATGAGGGCAAATAAAAATGCCGCAATGCTATAGAATAAAAAAGGTCTTTCAGAAGAGTAAAGTTTAACAATTGTTTTTAATATTCTTACCCCGTCCTTATAGGTACTTAATTTACTAGTAGAACCTTCCATCCTTGCAAAGTATGGTGTGACAACTTCAGAATAGGGCATTCTAAGTTCAAGCGCATGTACAGTTAACTCAGTCTCGGTTTCAAACCCTTTTGCCATAGCAGGGAAAGACTTAACATATCTTTTTGAAAATACTCTATAACCAGAAAGCATGTCTGAAAAATCACCACCGAAAATACTTTTAACACAACCAGTCAGAACCTTGTTCCCAAATGTATGTCCTGCACGATATGCATTCTTGTCTGTATGCTCACGTACACCGACGACCATATCTAATCTTTCAGAAACAAGCTTATCTATCAAAACGCGACTGATTGAAGCATCATATGTAGCATCCCCATCAACCATGACATAGATATCTGCATCGACATCAGCAAACATCCGACGTACAACATTCCCTTTTCCCTTTTCCCTTTTCTTTTACACAGAAAACATGTGCACCAGCATTTTTAGCTATCGCTACCGTATTATCAGTAGAGTTATTATCAAAAACATAGACCTCGGCCTCGGGTAAGTATTGATTGAAATCTTTAATAACATTAGCAACCGATACCTCCTCATTATAACATGGGACTATTACAGCTATGCGAAAGTCTTCTTTATTTAACATTTCCAATTCCACTTTAATAAATATTAATGATTGTGTCGCTTTTATTTTGTATTCTATCTAACAATTTACTTTAGGGAAGGTGCGAACAAGTTCCTGAT